>NZ_JAUBRO010000001.1:0-320052 GCF_036701945.1 Microcoleus sp. MON1_C1 | reverse complement strand
TCGCGGGTGGCCAGAAACCGGGTTTTTGCCCAGAAGACGCCATGCAGTCGTAGAAACTCGAAAAAACCCGGTTTCTTAGATTCCTCGCGGGTGGCCAGAAACCGGGTTTTTGCCCAGAAGACGCCATGCAGTCGTAGAAACTCGAAAAAACCCGGTTTCTTGAGTTTTGACTGTCACAATAAAATGAATCCTACGGAGAGACAAAGGGCATGACGCGAGAGGAAGCAGTGCGGCGAATTCACCGGGCAGCCGAGGAAAAATTGACCCAACTGGATTTGTCGGGGTTGGGGTTGGAGGAATTGCCGCCGGAGATTGGCAAGTGCACGCAGCTTGAGACGTTGGTGTTGGGGAAGTGGGATGAGGAGAAAGAAGAATGGGTTGGGAATAAGTTAACTGAGTTTCCTGATGCTGTTCTTCAATTAACCAACTTAAAAATACTTAACCTCAGTAACAATCAGATTACAGCGATCCCAGAGGCGCTCACCCTACTGTCCAATCTGATAGTGCTTAACCTCAGTAGCAATGAGATTACCGAAATCCCAGAGACGATCAGGCAACTGTCCAATCTGATAGGGCTTTCCCTCAGTGAAAATCAGATTACCTCCATCCCAGAGGATCTCGGACAACTGTCGAATCTGATACTGCTTAACATCAATAACAATCATATTACTTCCATCCCAGAGGATCTTGGCAAACTGTCGAATCTGACAGGGCTTTACCTCAATAGAAATCAGATTACCTCCATCCCAGAGGATCTCGGCAAACTGTCGAATCTGACACAGCTTGACCTTTATAACAATCAGATTACCTCCATTCCAGAGGTGATCGGGCAACTGTCGAATCTGATACTGCTTAACCTCATGAGCAATCAGATTACCTCCATCCCAGAGGAGCTCGGGCAACTGTCGAATCTGACACAGCTTGACCTCGGTTTCAATCAGATTACCTCCATCCCAGAGGTGATCGGGCAACTGTCGAATCTGACACAGCTTCACCTCCGTAGCAATCAGATTACCCAAATCCCAGAGGTGATCGCCCAACTGTCAAATCTGACACAGCTTGACCTATGTTACAATCAAATTACCTCCATCCCAGAAGCGCTCGGGCAACTGTCGAATCTGATACTGCTTAACCTCAATAACAATCAGATTACCTCCATCCCAGATGCGCTCGGCAAACTGTCGAATCTGACAGACCTTCACCTCTATAGCAATCAGATTACCTCCATCCCAGAGACGCTCGGCAAACTGCCGAATCTGACAGTGCTTTTGCTCGGTTTAAATCAGATTACCGAAATCCCAGAAGCGCTCGGCAAACTGTCGAATCTGACACTGCTTTTGCTCAGTCAAAATCAGATTACCTCCATCCCAGAGGTGATCGGGCAACTGTCGAATCTGACACTGCTTTTGCTCAGTCGCAATCAGATTACCTCCATCCCAGAGGATCTCGGCAAACTGTCGAATCTGACACAGCTTGACCTTTATAACAATCAGATTACCTCCATCCCAGAGGTGATCGGGCAACTGTCGAATCTGACACAGCTTGACCTCCATAACAATCAGATTACCGCAATCCCAGAGGCGATTCGCAGCATGGAAAAGCTGGAAAAACTCGACTTGCGGGGAAATCCGCTCCCGATTCCTCCCGAAATTCTCCAAGGCGAAGAATCCTATGAACCAGGCGATTTGCGTACCATCCTCGACTTCTACTTCCAAACCCGCAACCCCAACGATACCGAAGAACTCAACGAAGCCAAACTTTTGATTGTCGGCGAAGGGGAATCGGGAAAAACCACCCTAGCAAACAAACTCCTCAACCCCGACTACGAACTAAAAGAACAAGAACCCAGCACCGAAGGCATCGATGTCATCCGCTGGGAATTCCCACAAGCCAACGGCAAACCATTCCGCGTCCACATCTGGGACTTCGGCGGACAGGAAATATACCACGCCACGCACCAATTTTTCCTCACCGAACGTTCCCTCTATATCCTCCTCGTCGATAACCGCCGCGAAAACCCCAACCTCTGCTACTGGTTGAACATCATCGAACTCCTCAGCAACAGCAGTCCCGTCTTCCTCGTCCAGAACGAAAAACAAGACCGCCGCTGCGAAATCAACGTTTCCCAACTGCGCGGTGACTTTGAAAACCTAGAAAAACTCCTCACCACCAACCTCGCCGACAATCGCGGACTCGAAACCCTCCAGCGCGCCCTACAAAACCGCATCACCACCCTCGATCACATCAGTACCGGAATCCCCAAACACTGGGCAAACGTCCGCCACGTCCTGGAAAACTACGCCCAACGCAAAACCCACATCGAAGTCTCTGAGTTCTACGACATCTGCGCCACCCACGGCTTCGACAAATCCGATAAACAGGCCATGCTGAGTCTGAGCAAGTATTTGCACGACTTGGGTATTATCCTCCACTTCCAAACAAATACTGACAAAAAAAAATCTATCCTCCTCAACTGGGTCATCCTGCGTCCCGAATGGGCAACCAACGCCGTCTACAAAGTCACCGATAACCAACAAGTCATCGCCGATTGTGGATACTTCACCGACGAAAACCTCAGCGAAATCTGGATCGATAGACAATACCAAGGCCTCCACGATGAGCTACTTGAGCTCATGGAAAACTTCAAAATTTGCTACCCAATCCCCGGCCAACGGGGACACTACATCGCCCCGCAACGCCTCCCCCTCGAAGCACCAAAGTACGACTGGGACGACACCGACAACCTGATAGTGCGCTACAAATACGACTTCATGCCCAAAGGCATCATCACCACGCTGATTGTAGAGATGCACCGCTGGATTTGCCGCCCGAATACCCCTCCCTCTTCAGGTGCTGCTATAGAGGATATTGTCTGGCGTGACGGCGTTCTCCTCGCCGACAACTACGCCAAAGCCGAAGTCATCGAGAATTATCATCAACGAGAAATCCGCATCCGCGTATCTGGAACCCCGAAAAACTATCTCCTAAATAGCATTCGTCACAAACTCCGGGAAATTCATGATACTTACGATAAGCGCCTCAAATACGAAGAATTAATTCCCTGCAATTGTTCCGAATGCAAAGGTAGCCAAAATCCCTATTCCTATGCCTTTGAGGATTTGCGCGACCGTTTGGCAAATCGCAAGTACACAGTGGAATGTGGCAAACCGCCATCCTATGAAGAGGTCCAGGTGCGGCGCTTAATCGAGGATTTTCCCGACTATTCCCAAGAGAAAGTTCCTGGAAGCGATCGATCGCCTGCGGTAGATTATTCTACATCTCAGCAAACTGTAAACAAGTTTTATTTTGACTTAGGAAATAACATGAATCAAGATTATTCCCGAAACAACCACATTCACGGCTCACAAATCGGCAACTTGTCTCAGGAAGTAACAGACAGCGCCCAACTAACCGCCTCCAACTTGATTCAAAACAATAACGCTAATACCGCCGAACTTCTGCAACTGATTTCATCGCTGCGTGAAACCGCGGCACAATTCCCCGAAGACGAACGCGAAGAAGTGTTGATGGAAATTGGCAACGTGGAAGAACAACTAAAGAAACCCGAAGAAAAGCGCAATCTGAAACTCATTGCGAAAAAATTGGGTGTTATTTTAGCGATCGCGGGGAGTATGGCTTCTCCGATCGCAAACATGACAGATTTTACCAACAATGTCACCGATTTAGCTCAAAAAGCAGGTGTCGAAATCACGATTCCATCGCCACGTTAAATAAAAAAACATAATACTTATATACCCAGCACGGCGCGGTGTCCTGACTGTGGGTAATATCAATTCCGATGCCACCGCATTTGATATTACGCATGGGAACCCAGAAACCGAGTTTTTGCCCTGAAGAGGCGTTCCAGCCCTTTAACGGGGCAAAAAACCCGGTTATGAAGGTTTTTCTCCGTAACTCCTACTTGTGTAGAAGCGATTTCGATCGCCGATTTTTATCTTAACTTTTTGAGTTTCTTCAAGTGCGATCGTCTCAAATTTTCCACCAACTGCCGCAACTGGTTCAAATTACCCGCTTCGCCGCCATACTTCCACCGCACGTAAGCCTGCGAAACTTCATCAATCACCTCAGCTTCATCAGTTGCATGATTCCCGCGCATAGCCTCAGCATACTCCAAAGGCGTTTGAGCTTTCTGCTTGGCAAATCCCCTACTCGCCAAATCCTTCAGCATTTCCTGATAAACCCCCTCCACCGGCGGCAACTTCGCCAGCCAGCGGCGGTGGCGCCACTTGCGCCACACTTGCCAAATTAACCAGCCAATAAAGCCAAAGGCGATCGCAGCAATTAAGCCAGTAAATAACCCCACCCAACCCTTAGCAAACTGTCCCAGAAACCAGCCCACAATCAAACTGATCCAGCCAATTACAAAACCTATAACTGAATCCAGCCCGCTTCTGAGAGGAGTCGGTAGCCAACCCGCGATCCACTTCCAAAACGATTCCAGCGCACTAAAAGTCTGGTTGTCTTCCACCGAAGCCGGAATCAGCGGATAACCGGGAATCGGATTAAAAGCAAACCAGCCATTATTAGGAAAATATACCTCCGTCATCAAAAAAGCGTCGGTATTTTTCACAACATAGTAACCAGTAAACGGGTTGAATTCTCCGGTATCGAAACCGCCCACCAACCGCGCCGGAATCCCGACCGACCTCAGCATAATTGTCAGTACCGTCGAAAAGTGGTCTCCATATCCACCTGTAACTTTTTTGCCGTCCTGGGTGTTTTTGTAGCCAAACAGAAAAGCCTGGACTAAATCTTCACCTTCTTCTAAGTAAGGCAAAGCTTTTTCTATTTTGTAATTAGGGTTTTGCTTCAAATATTGAGCTAAGTACAAAGCTTTTTCGTAAGGAGAATCGATCGGTCTGTCCGACTGAGCTACTCTAGTTCTTGCCGCCAATATTTCTTCAGTTTTTTCTCGCACCTTCTGGGCAATTTTCGGCGGCACATCCAAATAGAAGTTGCGAATATTTTTCGGGTAATTAGTACCAGTTTTACCCAACAAAGAGCGATCGCGAAAAGGCACATTAGAAATCACCGTATAAGTCACACCCTCTCCCAATTCCGCAGGCGCTCGCAAACCCCCCTCCGCATCAATCGCCGCCTCTGGACTCGGAAAATAAAGTTCCCTCGGCTTGTTTAAAGCCGGAATCAAATTCGGCATTGGAGCAACAATAGTATAACTTTGAATCACCTCTTGAGTCCGAGGCGCATTGGGAAACGGATTCAGATAAAATTGATAAGACCAGCGAGGTCGAGTCAGCTTTTGAGCTTGTTCGTTGCGAGAAATTTCCCAACCCTGACCGGTGTATTTGTCGAATCCCAACACCCGCCAAAAACCCGCAGCCTGCGATCGCACCCGCATCACCACTTGGGGTTTCATTTCGCCCCGCAAATTTTGATTGATGCGCTGGTTGAAACCGTAATAAAAAGTAGAGTCCACCTCTCCTGGCCCTTTGTCTGGGTTTCTCCCCCTTCCTCCGCCAGTCCCTTTTTCATTTCCCCCTCTGACATACCCTGGATTCAGAATGCTGCGCGAGTCAAACTCCCCCTGATATTGAATAGGAGCACTCACCGGAAAAGTCCGCAACTGATAGCCAGGGAGGCGCGGCAAAAACGCAAAAATAGTCAGCCCCAATCCGACAGTTATCAGCAGCAGCCAACCAAAATACTTTGGGGATAAAGTAGCAGCAAATAGCGACAGGCTTTCATTTTTCCCTTTACCTTGTGCTTTTTCGCCAATGGCTTCTGGCTTCAAAAATCCCAAGCGCGATCGATAATCCAACACCAAAGTCGGAAGCGCTAAAGCCAAAAACAGCAACAGCAGCGGCCCAAAAGTCAAGGTTTGGCTGAGAGTCGCTGCTACCCCTAACAAAATTAGCCCGATTACCATCGAATAGCCCAAATCCTTGCGGCGGGGCAAATCGAAACTGTGCAGCACTTGAAGTTGGATTAACAGTTGCGCCAAAACTAACCGCGTATCATTCAATTCTCCCACCAAGCGGCTAAAAAAAGCGAACAGCGCCACCAGCATTCCAATAGCTATGCAGAACTTAGCAGCTACATTGCGATCGCGGCGGCGGTACCAACTCCAAGTTGCTCCCACAATACTAACAGGCACAGCCCACAGGTTCTGGGCTTCTTCAGCAGCAACGTCAGTAGCTACAATTCCCACAATTACCAACAACTGAACTAGGATTCGCAGCAGTAAAGAATCCTCAATCACCGGCGGAGGCATGGCCTCAATCTGCTCCCACAGCTTACCCAAAACAGGTATATTTCGCAGGTTATCAGTTGTCATGTGCACCCATCCAAGTCAACTAGCAGTAGATTGTAGATTGGAGATTTTAGATTTTAGATTAACTCCACCGATCAATCTGGCGGCTTGAACTAAGATCTAAAATTTTTGGCTTTCCACGACAGTAGTCGAGGAATTGCATTTGTTTTTGTGTGAGGTCAAACCAGCGAGTAAAAACCTAAATTATTTACTCTAATTAGACCTTTCTAGTTGCTATCTTGTCCGGTTAAAATTGGACGAATAGCAAACATCAAAGGTCTGGTCTCGAAGTTTTGGAATCGAACTTCTAGAGCATAAGTTTTGTTCGGTTGTGGGTCAAACAACTCCACACTTAAATGCCCGGAATTCGGACGATGTGCAGTTGCTTCGGCATCTCCTCCCTTGAGTTCCAAACTTCCTGCCCCCGGAAATTGGCACTCAACTCTTAAACACGGCATTGGCTGTTCTCTGTTGCGGTTCGACAGGTATTGAGCCTCCAGAGTCAGCGAACCCAAACCAGTCAGCCACTCCCGCGAAACCGGCGGCTGATTCACAGGACAATCCAAAGTTAGAGACTCAATGATTTCCCTGGCGGCCAACAGCGACAGCACCATTTGTTGATCGGTACTCGCTGCTTCGTAAGTCGGGAAATCTTCTAAATCTAGAAGTCCCCGCAAAGAACCTCTGAGCACTAAACCAGCTAATTCGTTGAGTTCATGAGAATGGCCCGGAAACAAGCCATCTACAGCGCGAACTAATTTCGCGCCTTCCCGCAGCGACGACATTACCAGTTCCTGACAAGGTTCTAGCAGTTGAGCAAAAACTCCTTGGGCGATCGGAATTGGCAGGCGGCCCCACCTGATATTTTGTAGTTGGGGAGTCCAGAGGTGCAGGGGGGGAACCCATTGCGGGGCTACATCGTCTGGGTAATCGTGGTCGTAGCTTTTGAATTCTGTTTCCCAGGGGAACAGCGGCGGGTTGGATTCAATTTCGGCTCTAAGCCTTTGTTTTAACAAGGTCTGAAAACGGTCTTGCACGGTCGGTATTTCTCCAATTGTCTGCGGTTGTGCGGGTGCATTGCTGTGCGCCCCCACTTGATAGTCCAGCGGGTCTGGTTCGTCCCATTCCCAGTATTCCACCCCGGAATTCTCTTCTGTTTCGCCCCACTCTTCTGAGCGAGGGGACTGATTGAGGTTGTCCTCATCTTCGCTAGAGGCATTCGCGATCGGCGCCTGCAATATCCAGTCTAAAAAATGGCGATCGAAAGCCTCTGCATCCCTGTTCGTTTCGTTATTCATCACTAGATGCCCCTTCTCCGGAATCTGAACGATTTCGCAATTCCCAGGCAAGTTCCAGCAATTTAAACCACCGTTTCTGTACCTGGGCTACCGTGCTGCCGAGGCTTTGCGCGATCGCTGACTCTGACAGACCTTGTTGTTTCAACTTTAGCAAACGCTGTCCCTCTGGACCAATTTGCTCGCCAAACGCCTGCCACTGAGAAGGCAGCAAACCCAAATTGCGGTCTAAGTCTGCTTCCAGCCACTGGTGAACCAGTTCCCAGCGGTGCGACATGGCGAACCTGAGCAAATGGTACTTGAAGCGCTGCTGCAAATAGTCTCTTTGGCGGGGAGTTATGCCCAGAAGCGACTCTATTTCATTAGTCGGCAAGTCTTGCAAGCGCAGCACGAAGTAATCGGCGCAGTCTTGTTGGTTGCGCTCTTTCAAGTAAGCGACTAATTCGTCAATCACGTTTTGCCGCAGAGATTCTGACTCGTCGCCTAGGGGACGAATTGCCGCCGAACCCTGTCCGGCCATCGCTTCCCGCACGGAGTGCACCGAGGTGTCGTTCCAAGTTTGGTCGGAATCTGAAGCCCCTCCGTCGGCGGCTTGTTCCATATCTACGGAGGTTTCTTTGGGTTGCTGCTGGGAAAAGGTTTGGGCCCGTAAAATAATTAGTTGCTGGCTCCGGTTCCGAGGTAAAGGAATGCGCCGCTTGCCGAAGCGCTCTACAAAGGCCATGTACTCTGCTAGTTCTAAGCGAGTGCGGGGACTGTACGTAGGTGGCAGTTGGGTTTCGCGCCGAAATGCCTTTAAAGCTTCGAGATAAAATCCTTGCAAAAAATCTTTGATCAGTTCTACTCGCGCCTGATAGCTAGACTGCACCTGCGGAGGGGTGATGTAGCGATAGACGATCGCGCTGAGGGTACTGTGCAATTCTACTCGCCCGGGCCCGGAGCCTAAATTGTAATAATGCAGGCATTGTTGCAAGCGGTGCTGAGCGAGGCTCTGGGCTGAACCTTCTATATCTCCGGAGGCTTGAATCCGCTGGCTTTCAGTGCATATCCTGTTGACTTCTGCTGCGAGTCGCCCTGCTACATCTTGGCAGTTTTGCTCAGACGCGCGAGTGGACTTTTTAAGTTCGTCTAACAGCAGTTCAAATATGGTTTCCACGCTCTGGCAGATTTCCCGCATGATGGTTTACAGCTAACAATGAAAGTAGCACAGTTAGTAAAAGTATGGATCAATCTTTCCTACCGCTACTTTAGCCCGTATTCCCCAGATAGGACAAACTGCAATGCCCTCTTTCTCCTCCTTCGCGCAAACACAGAGGACTGCTTTTTTTTTATCTGTCTTGGAGGCGCCATCCGCCAAAAACTAGGTTTAAACTGTTGCCACTGCAACGATGCTTCATCAGAGTGTCGGGTTTGACAAAGCCTTCATGCGGGCCGACAACGCTACACTGCTGTTGATACCTGCGACTTAGTGCTGTGGTGCTCACAGCAGCGCAAGTATTCCTGAAGGTGAAGCGAACACGCAGTTTCTCCCGGTGGTCTACTAGATGGGACAAAGGGTTGCGTGGCTGTATTTGGTAGAGTCGATCGAGGTGACAGTGGCCAACGGTTTCTCAAATCGGTGATGGATAGGTGGGGATGGATGATTCAGGTGGTTTTACGATCGCAACATCCAAGGCTTTGTTTTACGGAAAAAAAGAGCCTTGGTTGAACAAACTTTTGCTTTGCTCAATTTAGTATCGAGGGTTGAGCACGGACGATCGGCGATTACGGGCTTCATCACAGGTCATGATATACATCTTCTTGATTCGGTTTATCGCTATTTAACAAACCCAAGATTATCTGTGTTCATGTAAGCCAATTTGAACACTATCAAGGGTTCCCTCCTAGAAATGTTTCTACTTTCCCGGCTTAAATATTAAAGTAGTCTTCAGCCACTTTTGCCATAAAGTCTCGATGGCGATCGCCCGTCTGTTTCTTGGCAACATCCTTGAACGTCTATCTAACGATTTGACTCAATATCATTTCTAGCATCCCAATCACACAGATCAGAACCGCTCATGTCCGAAAATCTGTTTCCTAGCCTTGTAGGATAACAGGGTTATATTTAATTGCCAGTCCCTTATGCCTCGTTTAAAGCAGCCCGTACAATTAAGTGTGTGGGATGTTGGTTAACCTCGGGTGGGATTTTGCTTAACTTCCGCAGAAATTCCTTGATTTGTACGGGCTATCAGAGTCCAGCCTTTTTCTCTAGGGGGATTGAGCGGGAAATCACCGGCGGCCCAATCGCTGTGTTCACCAAGCAAAGGTGATCCGGAACAATAAGTTTCATTGCATCTATCTAAGGGTATCTATATTGCGATTAGTTGAACCTGAAATGCCGATATTTTACTAAAGTTCGATCGTCTTCGATCGTCCTCTGGGTTGATGTAAGTCGCTGGCGAAATTTGTTCTAATAAATATAAAGTTAGAGTTGAAGGAACAATTTTCAATGCGTAAGTTAAACATAGGTCTATCTGACGAGCAACGTGCAGGCGTTATCGAACTGTTGAATCACGACCTGTCAGATGCTTATCTGCTGTTAATCAAAACCAAAAAGTATCACTGGGATGTAGTGGGCCCACAGTTTCGATCGCTCCACCAGTTGTGGGAAGAACACTATCAGGCGTTAACACTAAATATCGATGCTATGGCCGAACGGGTGAGAACTTTAGGTGGGTATCCAATTGGTACTGCTGAGGGTTTTCTGAAGTATGGCTCGATTAAAGAACATATCGGCGATTTGCCTTTGGCTACGGAAATGGTATCGCGTTTAGTGGATGACCACGAATTAGTTATTCGCAATCTCCGCCAACACGTCCAACAGTGCGGTGAAGAGTTTAACGATGACGGAACCGCAGACTTTTTGACTGGTTTGATGGAACAGCACGAGCAAATGGCTTGGATGTTGCGCTCGTTTATTGAAGGCGAATCCCTGGCGCCAGACGGCCAGCAGCCGAAAGCTCAAACTCCTACAGCTTCTCACGCTTAGAGAGATTAAGTAGAAGGTAGAAGGAAGAAGGAAGAAGGAAGAAGGGAAAATTTAGATTTTTTTATTTAACCCTCTTTCCTAATTCTTGATCTAGCAAGCTGGCATAATTAAACACCCTCTAGCTTCCTCAAAAACCCGGTTATTCAAAAAACCGGGTTTTTCAATGTTCGGTTTATTTAGATTTTAGATTTCCTAAACTGTTAAATCGCATTCTTTCATATACTTGCGAGGGTAACATTTTGTGAGCCTTCGTCCGCGTCTCAATCCTAGCAAGTGTCGTTCCTTCAGTCGATTCAGATGCTGGTTTTAACTCTAACCCTGATGCAGGTGGCGGTGTAACTATTATTTTTAATATACTTTCTATAAAGAGCAGATACAAATTGTGTCGCAAAAGTGCCATTGATAAATCTTCTTTGAAAGCTCTATAAAGCCAAGATAATGTACTCTGGTGATTGCCGCTGCGGTTACTTTTAACAGCTAAGTAAATATAAAAATTGCTGCTAGACCAGCGATAAATGCTGCTGGGAATTTCGGGATGTTGCTGTCGGACATCTGCCATAATTAAAGAGTGAGATTTTGCCATTGCTGCATAGTTGCTAGACATACTGCTGGCAATCTGCCGATAGCCAACTAAGTATTCTGGCACGACTTTAAATTGATAATGTTCGGCTATGCGGAGGTGAAGTTCCCAGTCTTCGCAGCCTTGAGCGTTTTCTAGTTTAAGTTTGCCGTTGTAACCGCCGACTTTTGCAAAACAAACGCGGCGGATTAGAGATGAACTGGCATTGCCTATAAAATATTTATAAATTAATGCTGTGTAAACTTCTCCTTCGATGGTGGAGTTATAAAATCCACCTGTGAGCAAATCTTTTTCATTAATATCAACTGACCAGGAATAGACAACTCCGACAGATGGTGCTGAGGAATTCAGGCAGTTAACTTGTTTTTCTAGGTTTTGGGGATACCAAATATCGTCGGCATCTATGGGAGCAATATATTCGCCTTTTGACTTTTCAATTGCTAGGTTGCGGGCG
Source organism: Microcoleus sp. MON1_C1 (assembly GCF_036701945.1). Taxonomy (NCBI): domain Bacteria; kingdom Bacillati; phylum Cyanobacteriota; class Cyanophyceae; order Oscillatoriales; family Microcoleaceae; genus Microcoleus; species Microcoleus sp. MON1_C1. The sequence goes on along the minus strand of NZ_JAUBRO010000001.1, from coordinate 308,403 downwards.
ACGGCGACGCCGGCATTTGGCTGGTGGAATAAGCTGACTCGGCTATCTTTTTGAGCAAAAGATTTGACGATATTGGCTGTTGTATCTGTAGAGCCGTCATCAACTACTAAAACTTCTATGTTTTGATAAGTTTGAGATAAGACAGACTCTAAGGTTTTAGCAATAAAATTTTCAGCGTTGAAAGCTGGTATGATGACTGAAACTAATGGCGGATTTAACGTGTCTTGTGAGCTATTCATGTAATGTAAAAAATGGTTTAGCTAAAAGTTTTGGTTCACAGGGAGCGGGCTAAGGGTATGTTAGCAAATTACCAAAGCTCGATCGTACAGTGTCGGAAATTTTAAGAGGTATATTTTAAATATATTGCTAAAAGTCATAAAATGTGCATTGAGTCCGCAGTCGCGATCGAGCCTTGGTGCAGGAGTCACTCACGGATGAGGTCTGTAAAAGAAAGTTTACCGCGCAAGTGCTGACAGTTCCGGGGTGTCCGTATAAACGATGTTTGATTTTATACGGTGTTCCTACTTGTAAAATCAAAGTCTTGTGCATTGCAACACAGCCGCACCAAAATGCTGCTGGGGCTTTTTCCCAACTTTACACAAACAATGATATATTTAAAGATTTTGTAAAGCTGTTGTCTACATCAGGTCAGTCTCAGCAAGATATGGCGTAAAATAGAGGTAAGAATGGGGAAAATCAAATCAAAAATATCAGCCAAAAATCTAGTTGAAGACAAACAGAAATCGAGTTATAAATAAAAAAGTAGAGCTGATTTTACCCTTTGTAAAGTAGCACCAATAAAATTCCAGCAAATTTTAGCCCCTGCCATTTAAAAAATTTAGGTAATGATTTCTACCGCCGACCCCACTGTATCCGTTATTATCCCAGTCCACAACGGGGGCGCTTACTTCCGCACCTGTTTGTCAAAACTGGCTCAAGCTGTGCCCAGGCCGATGGAGATTATTGTAGTAGCAGATGGCGAAAGCGACGGTTCCTGGCGTCTGGCCAAGGAATTCGGCGCCAAAGTCATCAGGATTCCCGAATGCGGAGGGCCAGCGCGGGCAAGGAATTTGGGCGCCCAAGCTGCAAAGGGAGATATTCTATTTTTTGTGGATGCTGATGTAGCTGTTTGTCCAGAAGCTGTGGGCTATGCAATATCGGTGTTCAAAAATAATCCCTACTTAGCTGCTTTCATTGGCTCTTACGACGATGCTCCTGGAGATCCTGATTTTCTATCGCAGTACAGGAACTTGCTGCACCACTACGTGCACCAAACAGGTAACGAAGAAGCTTCGACTTTTTGGGGAGCTTGCGGAGTGATTCGCAGGGAAATTTTTTTGCAGATGGGCGGCTTTAATGAGAGTTACCGCCAAGCTTCGATCGAAGATATTGAGTTCGGCTACCGTTTGAAACAAGCAGGTTATAACATTCGGCTGTGCAAAACATTGCAGGTGAAACATTTAAAGCAGTGGAAACCGATCGGCATGGTGAAAGCTGACTTTTTCTACCGAGCACTGCCTTGGACAGAACTGATTTGGCGCGATCGCAAATTGAATAACGACCTCAACTTGCAAGTTTCAAACCGCATCAGCGTGATTTTAACTTATGCAGTCCTGCTGGCAATTTTGGGAACCTGCTGGTCGCTGAGCTTTCTGCTACTGGCTGGTTTGCTGGCCATACCACTGGTAGCAATTAATGCACCGCTTTACCGATTTTTTCACCGTAAACACGGTATCCTATTTGCCCTGAAAACTATTCCGTGGCACTGGCTTTTCTACTTTTACAGCGGACTGGCATTCGCGATCGGCACTGGTCGCTACTTATACCAAAAAAAGCCTGTGACTGGCAAAGTTAGCTTGCCAGTATCGGCTCAATAAATCAAGGCAAATTGTGCTTAAACATCAGGTCGATCGAGAGTTTCTCAGGGTATTCACGGGTGCATCTATCCCTTTGACAAGTTATAAATAACTGTATAGTTTCGATAAAAAAGCTGGAGGTAGGCTGAGTGAAACATTATCCTGTTGCGATCGTGGGTGCAGGTCCTGCGGGCTTGACGGCTGCCTACGAGCTCGTCAAGCAAGGCATTATCCCTGTTGTACTAGAAAAAGGTGATAAAGTTGGGGGAATAGCTCGCACCGAAACCTACAAAGGCTATCGTTTCGACATTGGCGGCCACCGCTTTTATACTAAAGTTGAAGCCGTGCAGCAGTTGTGGCAAGAGGTACTGGGAAATGAGTTTATTAAAGTGCCACGATTGTCGCGAATTTTTTATCGAGGTAAATTTTTTAACTATCCGATCAGTGCGTTTAATACTCTCTTTAATTTGGGCATAATTGAGAGTGCGCTGATTATTTTGAGTTATCTGAAAGTGAGAATTTGGCCGCTTACGGAAGAAAAAACTTTTGAACAGTGGGTGATCAATCGTTTTGGCGAACGCTTGTATAAAACATTTTTTAAGACTTACACTGAAAAAGTGTGGGGCATTCCTTGTTCGGAAATCCAAGCAGATTGGGCGGCGCAGCGGATTAAAGGATTGTCGCTGACGACAGCAATTATTAATGCTTTGTTTGGCAGCAACGACACTAAAACATTAATCAAAGAGTTTGATTATCCGGCTTTGGGGCCGGGGATGATGTGGGAAAAGTTCGCGGAAGCTGTGGAGAATAAAGACGGCAAAGTTTATCTGGATACTAAAGTAATTAGCTTTGAGCGTGAAGGTAATAAGATTAAAAGTATTACTGCGGAGCAAAACGGAGAATTAATTCAATATTCTGCGGATAATTTCATTACGAGTATGCCGATATCGGCACTGGTAGCAAGACTGAAACCGCAGCCACCAGAAGAGGTATTGCACGCCGCGCGATCGCTCAAATATCGAGATTTTTTGATTGTATCACTGATTGTCAATCGCAAGGATTTGTTTCCTGACAACTGGATTTACATTCACTCCCCCGAAGTCAAAGTGGGACGAATTCAAAACTTTAAGAATTGGAGCGCCGCTTTAGTTCCCGACGCCAGCAAAAGTTGTTTGGGAATGGAATATTTCTGTAGCGTAGGCGACGAGGTTTGGGAAATGTCGGACGCGCAACTTATCGAATTAGCAACTCGCGAGTTGGTTGGTTTGGGTTTAGCAACAACGGCCGAGGTTGAAGATGGAGTTGTCATACGGCAACCCAAAGCTTATCCAGTTTATGATGGCGAATATCGAGGACACTTGCAGGTACTTGAAGGTTTTGTGAAGGGAATTGAGAATTTGCAGACGATCGGGCGAAACGGTATGCACCGATACAACAACCAAGACCATTCCATGCTGACGGGGATGCTGGCTGTGAGAAATATTCTCGGCGAAAAGCACGATTTGTGGGATGTGAATACTGAGCGATCGTACTATGAAGATTTTAGTGTCGATCGCTCAAAAGAAAAGAAGGATGCGGATTTGATTTCGCAGTCCATATAGCCAGCCGAGATAGGGATTGCCATGAAAAAAGCGAACCTGCCGAACTTAATCGGCTCCGCAGCAAGCATCTTCGTGCTCCTGCTTTCAGTGCAGCGGTTTGTCCCTATCCAACTCGACTTAATCGAAGCGATAGCCGCGATCGCTTCTGCTTGGAGCGTTTGGCTGCTTGCTAAAAACAATCCCGTAGGCTGGTGGATCGGCTTAATCGGAGTTATAGCCTACGGTGCGGTGTTTTATCAAGTTAAACTTTACGGCGAAGTAGCGCTTCAATCCTTCTATTTAATCACGAGCTTGCAAGCAATTTATATTTGGCTGCGGGGCGGCGAAAACAGCACAGAAAAACCTGTATGTCGAATTTCTCAACGCTGGCTCATCCTCACCGCAGTCTTAGTTGCAGTTGGCGTATTTGGCTTGCGAACAGTATTAATATCTTTGGGCGGAGCAGCACCCTTTTGGGACGCCCTGACAACCATCTTAAGCGCGATCGCCCAGTTGTACCTGATGGGACGCTATCTCGAAAGCTGGTATTTGTGGATTGTTGCAGACACGATTTACGTTCCCTTGTATGCCTCGCGGGGACTATATTTGACGAGTATTTTGTACGCGATTTTTTTGTTGATGGCAATTTACGGACTGCAAAACTTTCAGCGGATTTACTCGGAACAAAAGTTAAAAAAGCAGCAATCTTTATGATACTCGGTGTTACTGTAGGCAAATTTTACCCATTCCATAAAGGACACGACTACTTAATTCGAGAAGCTAAAAAGAAGGTTGACCATTTAATCGTTCTCGCCTGTTACAAAACAAATCAAGCAGTTGCAGGAACCGTTAGAGCCGACTGGATTCGGTTTTTGCATCCCGACGCAGAAGTTATCGAAGTGCTCGACGATTTACCGGAATCTCCCGAACCTTGGGCTCAGAGGACTCTTGAGGTGCTTTCCGGGCGAAAACCCGATATCGCTTTTACTTCAGAAGATTACGGCGAACCTTGGGCAAAACTGATGGGAGCTCAACACTGTGCAGTCGATCGCGAACGACTCAAATTTCCGATTTCTGGAACGCAATTGCGATCGCACCTAGCCGAACACTGGCAAATGCTGACTCCCCCAGCCAAAGCCTACTTTGCCAAACGAGTCTGCGTGCTGGGTGTAGAATCGAGCGGCACGACTACCCTAGCACGATCGCTCGCACAGCACTACCAAACTGCTTGGGTTCCCGAATACGGCAGGTGTTACTGGGAAGGCAGGCAATATTCGCCCGATCCTGAAATTTGGGACAGCTATGAATTTGTAGAAATTGCCAAGAAACAAGCTGCTATAGAAGACGATATTGCTACTCGCGCTAACAAAGTCGTTATTTGCGATACAGATTCTTTAGCTACTTGTATTTGGCACAAACGTTACCTTGGTTCGGAACACCCGACACTCCAGCAAATTGCAGACAGTCGCCGCTGCGATTTGTATATTTTGACTCAGCCGGATTTCGAGTTTGTTCAGGATGGAACGCGAGAAAGCGAACATTTACGGATGATTATGCACCAGTGGTTTGTGGAGGTTCTTCAGCAGAAAGGAAAGCGGTATATTACTGTGGGAGGAACGCACGAGCTGCGAATGTCGGAGGCTCTACGGGCGATCGATTCACTGTTGGTGTTTGAACCGTTAAAGGAGTTAGAGTAATGATTAATTATGAATATTTTAGTGCCGAGCCCTCAAAAGAAAAAAGGGATTCGTCTTTAATCTCGCAATCAAGCTGATTTGACGCTGGAGGGTTGAGAAAGGGAAAGGAAATCTGTATTTTCCTTTCTTTTTTAGTTTTTAACGGGTTGAACAGGTTTTAACTGGTTCCCCGGAATCTCCTGGAAACCCATTGACCGAGGCTCTGCCTCGTTTCCTGGTCTGGTACGCCTTCCCAGGAAGATCGCGGGAACGAGAGAAGAAGCTTGTGGCAGCGGTGTATCTTTAAGAGTTCACGTAAAACTTGAAAATCTGTGCTAACTCTTGACTTACGGACTTAGAGAGTGGAAATATGCTAAAACGCAACCAACAAACGAACCGACCTATGAACTTTTCCCAGAACTCAGGGGACCAAAGTGCCACACCCCCAAAAATCAACTCAACACAGAATCTCGGCGCCGCAGGATTGCGGAAATTACTTTTTGCCGCCGGAATAGCCTCTCTGTGCGCTAGCTGTCAAAATCCTCCAGCACCAACCGCTACAACACCCGGAGCCAGCCCCGGAACCAGTCCCGCAGCCACTCCCGTCGCAGTCAGCAGCCCCGGAGACCCAAATACTGTCAAAATTGTCTCCATGCTGCCGATGACAGGCAGCGCCTTGGGTCAATCTCAAACAATGGTCAACGGCATCCAACAAGCACTCGCCGAAACCGACTCGAAAGCTTGCGACGGCAAAATCCAAATCCAATACGAAGTTTACGATGACGCCACCGCCGCCGCCGGCAAATGGGACCCGGCCCAAGTAACGTCGAACTCCAACAAAGCCGTCGCTGACAGTTCGGTAGTTGCCGTCATCGGTCACTATAACTCCGGTGCCGCCAAACTTTCCATTCCCGTGCTCAACCAAGCTAACATCGTCATGATCAGTCCGGCAAACACTTATCCGGGACTGACTAAACCAGGAAAAGGCGAAGCCAAAGAACCCAACGTTTATTATCCCGCAGGCACTCGTAATTTCACCCGCGTTGTCCCCGCTGACGACCTTCAAGGGGCTGTAGCTGCCAACTGGGCGAAATCTTTAGGCGTGCAAAAAGTCTACATTCTCGACGACCAAGAACTCTACGGCAAAGGCATCGCTGATGTTTTTGAAGCAACTGCTAAAAAGTTGGAAATTCAAGTCCTCGGAAGAGAGGGAATTGATATTAGAGCTAGCGACTACAAGGCGTTAATGAATAAGATCAAAGCTTTAAATCCCGACATGATTTACTTCGGTGGCACTACTCAGAGCAATACCGGACAAATAATTAAAGACATGAGAAATGTCGGAATGACGCCTGAGGCAGTTAAGTTCATGGGGCCCGACGGCATTAAAGATCAAGCTTTAATTGACGCGGCAGGCAAAGATGCCCAAGGAGTTTATGCTACTTTTGGCGGCTTGCCTCCTCAAGAATTGACTGGTGTGGGTGCGAAATGGTACGAAAGTTACAAGGCAAAATATAATGCTGAACCCGAAGCTTATGCAGCATACGCCTATGAAGCTGCTAAAGTGGCGATCGGCGCAATTAATAAAGTTTGCAAAAATGACCGCGCTGCTATCCGGGAAGCTGTCTTGGCAACTAAAGATTTTAACGGGGTACTCGGCACTTGGAGTTTTGACACCAACGGCGACACGAGCTTGACTACAATGTCAGGAAATGTTGTTAAAGGTGGCAAGTGGGAGTTCGTGAATGCGCTCAAGACCGAATAATTAATCAGAAGGAAGAGGGAAGAGGAAGAAGGAAGAAGGAAGAAGGAAGAGGCAAGAAGGGAGAAAAATCATTCAATTTTTTTAATTTCCCAATTCCAATTTTCCAATTTTCCCTTCCCTATTTCGCCTTCCTAATTCTCAATTCCCCATTCCCAATTACTCAAAAACATGAAGAACTGGAAAAGTATTCTCTTATATCTAGGTGTAGTTTATATAGTTTTGCTATTAGGCCCGATCGCAGGATTTGATTTGCCAAAAATAGTTGGACAAATAGTCAGCAGTCCTGAAGTTTTTATCCAACAATTATTAGTGGGTCTTGTCAACGGCGCGCTAATTGCAATTATTGCTTTGGGTTACACGATGGTTTATGGCATTATTGAGTTAATCAATTTTGCTCACGGCGATTTATATATGTTGGGGGCTTTTGCTTCCCTAACTGTGTTCGGGGCTTTTGGGATGCAAGATGGCGCACCTTTAGGTATTGCTATACCGGTAATGTTAGTCGCTTTAATTGTATGTTCGGTGTTTTGTGCTGGGCTGAATATTGTTGTGGAAAAGTACGCTTATCGGCCCTTGCGAAATGCTCCCCGTTTGGCTCCTTTAATTTCAGCGATTGGAGTTTCTTTTATTTTCCAAAATATGGGTCTGTTTTGGGGAGGATTGAAAGCTTTTATTCCGGTGATGGGTTCTAATTCTGCTGCACCGAAAAGTTTTCCCGATTTGTTACCGCGAGTTGATATTTTCAAAGCTTTGGGAATTCAAACGAGTATTGTATTTACTACGAAAGATTTAATTGTGTTGGTGGTGGCGGTTGTATTGATGGTTTTGCTTCATGTGTTTGTGCAGTACACTCGTCTGGGAAAGGCGATGCGGGCAACTGCTCAAAGCCGCGATGCCGCTAAAATTATGGGCATTAATGTGGATCAGATTATTGCTCTGACTTTTTTGATTGGGGGAGCTTTGGCGGGTTCGGCTGGGATTCTGGTTGGTCTGTACAACAATACTATTGTTTTTACGATGGGGTTTACGGCGGGTTTGAGGGCTTTTACGGCGGCGGTTTTGGGGGGAATTGGCAATATTGTCGGGGCGATGTTAGGAGGGGTTTTGATAGGGTTGCTTTCGTCTTTGAGCGATCAGTATTTGTCAAGCCGCTGGACTAATGCTTGGGTGTTTGGGGTTTTGGTGGTGATTTTGGCTTTTCGGCCAGGCGGCTTGTTGGGCGAGAATGTTCAGGAAAAGGTTTGAAGTTGCAGTATGTTTGAGATTGGGTTGTAGTGAGGACTTTAGTTCTCATAAAATTTTGAGGACTAAAGCCCTCACTACAAACATTTTATAAATTTGTGTGAGCTTCTTTGATGAAGAGACAGAAGTCGGGTATGAGAGAGCGCGATCGCGTTTTACGTTTTAGGTTATTTTACGTTTTAAATATTCCCTGGTTTGAGCCAGCCAAAAACTTCGCCTAAAGTTAACTGCATTTCCGGCATAAATTTGGGCATCGGAAGTATATCTGTTGGTTCTTGCAATGAAATCGGCTGCTGCCTTGCGGGATAGGCTAAAATGTTTTTTTCATCGGGATCGAGCAACCAACCCATCTGACAACCGGCGTTCAAACAGTGCAAAATATTGTTTGTGACTTTGGTTTGGCTTTGGGCTGGGGACAAAATTTCTATTGTCCAGTCTGGGTAAGCATTAAATGTATTGGCAATTTCGCCGTCAGCCTCTAGGGGAATGCGATTCCAAACAAAAATAGCGACATCCGGAACAATGGAACGTCCGCCAAAAGTGCAGCGAAGTTCTGGAAATGCCCAAGCAATCCGCTGAGGTTTGCCCGCTGCATTAACCCTCGTGATGAGTTCTCCCTGAATAGTGCTGTGTTTTCCTTGCGGCATAGGTTTTTGTAAAATCGCACCTTTGATGTATTCGCTAGCGGGTTTGGTTTCTGGGAGTTGCAAAAACTCGTCGAGGGTGATAGTTTTTTGAGGTGCTTGTACCATATAGCGATCGCCCGTTTGAAGTGTGTTGCGGTAACAGTTCCAGTATATTTGAAGTTTCGATCGCTGTGGTGAAACAATCGCTCTCAAAAGACTCTAAACTGTAGCTAGCTCGCTCAGCAGTTTCCAGAGCCGTCGATGGAGTTGCTGGAGGCAGAAGTTGACTGCCAGCCTCAGTCGCCTCTATAACTGCGACTCCTAGCATTCTTGCATCTAACTACTGACGGCTGACTAATAACTAATGACTAATAATTTATTACTATGTCAAAAAAAATAATTAATGCGATCAAATCGACTGGTATTTTAGGGGCGATCGCCTCTTTGACTGTTTTGTTATTCGGCGGTTGGAGCGGCACCGTAATCGGCTGGCTGATGGGTACGGCGGCGGGCTTTATTAGCTGTCGGGAGCAGAAGGTTTACAGCCCGAAAATGGGTGCTGCCATCGGCAGTTTAGCGGGATTGGGATTGGGAGTTTGGCTGTTAGTTGCGAGTGTGTTAGAAGGGGTTTTGATTAGACCTTTGTCTGGTCAATCTGCTGTGGCTTTGCCGACGACGCTGCTGTACGGGATCTGCAGTTTGACGATCGCAATTTTGACAGCTACGTTAATGGGTGCTTTGCAGGGTTTGCAGGGAGAACGCCAGCGGCTGGCAACTCTGGTGACATTAGCTTTTATTCTAATTCTGTTTCCGTTTATCGACATTCAGGCTCAGACTGGCTGGATTGCTACTGTAGTACAGATTCAAATCTTTATTATGCTGGCGCTGGGTTTGAATATTACTGTGGGTTTTGCGGGTTTGTTGGATTTGGGATATGCGGCGTTTTTTGCGATCGGCGCTTACACGACGGCTTTGCTATCTTCTGGGCAGTTAAATATTGCTTGGAACTTTTGGGTGGTACTGCCGATAGCGGCCGGTGTAGCTGCGATCGCGGGCGTAATCCTGGGTATTCCCACACTGCGGCTCAAGGGCGATTATTTGGCGATTGTTACCCTCGGTTTTGGCGAAATTATCCCGGTTGTGTTTAGGAATTTAACCGCGATTCGCATCGATGAACCAGTGTCGAAGATTGTTGCTTCCCTGTTGGGGAAACCCGAGTTGGTGCTGTGTCTGGTTGGGTGCGATCGACCTTTTAACCTCACCGGCGGCGAAGCGGGAATAAACCCGATCGGGCGTCCATCTCTCCCCATTGTCGGCACTTTCAGCACTGGCAACTACTTTCCCTGGTACTACCTAATTTTGCTGCTAGTTGTCTTTGCTTACTTCATGATTTCGCGGCTGCGAGATTCCCGCTTGGGCAGGGCGTGGAATGCCATGCGCGAAGATGAATTAGCGGCTAGTGCGATGGGGATTAACCTAGTCAAAACTAAACTTTCGGCTTTTGCGATGGGAGCGACGTTTTCGGGCTTTGCAGGCGCGTTTTACGCCGCCTATATCAGCGCGATTTTTCCCAGCGTTTTCGATTTCTCGGTGTCGGTAATCATCCTGTGTATGGTGATTTTAGGCGGTTTGGGCAACATGACCGGGGTGATTTTGGGCGCTATTATTATCATGTCTGCCGATCGACTTTATTTGCCACAATTAGCGCAAGTCCTCAAGGGTTTTCTGAATACTTTTGTACTCCCCAGGATTGCAATTCCCCAGTTAGCGGACTTTCTGGCAACCAGTTTAGACCCGATTCAAATGCGCTTATTTCTATTCGGCCTCACTCTTGTTGTCATGATGCTCGTGCGGCCGGAGGGACTGATTCCTGATAAAATACACCAAGCTGAACTGCATTCTGATGGTGAAGCGAGCAATGAGTCTTTAGCAGATGCGAGAAGTCAATAAGTAGGTAAGGGCAAAAACCATAGTATTTTGTAGGCGGGTTTAGCTAAGAATCTAGGATGCAAGGGAGTTTAGGGGTGTAAACACCCCGTCCCCATCTAATGTTTATTTGTAACCAACTACTTAGTAAGGGTGAAAGATTAGCCATGAAAAATGTAACTGGTACTGCTTTTATCGTTGCGGAATTTAGAGCCGAAGAGAATGAAGAGGCAATTCCTCTCTACACTGATAATGTAGTAAAAATTTGGCTTAATGAGGAAACAAAAAAAGTAGCTAGCCAAATAGCTCAAAACTCTCCCGCCGCTAAAGAAATGGTTAAGTTGCGAACTAAATATTTTGATGATGTTTTGTCAAATCAAATTTTAGGAGGTTGCAAACAAGTAGTTATTTTAGGTTCGGGTTTGGATACTCGCGCTGCTAGAATTAATGGAGAAGGAGTGATTTATTTTGAAATAGACGACCGCGCGACTCTTCAATTAAAAGAAGAAACTCTCAAAGCTTACAAAGTTACTGCTAATGTTCGCTACCTTCCCGGCGATTACGTAAAAGACGGTTTAATCTCCTTGCTGAAACAGAGTGATTTTGATTTCACTCGACCGACCTATTTTTTGTGGGAAGGCAACACAACCTTGCTTGCCAAAAAAGAGGTAACATTTGTGTTAGAACAAATTCGTGACAATGTTGAGAATTTTCGATTGTCCTTTGATTATATGTCGGAAAAGGTGATTTTGAGAACGACAGGCTACCAAGATATCAATGATTACATAGATAAATACGAAAGTATGTATGCAGCCTGGATTACTGGGTTTGAAAACATTGCAACTTTGGCTGGCGAACTCAATCTCAAAGTTATTGAAAACTTTTCGACGGCCGATTTACACGCACAATATCGCCCTCGACGTTCCCTAGAATCTAATCTTTTTAAGTTCTATTTTGTCTGTACGTTAGAGAATGCAGTAGGGTGCGTCAGTCAAGAGATTTGACAAAACTCAAACAATTTGCTGCTGACGCACCTTACCACAGCAAAGACGATCGCACTTTGTCTGTACGCTATAAAATGCAGGAGGGTGCGTCAGTGATTTCTTGGACAATCGCAAACCATTTATTAGGTCAAGCGAATTCGTAAAGAATCAATCAGACGGTGTTTAGTCAACCAATCTTCTACCTCTGGCGTTAAAAGTCCCCGGGTAGCACCCTCATTAGCAGCCTCTTTCACAAAACGAAGCACTGCTTCAGGAACCTCATCAGAATTTAAGCCCTCCCAGCACTGCTTTAATTGCTCAATTAGCCGATCGACTTTATCAAAATCCTCACTGCTTTGGGGAATTGAGTTTGAGTCCTGAATTTGCGAATCTAAACTTCTAATCCGTTGGACAGTTGGCTTAAATGCCGAAACTTTATCCAATAAATTTAGGATTTCATTATTAGTGCTGGGCTTATTTTGATTTCGGTAGAGCCACCAAGATTGATTCAATTGCTCTCTCAGAGAATTTTGTAATTGCTCTATCCTAGAAGTGAAATTCTTTTTGTTGTTAAAATTTTCATTGGATATAATCCATTCAGGATTTTTTTTAAATTCTGCCTCAACATTAGCAATAAATGTCAGCAAAATCTCAGCCTTTTGAGTTAAATGAAAATTGGTAATTCCTTTTTGGCGAAAAGCTCTCAAAGATTGAACAAGAGGTAGAGTTTCAGGGACAGCTTGCTCAATCTGTTGTTGTCTAGATTGAAAACCTTGCAAATTTTTTGCATATTTCTGAAGATTAGATTTCTTTTGAGATAACTTAATCAGTTGAGTGGATTTTTGTAAAATCATACGCTCTATCCTTTAATTTCAGTAATGAGCTCTTGCAGTTTAGCCAATCCATATTCAATAGCCCTATGGCAAGATTCTACTGTTGCACCACCAGACACTTCTAAATCTTCAATTCGGTTATTCACCTCGGTTATAGAAGCATCAAGAAAATTGTTAGTGCTGCCGACAAATTCGGAAGCCTCTGTCATTGCTTTTTGATGATTTTCGCTGAGATACTTAAGCAGCTTCCCCGGTTTACTATCGGGGTTATCTTTCTCAGCTTGCACGCGCTTCATTGTTCCCAAATAGCTAGAAAGCTTAACAAGATTAAACTGTTCCAACACAGATTTTAGCTCATCGACACTCTTTCTGCCTCCTCGAAATACACCAGCTTCTTGCGAGCTATCGATCGCCCGCTTTACTAAATCGGTAACATCTTTTTTCTTGATGTCTTCCCCTAATTCAGCTACTAGAGAATTGTAAACACCAAGTTGACGATCGCACTCTTCTTGAATTGCTTTTTCTAGCAATTCGTCCGCAGCTTGACGCGCTTTATCAATTTCGGGAAACCTCTCTCGAACATCAGCCGGAATTTCACATTGAGGTTGCCAAGATTTGCTAACCTGTTTCAAAGGTTCCAAAATTTGAACAGTATCAATAATTTGAAATCTCGGAGAGCTACCTTTTGTGCAAGCTGTGCGACTGGTAACAATTTCTAGTAAAGCCTCGCGGTGTTTTTGTAAGCTAGTAAATAGCTTTTTCCAAGTAGCTGAACGATTTTCTAAATCTTTTGCTTCTAAATCGAGAAACAAACTATTAATCAAATGTTCAATCGAATCTGTAGGATGTCCGGCCATTGTTGCTGCGATCGCCAGTAGCTCAACTGCCGCAGGGACAGGGTTCCAGGGTTCCCCAGATTCGCGGGGATACAGGCGAATCTGGTCAACAACATATTGACTCCATTTTTCCAGTTGTTTGGCGTAGGTGCGAAAGTAGCGATCGCCATCGGGGAACTTCCAATGCTTGTAATGGTTGTATTGTAAAATGCCTTGGAAGGCGATCGCGCTTTCTCGAAACTCATCAGGATCGTCAGGATTAAGAGGAAAAGATAGTTTAACTCCAGAAATCGTCTCCCTCGTAACTTTTGGGCTGTAAAAAATTAAGTTTCGGCGCTTAAAGTATTTACTATCGCTAGCAGCAAAACTCCCCTGAAGTAGCATTTCTGTATCCCATTCTATCCGCTCAACAATAGCTGAGTAAATCAACGGTCGCAGTTCTCCACCGATATCCTGCGGGAGAATTTCTCGGTTATTCCAGCGATCGAGAATTTGCAGTTGATTCGCCAACTTATCGGGAATTTTTTCAGTTTGAGATTGTGGCTCAACTCGATAATTACTAACCGAAGTCCTAGAGTCTTTAGCCTGCGAAGCTGAGGGTCGAACTTTGGTCTGCTGCACCTTCACGCCAAGTGCAGGAATATCAAATGCGGAGTGAATTTCTGGGCGAAAATCACAAAGCTCGTTACTATCCGTCCACAAATCGAGGAGAGTTTGGCGGCGATCGTAATTTTGTGGGTCTTTGGCTTTAATATCTTTCTGAAACATTGTATCCAGCAACCTATTGCCAAAGTGTTCCCGCACAGAAATAGCAGGAAAATTTCCCTGCTCAATATCAGAAATAGAATTTTCTAGAGTCCACTTGAGAACATCTCTAATCAAAAATCGAGGTTTAAAAGTTTCGGGGTTTACCCTGGCAAGCATCTGCTCTAAGGCTTCAGGCGTGAAGGGATACAAACCAAAACCGTCCGCTTCTCCAAAGCCTGCATGACAAGCTAGTTTGTGTTCGCATTCATTGCAAGCACTACTTAGTGCTGTTTTATCTGAATCTTCATAATTGCGAGACTTAGCCCAATCTTGAATTATTTTATCCTCCAAACGCACCGCGTTGAGATATCGAGCCACAAATTGTTTGATATCTGCATAATTCACTAAAGATTGTTGTTTTCCAACTGTACCGACATCGAGATTAACGCTAAAAGTAATCCGTTGTTTTACAGTATCTAACCTCAAACCGTCAAAATATCCCGTAGTACAAGCTAGCGCCGTTCGCATCGCGCACAAAGATTTGCCTCCGGCTTGTTGCGGTCTCGCTAAAACTGCTTCTAAAACTTCGCGGTCAATTCCTTGAAATTTGGCAAAATCTTCAATCAGTAAAACTAATTCTACTCCTTCTTCGGCTAAAGCTTCGCGAACTTCTCGCATTAATCTTTGCAAGTCTTCCCGTCCGAGGCTCAAAACCTGAGCGATCGCTTCATCTAAATGACGGTTCAACCAATGTACAGTGGCTTTTTGGATATTCTCATTGTTGATTAAAAAGACATAAAAATCCTGTGCTTGCTTCCCAGCTTTTTTTGCCCAGTCTAAAACATTTAGAGGCAAGTCCTCAAGCGAAAATTGCCGCCGTTCTTCAACAATTTCTACCGTATCTCGATGTCCGAGAATGTGGATAACTAATTGATGGACGATCCCTCCATCCTTTAGCCAGTATTCTCGGAAAAATGGATCGTATAAAAAAGAGTCAATTACATCAACCAGGTAATATTGTTCATCAGAAAGTTGAGTGCGATCGCCCCGACCATTTGGGCCAACCGCAGCAGCAAGCTGATTCAGAAGTTGTTCCCGCGCTTGCGCTTCAGTCAAGGTGCTAGTGGCTCGATTTAAACGCTGCCGGTATTCATCGAAGGTTGCTCCTGCCATCCCTTCTAATATTAAACTGATAATATCTTTGAGATTCGTTCCAATTTTGGGAATCAGCAAAACTCGACGCTTCTGTGTCGATTCAATATTGGCGGCCAACCAGCGAATCAGGTGAGATTTTCCTGTGCCAGAACTTCCTAAAACTGGTACGAAAGCGAAATCTTGTTCAGCCAGAAAATCTTTGAGAAATTGTTCCTCACTGTAGCGAACTCGCGACGGCACTTCGATAAGTTCCTGGCGGTACATGGCGATCGGATGGTGAGTTGCCAGAAATATACTATCTGCTGTTTGGGTAGCTTCCAAACCCATCACGCGGCGAACGCGCTCCACATCCCAGCAAACAAATTTTGTAAAAGTCATAGTTCTACTCCCCTCCAAATAATATGAGAAAATCCTGCTTCATTGTCGGCACTTGGAAAGATGAATAAATCGGCATCCGACTCTTTTTTAAGCTGGATGTAACCATCATCCTCAAGGCGCAATAAAGCAAAAGCCGTGCTAGTGGATAAATGATTGGGTAAGCGAAAACAGATTTTTTCTTCAACCTGTTCTCGAAATTTGCCAGTTTCAAACACCGGGCATTTTTTAGCTAAACGCTCGACAAACTCTGCGATCGAAAGTTTAGCTTGCACTTCTCCTTGAAATAACTCTTTTAAATTTCGTTTGAGATAAGCAGTTGGTTCGGCAACTATTCTTTTATTTCCTCCTCAAGCATGACTCCAAGCAAACCCCAAATAACACATCCAGTCCGCGACTTGACCGAACAGACTATTGCTGGATAATTTCAAATCTAAAGATTCATCAACTCCCTGCTCTGCGACAAGCTGTTCTACTTCTTCCCAAGTACCGGGAGCGTTATAAATATCTTGGGCTAAATACCATGCTATTAACCGACCAAAATCTCCTTCATCTTCGTTATCAGAAGCGAAAAATAACTTTGCCAGCGTATCCGGCAACAACTTATCGCCAGTTTGAGGATGTCGAGCTTCTTCGGTAAGATTAAAATTTATAGCAATGTCCTCCTTTTCTTCGATTAATAAACCGCACTTGATACTTTCTCGCAGTGCAGCATCAAACATCGGATGTTCCGCACCTTTGTTTCTCCCTTCTGACAATTTATCGGGAGAAAGCAGGCTAGTGAGTTTTCCCCTGTTTTCACACTGTTTGGGGGCTTGAAGCAAATATCTAAATATGCCTCGCATTCGGCTAGGAGCCGCCAAAGCAGTTTTTAATACGCTCATAAATTCACCTCCTTACAAAAGTGGTTAAACATAAAATATTTACCTGGAAAAATATCAATTAGCTTGCGGTCATTGCGACTGGGATCGGGTGTATCTACGGGAAGCAGGATAATCAGCGGCGCGTCAGAAGTTCTGTTTGGTGACAGATATTTCTCAGGAATAGCCTTTCCATGCGGATGAAATATCAGGGTAGGAATGCGCGGCATCAGAATGGGTTGATAGTTTTCAAACAAAAAGAGAAAAGCATCTGGGATTAGATTTGGTTCTTTAATTAATGTACTATAAAATTCGCGACTAACAACTAAATTCCTAATTCCCTGCTCCCTCAACCATTGAAAAAGTTGAGGGCTTTTACCTTTCCAATTTTTCTCCTCCATAGATTCATAGAAAATTAGCATTAATTTATCTCCTGCTAGCAATCGTTCTAGTTCTTCACCTACAAAAAGTTTAGGGTTTGGCCATACAGATATCGGCGCGGGCATAATGCCTGCAAATAGCGAGTCCCTATTTTTTCTGCAAATGGGACATCCGCCGCAAGCACGAGAAACTATCACCTGCTTTCTCGGTTCTGGTATTGCACGATCGCGTATTGTGTAAGCTTCAGCTAATATTTCCGAAATACAACGTTTTGGTCGTAAAGCCTCGCGCATCAATTCCAAGTTTCTATAGCTCCAGTTTTGGCGTTGCTGGCGAATTGGTTCTACTTTACGTTCCCAGGTTTCGGCTTTCAGATGCGATTCATCTAAAATACGAATAAATCGGGATTCTCGGTGCAGTTCCAAAGCTTTTTGATAAGCGTCGTTCGATTCAAAATTTTGGATTAGCGGCGGTCGTTCGGCATCCATTTCGATTAAACCAGCCTGACTTATCAGCGTTAAAGTGCAGATGTTCCACTCCTGATTCTTTTTGCTGTTCATGTCAATATCTGCTAGTTGGAAAGATGGAGGAATATTGACGGGAACGCGAAACCGACCATCGGGAAGAATTGTTTTCTTGAAAAACATACTGTCCCACCGCTCTAAACCCCGTTTGATCGTAATTGCAGATTTGTCATTAAGATACTGGGCAATGTCTAAGTCTTCATTGGTATGCAATGTGAGCGAGATTGCTGCCTTGCCGTCTCGACCTCCTCGACCGACTTCTTGATAGAAACGATCGATAGTTTCTGGGATGCAGGCATGAATTACGGCTCGAACATCGGACTGATCCACGCCCAATCCGAAAGCCGAAGTAGCAACGACTATATCAACTCGTCTCTCGCGCAAGTCTTCAATCAGTTGAGAGCGTTCTGCTGGGCTAGAATCTCCGGTCATAATGGCACACCGCTTGAATCCAGCACGCAACAAATCCTGTTTCCATCGCCTCACATCTTCGCGTTTTGTGGCGTAAACAATCAGAGGGCGAGGGAGATGATAAACAGCTTCAATTAGTCGCTCTTTTCTGACTTCTTCACTTTCACACCAAGCAAACCAGTAAGAGGGTTCTGGTCGCAACTGCACGGCAGATATCACTTGAAACGGGCCGGGTTTGCCGAATAAAGTTTCCAGGGTATCCAAACAGGATTCGGTTAAGGTTGCAGTCAGCAATAAAGTTGTAAAAGAAGTTAAACGCAACAAGTCTCTTCGCAAGCCGGGAAGTTCTTGGAATTCTGTGCGAAATTCATCGCCCCACTGCTCGACGATATGAGCTTCATCTATTACGAAATACCTCAACATTTTTAAACTTGCGGCTTCGTAAATAGCAGGTGCAAGGGAACTCATCAAGCTTTCGGGTGAGGTGAAAACGATGCGCTGGGTGCCGTTGCGAATGCGATCGCAAATTTCCTTCCGTCTCTGTTGTCCTTCCCCAGACTCATCGCCATAATAAGCAGTCGCATGGTTAACAAAACGTTTCAAAGCTCGTTCTTGGTCGATCGCTAGTGCTGTAGTCGGCACAACAATGACACTGACACCAGCAATTTGCGATCGCAAAAGCGCTGGCAATTGAGCGCAGAGACTTTTTCCCGAACCCGTAGGCAGATTAATCACAAGTGTCGAACTCTCAGGAGCCGTCAAAACAGCACGAATTGCTTCACGTTGCCCTACACTCCGATATTTATTCAAATCCACCAATTCCAGAAACGGATCTCCCGCTACAGGCTCGTAGTTACGGCGAATTTCCTCTTTAAATACGCGTTTGTCTAGAGCATATTGTTCGGAAAAATTCAGCCAATTTGGTTGCCAAGGACGAGCGCTAATTAAATAGTAATCCGAACCTTCACGCAAAATATTGATACCGCTTTGCCGCCAAATTTCGCGATTCGGGAAAGGAGAAGTCCGAGGTACTTTTATAATTTGGGGCATTCCGCCCTGTAGCTCATCTTCCCGCCGCAGTAGGTGACGCACTAAAGCAGCAATATCTCCTTTTCCTGGCGCGTCAGGAGTTCCCACAGCAGCCAAAGCATCACGCAAACGCCTTTGACAAGCTTCTGAAAACTGACTTGTATCAGCAGGTACATTACCTGTCTGTAGAATGTCTCTGAACTCTTGGAATGAATCAGCCATCACTCATCCCCCTCTTTCTGAAATTGAACGGGAACTCGCCCAGAAACAATGATGAATCCTACAGAATCAAGCTTGATTCTGGGATGGCGAATTCCTTCTAAAATAGCTTGACTTAAAGCAGTTTCTATGTTTACTTCTTGCGCTAATAATGAATGCGAAGTTTGTTGGCTTTGAGCTAAGCGGTTAAGACGCAGGCGCAGTTGAGCAAGTCTTTTTTCTAGTTTCTGTTCGGCAATTTGGGCCTGTTGTTCGCAGAGTTCGATGAAAGAAGTGCGCTCGCCCAACAATGTTTCAGAAGTCCGACGCGCCTGATGACAAAATTCTTGCCAATTACTAGCATCAATAAACTCATTCAAAATCGGCAACCGACTTTTTGCCAAGTTGTAATCTCGGCATGGATGACTGTTTTTACCTTTATAGGGACGTTGCAGGATATTCAAAAGTGCTTCATCTTCAACAATGCTCGGCTCTCCTGAACTTGCGGTGATATTTTTATCTAATTAGAAAAGCACGCTAATACGCGTTCTCGAAAATTATCAAAGTTTGAAAAGCCATATCCTTGTCGCATAATTAACTTAATTCGATTATTTATTCCTTCCATCACTCCACTTGTTGTGCGATTAAGAAAGTAATTACAAATCCCTTCAAAATGATTAACAATTGTCGAACATGATTCTTTAAAAAATATCGTCGCATATTTCAGCCAATCCTTGAACTTTGTCTGGGCTATTTAGACGGTCATATCGGTTTCGTATATTTCCTGAAACTCTTCTTTCATCTCATAAGCAATTCTTAAGCATTCTGATTTTCCCAAGGTGATTGCCAACCTTTCAATTTGGTCGGAATTAAGGTTGCTTCGATTACTCAACAATAAGTATTTGCTGCCTCTATCTGTAATTCCTACTGCTCGGCGCAACTTATTCAAGTCTTTATTAACTGCTTTCATCACGTGAAAACGGTCGATAACAATTTTGGCATTTGGGAATACTTGTTCTATAACTTTTGGAAATCCTCCCCACATATCAATACTCACTTCCTCAACCTGTTCTCGAACCTCAAACGGTTGTTTTATAAGGGCTTCAATTAGGTCTGGTTGACGGTGAGAGTCAATCATTTCAATCAAATTACCCCCCTCTATGTCACTGACAACAGTTACCAAACTTCCTTTTCCTTTTCTCATACTTATCTCATCTATACTCACTCGTTTAACTGACTCCCAACAGCTTTTTTTTGACAGGAATTCACATGAGTAAAAATACCTTTAATTTCGTCATAACTCAATCCTTCTTCTCGCCCTATTTGTTCCATGCTTGAGTGTTGAACACGCGCATAAATATTTTGTTCGTATCGTTGAGTATGCCGTCTGTTTTTGTCCAAAAATTCTAATCTTTCTGTAACGTAACGTTGACAGCTAGCGCAGTAAAACTGCCGACGAGGTACTTGTAAATACACAGAACGACCGAAAACTGACAAATCTCTGGCTAATATAGGTCGATTCTGATGGAGTTCTTCTATATAATTATCACAGTGAGGACAAACTATTCCTGATGCTAAAGCACTCAAACGAAAGTAAATTTGTCCTTCAATTTGAGTGCAAGTTTCAACCTTGACTCCAGGCAAGTCTAATAGATAGTCTAAATGAAAGCTCATCACTATAACTGTCTTGGTTGATCTATTTTACACCATAAACTCAGGAGAGCCCAATGCTCATTGGTTCATACCGAGCATCCATGAAAATTGTCTCTATATTTGGGGGAAGTAGCGCATCTGTACGTCGCTTTAGAGCCTTGTATTTGTGATGATCTATTCCAAAATATGTTAAAACTTTTTGGGCTATCTCTAAATTGGCTTCGACTATATAATTAAAGCGAAAACCGAACCATTCCATCCCTTCCCCAGCATCCCAAGATTCATCGCATCGCCAGATTGCAAATGCTTGACCCCTGTCATCCCAATGGATATAAGATGCTAGTGCTTCCACAAATCCTTCCCCAATACGGTAGAGGTTGACACCAGGATATTGAGTTGATATTCTCCGGTTATAAGTACCACAGGGTTGTGCATAAGCAGCAAAGCGAGTTTGCAGATCGTGGATGGGAATTAGAGTGCGCTTAGTAGGTTGATAACGCCCTACTTTTTCTAAATTCGGATCGTCAATTTGTTTGAAGTGCAGTGCTTGACATATCCAGTCTTCTGTTGCTCGTTTAATTTCCTGATGGCGAGCATCATAATCATCTAAAGTTTGAAAATATTGGGTAGCGTTTTCATCCTGGGCATCTATTTCATCTAAAGCGTTTTGTTCGCTAATTTTTACCTGTTCTTCAGCAATTTCTTGTTGGATAGTCCCTATCATTTCCAAGAGTACACTAGCACCAGATTGAAACAGAGTGGTTACCAGTCCTGGTAGTTTTTCATCTACATAAAACTGGAGACTGGCAATTGATTGATGAAAGATGCCGAAACCGTTTTTTAATAATTGATACCAAGCATCGTGAGGGCTATCCTCTAAGTCTGAGCCGGCGAATACTGTAAATTGAACATTTAAAGGGCGACCAATGCGATCGATCCTACCAATCCTTTGTTCTAAACGATTTGGCGACCAGGGAAGATCGAAATGAATCATCCAATCAACAAATTGAAAGTTCCGACCTTCTTCAGCAGAGGAATCGCAAACAAGGATAAAACTATTTCGGTCATTTTTGAACTGGTTGAGGCTTTTCTCAACATGAGAACGAGACTGTCCTAATTGATGGCTAGCTACAGATGCCTGACCAAAGGTATCTGATAAGCACCGGAAAATTTCAGCGCCTGTTTGGGCAAAACTGGTGAAAATGACAATTTTAGGTAGGAGAGTTCCCGATATCGGTCTGCGAATTCGCTGTTGCACCTGTTCGAGCAATTTATGAAGGTTGCTGCGATAAGATTGAAGTTTAAAAGTCTCTGAAAGATGATAAAGTATCACTATCTTTAGTAATTCGAGGCGAGATCCTTCTTCTGAAGGTTGCTGAATAATCCTTAGTAAAGATTGCAAAATCTGTTCTTCCCCAGAAAATTTAGGGGTTTCGGTCAGAATGCGGATATGATCGGCACCAAATTCTTGAATCAAGGCAGAATGGGAGATGCCGCTTAAACGGGTTTCCAGCACTTGCGCTAAAATCCCTAACCAAGTCCCGCTAGCACGGAATAAAAGTAGAAAAATTTGCTGATATTGTTGTTGGTTAGGAGCGACTGTGCGCCATTCATCAATTAGTTCGTGAATTTGGGGCGATCGCTCATCTAAGTCATACTCTACTTTTGGTGTCACATTTCGGGCAAAAATTACATCTTCCACCGCAGCGCGACGGTTGCGGAGCATTCGACGGTGTAACCGATAGGTGTCGCTGATGTGGGTGCGAATCGATCGCACAATTCGATCTCGATCGGCCGGGAGTGTTTCTTTAGAAAGCAAACAATTTTGTAATTCCTCTACGAGATTTAGCAGATATTTATCTTCAGCAAAAAGGTTTCGCAGTTGGTTGAGGTTAGTTTTAAGCACAAACGGATTTGCTTTCTCTTTAAATGAGAGTAAAACTCGACCAATTTGTTGGCGGTTTTTCACCCTCGCACGAAAACCTTCTAAATCATCAAGTTGATAGGTGATCGGATCGAGTAAGTGCAGCATCGCCAGGAAATCTTGCTCGTGATTGAGAACTGGAGTTGCAGATAATAGAAGTAGGCGATCGCTTTTATGAGCGAGGTGTTTGCAAGTCTGGAAACGCCTGCGCTTTATCGAATCTGAAGAGGTCGCCATTGCTGCGATATGATGTGCTTCATCTAAAATCAGGAAGCCCAAATCGGCATTCGGGCTGACTCGATCGACATCCTCTACTGCAAGTACCTGGACACGATTGTCCAAGTCAGAGACATAGAATTTATGTTCTAATTCTTGAAGCCACTGTTCCCGCAGGTATTGCGGTACAAGCACCACTGCACGTCCCTGCGGTCGATCGAGGAGATACTGGCGAAGAATAGCACCTGCTTCGATCGTCTTTCCCAGTCCAACTTCATCAGCTAATAGGTAACGTTGAATGGGGTCTTCGAGTACGCGGCGGACAACTTCAACTTGATGAGGATAAAGGTCAATATTGGCAGAAATCAGCCCTGTCATCCCGCGACTGACAGCGCGTTGTTGGATGAGACACTGGACAAAAGCTAAACGTCGATCGTGAAAGTAGGGCGTTTCCTGACCTTTCATCGCTAAAGTTTCGATGGGGTCATCGATGGGTAGGTTGCAACGAACATAAATTTCCTGTTCAGCAACGAATGCTATCTTTTTATCGGGTAGATCGATTCGATACTGACCTTTGTCTTCGTCCCAGTCAAAAATTCTGCCAATTATCCATGTATCCTGGCTTTCTGACTGGATGTAGCATCGTGTCTGAGGCGGGAGTTGAACTCTATAAAGCGAAGTTAAGGGTAAGGTTTTTTCAAGGCGTTGCCCAATTGAGCAGAAGTATTCAACTGTTGCTGTAGAGTAGGATAGAGCGGTAACTTTTCCGATTCCTAAGTCGTTGTTTGGCGATTTTTCTGCGGAGACGCTTCGCGATCGCACTAGCAAACCAAGCTTCATCATAGTTCCGGCCTCAATACTACCCCTTACTCGAGTAGCCGATCCTCCTGGAACACTACCCGTGTAATTTAATTTTCCACCCTTTTTGTCCTTAAACTCAAGGGGAAACCTTAAACCGAAACGCAGTCATGAAGCTTAGCCCAAGACTTTCTGTAACGCATTCCGATGCCCAAATCTTTCGGTGTCGTAACCAGCATCCCACCACAGCCAAGCTGACGCACTTTAACCGAGCGGATTTGGTATTATATAGAATCCGAGCTATAACAACTTAACTAATATTAGGAAACACAACCCCAATGTCATTATTAGAAGCACAGCAACTTACCATGCGATTCGGCGGTTTGACGGCAGTCAACCAGGTTAGTCTAACATTAGAAAAAGGCTCGATCGCCAGTTTGATAGGCCCCAACGGTGCGGGCAAAACTACTTTTTTTAATATGCTGACGGGGATCTATAAACCGAGTGGGGGACAGTTGGTACTTGAAAATAAAAATATCACCGGTTTACCGCCGGATCACCTGACAACTTTCGGCATTGCTAGAACTTTTCAAAATATCCGTTTGTTTAACAATATGACTGTGCTGGATAATGTTTTAGTAGGCAGACACTGCCGATTAAAAACAGGTTTGTTGGGCGCAATCCTCCGCCCTCCGGCTGCGATGATTGAGGAACGAGAAGCTAAAATAAAAGCGCTGACTATGCTGGATTTTGTCGGTTTAGGTGCTTCTAAAGCGCCGGAGTTGGCAAAAAACCTTTCCTACGGCGACCAGCGGAGATTGGAAATTGCCAGGGCTTTGGCTTCCGATCCGAAAGTGCTGCTTTTGGACGAACCGACTGCGGGGATGAATCCGAACGAAACGGCTGATTTAACTCGCTTTATTTACCGGATTCGCGATGAGTTGAAGTTGAGTATTTTGCTGATTGAACACGATATGAAGGTGGTGATGGGAATTAGCGATCGCGTTAGTGTGATGGAGTATGGTACTAAAATTGCTGAGGGAACTCCGGATCAAGTTCGCGCAGATCCTCGGGTAATTGAGGCATATTTGGGAAAAGAAGAAGAGGGCAATGGATAATACAGAATAACTAGATACCCGACTTCTTATTAAATAAGTCGGGTATCTAACAGCATAGTTGACCTAGTTAGATGTTTTGCGTCATTCCTAAACTTTTGATTTAACTTCAGACAATTGATTCTTAAGTTTTCGCCTCTTGGTGAGGAAACCGAAAAACATGGCAGTGCCTAATATAGTAGTAGGTTCGGGAACTGGTTCTGCTTGGGGAACTGGTTGCGCTTGTGCCCCTGCGATATTGTTCTTAACTTCTACTAATTTTAAATTAGTGGTGCTGTCAAAAGTCCGCGAATACACTCCGGAAGTATACAAGCTCAGGCTTGTTGTATTACCTTGAGCGAGAAAAGCAAAATTAATTTGTGTGGGATTAAAGTTTCCAGCGAGGTTGTATGACAAACTTAATTCCGGGGCTTTAAAAGAGTGCAAACCGATCCCAAATTGAAATGAGTCTAAAAGAATGTTAGAAACAGTGTCAATTAATGCAAAAGATATACTACCTGTGGCGCTAGCCCGTTCTGATTGGGGATTAGTAACAGATGTTAAAAGATGTAAAATAGTCTGAACAGTGAAGGAAAAAGTTTCTTTTGCCTTAATAGAGAAGTCACCGATCACTGCTGCTTGACTTTTGGCTAAACCGGAATAGTTATTCCCGGTGCCTATGACTCCACTTTGCGAGAGATTTGCTGCCAGCAATTCGTGACAGTTAGATATAAAAGCTGCCTCAGCATTCGCTTTGCTAATAACAAAACCCCTGGTCGCTCTTGTCTGAGTGTTACTGTTAGTGAATGTACCTGTCCCAGTCGGTCTGTGACTGAAGTCGTCAATGGTTACTTCTGCAGCAGAACCTGCGATTATTGCAGCACTGCTAGGGGCAATGCCTACAGTCAAGCCGGTTACTAAAGGAGTTGCTAATAAAAATGCGATCGCTCCGGTACTGTGATTGAATTTCATGGTAGATTTCCTTAAATTTGAAAAATTTTAAGTGCTGTTATTGGTAACTTGTAGCGGTTGGTTTCGCTTACGTATTAATACTACCTATTTACTTAGAGATTTTTGTAAAGCTACTGTCAAGAAATCTTGTGTTTAAGTAAAAATTCTGTAAAGTTGGTCGCCACAGCTACTAAAAATACATTGTATGGGAGCTAGGGCGGGTGTTGACCTAAGTAAAATTACTGATTACTATAAAAAAAGTTAATTTTAAATAAATGCAATAAAAATTTATAATTAGTCTGGATAATATAATAAAGCACAAAGCAGAAAGAGTAATTATGTTGGAAATTAAAGACATTCACACTTACTACGGAAATATCCACGCTCTCAAAGGAGTATCGCTAACAGTCTCGCAGGGAGAAGTTGTGACATTAATCGGCAGCAACGGGGCGGGGAAAACTACAACTCTCCGCACAATTCAAGGACTGCTGCGCCCGCGCCAAGGCACTGTATTATTTGAGGGAAAGCCTTTAGAAGCACTATCTACAGAGGCGATCGTCCGTTTGGGGATTTCTCAAAGTCCCGAAGGGCGGTTGATTTTTCCGCGAATGACGGTGCAAGAAAACCTAGAAATGGGTGCTTATCTCCGCAACGATACTCTCGGTATCAAGTCGGATATGGAAAAAGCATTAAATTTATTTCCTCGTTTGCGAGAAAGAATTAGTCAAAAAGGGGGAACTCTCAGCGGCGGCGAACAGCAAATGTTGGCGATCGCCCGGGCTTTGATGTCGCGCCCCCGCTTGTTATTATTGGACGAGCCGAGTATGGGATTGGCTCCGATGTTAGTCAGTCAAATTTTTGCGATCGTCCGCGATATTAATGCTGAAGGAACAACTATTTTACTGGTGGAACAAAACGCTCGCATGGCTTTAAGTGTAGCCCACCGCGGCTATGTCATCCAAACCGGTCAGGTTGTAGTCGCTGGTACTGCTAGTGATTTGCAGTCAAATGAAACTGTTCGCAAAGCATATTTAGGTGAAAGTTAAATAGCTCTTCTGGTAATCGGTAAGGGCAATTCCCCATTAGCAATTACCCATTACCAATTAGAAATTACCCTATTTGCGATCGCAACTTCCCCGTTTCCAATTCCGTCTCAAAAGCCGCCCGCACCTTTTCCCACTCCGCTTGGGCTTCCAACAGGCGATCGCGCGCCGTACTCACATCAAAAACCTGTTCCCCTCCAGATTCAACCGCCACGCGACCCATATACTCCAACTCCTTGCAAACAGCAGAAAAAGACACCGCTCCTAAATTGGCGCTGCTCGACTTCAGCGTGTGAGAAGCGAGCTTCAAACTATCAGCATCGCCGAGAAAAATAGCCTCCTTAATAGTTTCTAAATGTTGCGGTGCGTCTTCCAAATATATCTTAATCAGCTCCCCCAAAAAATCTGGGTCTTCATCATCGTCTAGCTCGCGGAGATTTTGCAAAATATGAAAATCAATCGGCGAATCGGCTCCCGGTTGAACGCTCGAAGATGCCCCATTATCACTGTCAATGCGATCGGAAATATCTGGATTGTTTTGCTCAGTAACCGCCTCCAATTCATCCCGATTCAGAGGTGAGCACTTGCTCAAGGCGATCGCCAACTCTTCCCGGCGCACGGGCTTAGTAATATAATCGTCCATACCTGCTTCCAGACACTTTTCGCGATCGCCCTGCATCGCATTAGCAGTCATCGCAATAATTCTCGGCTTCTTGTTAGCAGGCCATTCCTGACAAATGCGGCGCGTCGCTTCCAACCCATCCATGTTCGGCATCTGCACATCCATCAGCACAACATCGTAAGATTGCCGCTTCAGCGCCTCCAAAACCTCCAACCCATTAGCCGCAATATCAGCCCGATATCCTATCCTGTCGAGTAAATGCGTAGCGACTTTTTGATTCACCACATTGTCCTCAGCCAGCAAAATCCGAATCTGACTAGAATTAGCTGCATCCTGTCCGGCAGAATTCGCCGCAACCTGCCTCAAAACAGCAGGCGTCCGCTGCACGCGGTGCTGTTCTTGAGAATTTTCAAAATACTTCAATCCCGAAGTCAAAGTCACCACATTTGAAACTTCTCCCCTGCCGCTTCTGCCAGTAACATATCCAAAAACTTGCAGCAACACATTATAAAACTGGGACTGTTTTAAAGGCTTAGTTAAAAAAGCAGAAAAATGTACTTCTGTAGTTTCAAGTTTTTTCCAAACTTCCGCCTTACTTAAATAAGTAAACAGCACCAAAGGTAGTGCTATTTTGCGAGTGTTTTTAACGAGGCCATTCGGATTTAGATTGTCGCCGCCCGACAAATTGCTCAGCTCCAATTTCCGAATCTCCACAGCCAAAGCCACACCGTCCATATCGGGTAGATTCATCGCCAAAATAGCTAAATCGAGCGGCGAGTTTCCTTTGATGATTTCCAAAGCCTCAGCACCCGAAGTTACAGCCACGGGTATCATTCCCCAAGACTCTGCCTGCCGGATCAAAACTTGCCGATTAATGGCATGATGCTCAACAATTAACAAGCGCTTACCAGCGGCAAATTCTGGCCTTTTTTCCTCA
This sequence comes from Microcoleus sp. MON1_C1, assembly GCF_036701945.1. Lineage (NCBI taxonomy): Bacteria > Bacillati > Cyanobacteriota > Cyanophyceae > Oscillatoriales > Microcoleaceae > Microcoleus > Microcoleus sp. MON1_C1. The sequence goes on along the minus strand of NZ_JAUBRO010000001.1, from coordinate 280,162 downwards.
GCCCGGATGTCATTCGCTTCAGCAGTCACCGTGAAATAAAAAATCGAACCCGAACCGGATATCGACGGCGGAGTAAATTCTGCTGGCGACCTTCCAGCGATACTTTGTCCGATCGCAGAAACGGCCGATTGAGACTTAGAACTTCCCGGAGTAACCTGGCTGACAACCCACATTGTACCGCCCATCATATCGCTCAAACGCTGGCTGATAGCCAGTCCCAAACCCGTCCCGCCGTAATGTCGCGTTGTCGAAGCATCCACCTGCGAAAAAGCTTTAAACAGGCGATCCATGCGGTCTGGCGGAATGCCAATTCCCGTATCTTGGACAGCAAATTGAATCTCGTATTGTCTGCTATGTGCCAACTCTCCCTGGTTAATTGCGAGCGGTTGTGGCGCTAGAATATTAATTCTATCTGGCGAACTGTTAGCCGCTACCTGTTCAATTTGCCTAGCTGTACAGCACACCACAATTTCTCCAGATTCTGTAAACTTAACTGCATTCCCCAGCAGATTTACCAAAATTTGGCGCAGCCTCGTGACATCTCCTAAAATGTTTTTCGGAACAGAATCATCAATAAAGTAAGCCAGCTCTAAACCTTTTTCTGAGGCTCTCGGAGCCAGTAATTCTAGAGATTCTTCTATACAGTTTTGCAGCTCGAAGGGGCTGCGTTCCAAATCCAATTTTCCAGATTCAATCTTAGAAAAGTCTAGAATATCGTTAATAATAGTCAGCAAAGCATCGCCGCTGGTACGAATTGTCTCCACAAAATCACGCTGTTCAGGAGTTAGTTCCATATCCAGCAGCAAGCCCGTCATCCCGATTACCGCATTCATTGGAGTGCGGATTTCGTGACTCATAGTCGCTAAAAATTCGCTCTTAGCTCTATTAGCAACTTCCGCCGCTTGTCGTGCTTGATCCAAAGCTTCATTTTGCTCGGCTAACTGTCGCTGTCGCTGAACTTCCGTTTCTAAAAGTTGTGCTTGAGCTAAGGTAATGCCGACTTGAGCGGCCACATCTTCTAAGAGTTCAATTTCGTCCGGATTCCACTGGCGAGTTGCATCGCACTGGTGCAAAGTAATAATTCCATTCGGTTCTCCTTGATAGGAAGTGCGAACAGCCAACATAGATTTTAATCCGATGCGGCGGCACATCGGCCCCGAAGATTCCAGCAAAGGATCGGCAAACACATCGGGAGATGCTAGGGCTATATCCTCAGCGAGGAGTTTTTCGGTGTACGGGTTATAAGTGACAGAAAGTTCTAAATCTAAAGCCGATTCGTGACCGGGTTCTAAGTATTCCGCCACGCAAGGAAGGTGGGGATAAGGTTCGGAAAGATAGGTATGAATTGTACAGCGATTGACACCAAACACGCGGCCGATTTGGGTGGCGGTAGTCTGAAAAATTTCTTGAGTATCTAAGGTCGATCGCACTTTTTGAGTAATTTGTTTGAGTAGTAAAACGCGCTGGTACTGACGTTGCAAAGTTCGCTCTCGCTCTTCGCGGGCAATTTCTGCGCCGATGTAATTGCCCATCAACTTTAAAATTTCAAAATTCAGCGGTTTAAAAGGAGATTTAGTGGTGCGGGAAGTAAAGCTCAAAGTGCCAAAAACTCGCCCTTGGACTATTACCCTCGTCCCCACAAAAGCCTCCAACTTGCGGACGCTGTAAGCGGGGTGGTTGCGCCACTGAGTAGTGCCGGCTGATTCGACAGAAATAGGTTCGCTCGATCGCAAAACCTCTCGCTCAAAGGTTCTGCTCAAAGCAAAACCGTCTCCTTTAGCAAATCCAAAGGGAAAATCTTCCGGTACATAAGCCGCAATCACTTCGTAGCGATCGCCCAAAACCCTGCCCAACAGCCCGATATCCATTCCAAACTGACTACAGCCCATTGCCAGCAACCGGATCGTTCGATCGTCAAAAGAGCCTTCCGAGGTCACCATTACCTCGTAGAGCGATCGAATTGCGCGCTCGCTTTCCCGCAGTTCCTCAACTCCTTCGAGGCGGTTGCAGACATCGTGCAAAGTCCCGAAAATTCCCGCTATTTCGCCTTGGGAATTCCGCCGGACTTGGGCAAATAGTTCCACGGAAACAAAGCCGGAATTACTGTGAATTCCCAAGGAGTTTTTCCCTGAAACCGACTTGGACTTAAATCGCAGTTCTCGGCGTTCAAATTCCGACTTCCCCGACAGCAAAGACTCGAATAAATTTGCACATTGCTCGCGCTCCTCTGGATGCACCCACTCTAAAAAATTAGTTTCCAAACTTTCGGGCACCGGAAAATTCGTAATTTCCGTCCAAGCGCGGTTGAGAAATTTCCAAACCCCCGCCGCATCTATGTGGAAAATTACTGTTGCTTTCAAAGAGTCAAATAGATGGAATTGTTCTCGATCGTGCTCGCCGTTTTTGACTTCAAACTGCTTGTTTGGAGTAATATCTGTATGAGTTCCTACTACCCGCAGCGGTTTGCCGGTAGCGCTGCGTAAAACTTGACCTCGGTTCAGCACCCAGACAGTGCTGCCGTCTTTACAGTACATCCGATATTCTGCTGCAAAATCCGGTGTCTTTTCAGCGAAGTGTTCTTCTAAAGCTGCCTTTACCGAGTCAATATCATCTCGGTGGATGCGACTCCACCATTCAAATCGGCGATTCGAGATTTCCCCTTCTTGGTAGCCCAGCATTTCTTGCCACCGCGCCGAATAAAAAAACTCATCTGTTTCGAGATTCCAGTCCCAAATCCCCTGATTGTTGACTGCAGGGGGGAGATTTGGCCGCTCTACGAAACTGTGGTGAGAAATTTCAGCCACCTCGTGGCTATTTGCTGCTGTCCGCTGTATTTCTGCAGAGAGTTTTTTGTATTGAGCGTTGCTAGATTCTAGCTGGCGCTGCAAAGCGATCAAGCCAGAATGCAGAGATTTTGAATCAAGCGCTTGTAAAAGGATAGTTTTAGGATTGATAATCCCGATCGGGTGATTTGTTTCGTTAATGACTAATAAAGGCAACTGGCAGTAGTGTTTTTGCAGCAGCGCGACGGCTGCTTCGAGGGTAGAGTGCGATCGCACCAGCGGCGGGGAACTGCTGCAAATTGATCCCGCTTTAATTTTGTTAGAGTCTCTTCCCAGCGCCTGCAACTGCACAATATCCCGCGAACTTACCACCCCAACCAGTTTGTGAAGGTTGGGATTTGTAAATTTGGAATTGTGAGCCGCACCAGTCGAGTGTTGATCGGGGGTTTCAGTGATTAATACATAACTAACATTGTGTCTAAACATCAGTTGCGCCAAATAGCGAACCGAAGAATTAGAAGGAGCGTGAATTATTCGCGAGCCTGCTATTTGGGGGATTTGATAAAGTTTAATTAAACTTGCGGGTAGCTCTAATTTCTGATTCAGAATTGGCAGTGGCGGAGGGAAGGCGAAAGCCGCAGGTGGCGAAGCGCTGCTAATTGCTTTTGGTGTAGATTCCCCAATTCCCTGCAACATTTGCACCAAGCTTTGAGAGCTAATTAAACCAACAAGTTCTTCAGCCTCGCTGACGATCGGCAAATGGCTGATCTGATTTTTCTCCAAGAGATTTGCTAAGGCAAAAAAGTCGGGAATTTCCGATTCTCGCGCTACAGTTACGGTTCGGATCATGATTTGTTCGATCGCAAATCCGCTCAAAGCAGCCCCGATCGAATTTAGCTGTACGACATCTCGCGCTGTAAAAATCCCCAGCACTGTCTGGCCGCCCGCATAGGGAGCTTTTGAGCCGTTGAGACCCAGCCCGTTGCCTCCTGCGTGTACCGCACGCGGTACGCCGTTGTAGAAACCCGACTGTTCCCGCGATTGTCGGGAAGTTCCGTTCATGAGATTTCCGAGTTGAAAATTCCCGCGCGGTTCTACCACGAGGACGTAACTGGCTCCTGTGCTACTCATCAGCTCGATCGCCTTTTCTACGGGCGTCTCAGGGGTGACGGTGAGGGGATTGCGGTTGATGACCTGACTGAGGGAGGGAATAAACATCAGGGGGCATAAAAGTGATATTTGTTGGAAAAACCCGATCGCAAGCAGCAGATTGATTGAGAGGCTTTGCCCGCGAGATTTCCAAGCGCGCTCAAAGTTTCTGTACGATTAAACTCACCCCTACTTCCAGCATCTTGGCATTTAAAATTAATTCCGTGCCATATCCTGATAATTGACGGCTTCTGACTTTCAGAACCAATGCTATCTGCCAGACGGCGGACACGAAGGCGGGCAGGCAATTCCTCGCCTAGCCTAACTGCTGCGGGTTTACGAGCAAGAATTTCTGGGATTGTCTAGACTGCACCCTACTTTCTGGCCCTCAACGGAACTCTCGCTCGGATTCTGTTTGAGGCAAGATACCTGCACGCTACCAATTTACCAGCGACAGGAGGGGAATCACAACAGGACGACTTAGGTATGGCAACTGTGCAATTAGGGGTTCGAGGGTTTGAGGGTTCGAGGGTTCGAGGGTTCGATGGCCAAATAGGCAGAAAATAAATAATTCTGAGCATAACTAATTCTATCTTATCTCAATTATGGCCCAGAGGATTTGAGCTTCAATTCTGGCGATCGAACTTGATGAGAATAGCGCTGTTCCCCGCCAGTGCAAAACTCGCATTTCCGCCCTTCAGCCTTAAGCTACCAACAACCTCATCCATTGTTTTAGAACTGAACTCTCGCACCGTGCCATTACCCGTTTTTATCAGCTCCGAAATATCAGCATTAACAGTGTAAGATGTTGCTCGGTCATTGACAACCAGCAAGTAAACATTCTTGCTAGCATCAAGAGTTGCAACTGCCATTAAATCCGAACTGTTAGTGATAGGAAAAAATGTAGTTTTTCCGCCCTGCAATGCCCTAATTCCCATCCGCAAAGCATAGTAGCTCGCGCGCCGTTTTCCCTCATCACCTAGCAAACCTTCCGCCAGTCCCTGCTTACCCCAGTCGTACAAACAGAATATGTGACTGCCGTAAATATAATTATCCCCCGGTTGGGAACCTCGAATCAAATTCTTAATCAAATTTAAAGCTAAAGATAAATCGCCGTAGCTAATTTCGTAAGTTCCCCATTCTCCTACCCAAAGCTGCGAGTTAGCGCGGACAGTACCGTTCATCCAGCCGCGCACTTTGCGGGTGTAGTTAGAAATATCTGCATCGTAGTTGTGGACATTGACTGTATCAAAATAATTCGGTATTTCCTGCAAAGCACTAGCTGGCCAATTGCTGCCGCCTACGGTTTTCGGGCCGTGGATGCGGTAAGTGCGCGAAGGCAAATAAGTTTGGTAAACAAAGTCGATCGCATCTTTTGCCACCTTAACCAATTCAAAATAGTCAGCCCTAGTCCCACCCCAACCCTGATCGCGATTATCCGGTTCGTTGTGAATTTCCCAATCATCAACGCGGTAATCATTGCGAACATTCAGCCAATAAACCGTAGCAAAAACGTGTTCCCACCACTCGTTCCAATCTTCTCCTGTGCGCGGCGGATTCAGTTGCAGCGCCCAACTCGGCCGCCAGCTATTATCAACATTACGAATACTGACAACCGGGCGAATATTTGCTTTTTTTAGAGTATTAAAAATCGTCCTGGCATTGCCTTGCCAAACAGTACCGGGTTGTCCCGACCACCAATAATCGCTACCCTGGGGCGGATTAGTCATAATCTGATCCCAGTGCGCCCAATTAATTATATTGGGATTTGTCTTAATTTCGTCAATAGATGGCCAACCGTATTTACCGTCGTCGTCTTCTGGTTCCCACCGGGACATCCCGCCGTAAATGCGGTAGGTATTAATTCCCAAATCTTGCAAATCTTTGATGTCGAAATTGATATTGCCTTCGACTGCACCGATGTAGCGAGTGCTAACACCCGCAGCAGTACCGGAAATTTTAATTGTTTCGATGTTTTGAGCAAAAGTTGTCGTTCCGATGAACAACTCTAGGCTGAGGGCTATTAAAATGCCTAGTAAAAAAATCAGAATTCTAGTTTTTGATAACACGTGATTATTAACTACTAATTCAGGTTATTTTAGGCCCGAGGTAAAGAGACCCATCGCTAATCTAACTTGACGGGCGATCGAGTTTGTTAGCTGTTGTAATAAAAAAGCATTAACTATACAAATTTCACTAATTAATACATAAAGTAAAATAGCACGACTAGCCGTCAAAAGTGAAGGTTCACCTCGCACAACCACAGTAAAATATTTGGGTATAACAATTAACCCTATAAATTGCGTTAAATATAGTTCATAGGAAATATTAGAAATCCATGTTAAAAAGCTCGTTATTAAGTAAGACAAGTTTTTTAAACTTCTACAAAAATTAAAAATAATTACAAATATGCCAAATCCAATAAAAGCATCATAAAAAGACAGTCCAAAAGGTAAAATTACGCCGAGAAATTTTAGTGCATTTGAAAATGTGAAGGAACCCATAATACCCAATATTTCAAAAATTATTGCTAGGGCTATTGTTACGGGCTTAGTTAGGTAATTAATTAATAAAGTAGGATTACTTGCATAAACCTTGGCCATTGCCATTCCTAAACAAAACTCAAATAACCTTGAAATTGCTAAATAGCCCGGATAAACCATGTCGCCCAATATTGGTTTAAACAGGTTAAATCCTAAAATTAAAACTAAAAAAGTATAGGTAACTTTAATAAAAAAAGAAGTTAAAATAAACTGTTTAATAGAATATTTTTTTAACAACTTAAATATAAAAAAGAAAGACAAATAAAATTGGATGAGGGGAAACATAAACCAAGAAAATGGTATGGCTTTATCGAGAATTATCCAACTTCTCCAAAATGACCACCAATCAAAATAGCCATAAAATAAATCCGCTCTTAACCGAGGAATTATCAAAGATACAGCTAAAAGTATCCAGTAGGTAGGGTAGAGCCGGATAATTTTTTTTCTCATAAAATTAATCCAGCTTTCATCAGGTTTTAAAATTCTTGAATAAGCCAGTCCAAAACCACTGAGAATGAAAAAAATATGAACTCCCTGATATCCAAGCAAGAAAAATATATTCACTAAATCAAAAACTATATTGCCTACACTATTAAATGGTAGGGGAAAAAACTTAGCAATCGTCGAGGCTGGGCCTACTACTTTTGCATACTCGAAAAAGTTGCTGTATCCAAAAAATGGAGGCAAGAAATTGAAGTACCAAAAATGAACCCCCACTACCCAGCAGGCAGCAAAGCCTCTCATCATATCTAATTCTTGAAATCGATTATACTTCATAAATAAAAATATCCGTTTAACTCCAACTTATAGCAACAGTCAAAATATTTACAATGTCAAGCTTAGGACGTACTGGCTCGCTCTTAGGATGCCACAAAAATTATACTCTATGTTATAAGCGCCAGCTATGTCAAGGTGGTGAAGAAGACCCTCAAATCCTTGAAATATTGAAGGCTGCGATCGTTAAATCTGATTCTTTTAACAGGTGGTTAAGAATAAACTAGGTTTATTGCCGATCGCCAGCCGGTAGGATGAGGTAAAGCCGGTCGATCGCACCAATACGCTATGAGGGCAGTTTACACCCACAAACTAAGAGATTTCAAGCGTTTGAGGGAGTTATAGACCAGGCTCGGCAGTGACGCAAGACAGGGCTGGTCATCAGCGTCAAGCCGATCGCATTTGCCGCATAACCGCAGCGTGAACCATTACTAAATTGCGCGCTGCGCTTATGCGGCGATGTTTTTTTGAGCACGGATTATATCTAGTGTCAGAGAATTCCAGGGGACGATCGTCTTTTGTTCGCTGGTAACAAGAAAACATGGACGCCCGAGCTGCTGATAAAGCGAGTTTGGGCTTTATCGGGGCTGAAAATTTGTTTAAGTCCCGTTAGGAAAAAATGCTTTTATTAATTAATTAGACGCTCCCCATTTAATAAAAACAATAAACCCTCAGCAATTGCCGAAGGTTTATTTCCCAAATCCTACAAATTTTCCAACAATAAATATCGGAGATGATATTTGAGACTAACCCAGGTTATGTTTAGGGAAATTCTATACTTGTTTATAGCCACAAAACAGGCGCCTCAAAAATGCAAGAATTAGACCAAAAGCCCCACTCGTGAAGCAACCTAAAACATCGATGGATTTCTCTAGAGTAAGTTTTAAAGGAGTATAACAATGTTAGATATTGATGAAATGAGTTCAAAAGAAATACAAGAACTTTTGCAGCAAGTAAGACACGGACACTTCGGCTGTGTATTTGAAGGGCATCCCTACGTTTTGCCAATGCACTATTCTCTCCAAGATTCGGACATATACATTTTCACAACAGTCGGGATGAAAACGAAGTATATAGACACCAATCCAGAAGTCTGCTTGCAAGTGGAAGAAGTCGGCGATTTCCAAGACTCGCGCAGCGTTGTGGTGAACGGGCGAGCAGAACGCCTCACGGAACAGCCAGACATCGATCGCGCGATGCAATTGGTCAAAGAACACAACCCCACACTTTCACCCGCCATCACTCGCACCTGGATTGACTCGCTGGGACGTGCGGAGGTAAACAATCTACCGCATTCACCCCAGCGAAATGAGCGGGCGCACGACGGAGGGCATCAGCAGTCGGTGAATGTCTCTGGTGGCATGGGAATAATAATTTTCTGAGTGAATCGCGATCGTCCTACTCCCAGGCTCAGTAGCATTCCGATCAAACTGGATATGATATTAAATCAACTTACTTGCCAAAAAATCTCTCATGTACCGATTCACTAACTGCGGCTCTTCCTGGTGTACCCAGTGGCTGCAATTGGGAAGGTACTGAATCTGAAAATCCCGCACGTAATCTGCGGTTCCATAGGTTAACTCTTTGCCGAGGGCGACATCTTTTTCTCCCCAAATCATCAGCGTCGGAACTTGCAGCACGCTCCAATTCTGGCGATCGAGAAATCCGCGAGCAATATTGCGGTAATAATTGATAGTAGCAGTCAGAGCGCCCCGTTTGGCAGCCGCATCTTTGTAAGCTTCGATATCTGAGGGGCTAAAGGTGCTTTTGTTAACTGCCATACCTTCCAAAGCAGCCGAAATTGCCTGATAGTCGCCCAACTGAATTAACAACTCCGGCACAACTGGCAACTGAAACAAAAAGATGTACCAGCTTCTCAGCAATTGCTGGGGAGTGCGTAACCCTTCAGCAAACTTGGCCGGATGTGGTAGATTCATCACAATTAATTTATCCACCATTTGGGGATAAGCATAAGCAAAATTCCAGGCGATCGCACCTCCCCAGTCGTGACCAACTAAGACGCAACTTTCGTATCCCAAACCCTGAATAATGCCCTTGACATCTTGCACAAACTCTGCCATCACGTAAGCAGATTGATCGTGAGGTTTGTCGCTGTCGTTGTAACCCCTGAGATCTACAGCCACTACTTTATAATCTGAGGCAAATTCTGGGATTTGATGTCGCCAAGAATACCAAAATTCAGGAAATCCGTGCAGCATCAGCATCAGCGGCCCAGAACCTTGAGTGACATAGTGCAGTTTGATGCCGTTCGTAGGGATAAATTCGTGTTTCCAAGCAGCTTCTAGCACAGACATATTTAATGCTTTCTTTAGCTTTAGAAAAATCGTAGCAGTTACTCTGTTTGAGAGGAACCAACTTTAGGCAGATCTAGCAATTCTCCCAGCACTTGTAAACTCTTCCTTTTCTTTTCCTGTGTGGAACAGGCGTCCCGTCGGTGGTTCTTCGCAAAAGGGCTGCGTAAAAAAAAGCCGTAGCACGGGCGAGGGCTAGACGCCATCGCCCCTTTCCCGAAAAGATTGCTATCTCAGGCAAAATAATAGTATAATATTGCTGGCATATCAACAACTGTCAAGCCCAAAATTACTCATTTTTGAGCGCGCGAAAATCCCGAAGCGCAACATTTTGAGGTGTTGGGATGGTGCCAGTTCAATAATTAAGATCGGGCGAGTGTACTAGGAATTAAAGGAGTTAATACTATGTCGGGCGATCGGCTGCAAAACATTGTTAACCGCTTGACAGATCGTCTAAAGCGCGACGTATTAGTTGAAAAATCCCTCTACGACATTCGAGAAATTTTGCAGAGCGATCGCGCGGTGCTTTATCATTTTTACAAGCAGTGGCAAGGTCGAGTGACTTACGAGATGTTGAGTGCGATCGAACTCTCAATCTTGGGTTCAACGGGGCCAGATGAGTGTTTTAACGGCGACCACGCTGCTTTGTACGAAGCCGGCAGAGTTAGAGCAATTACAGATATTGAAGTAGAACCAATTCACCAATGCCACCGAGATTTTCTGCGTAGCCTGAAAGTTCGTGCCAATTTAGTTGTGCCAATTTTAACGAACAAAGGACTGTGGGGGCTGTTAATTGCTCATCAGTGCAGCGGGCCCCGCACTTGGTCGCGATCGGACATTGAATTCATGCAAAGAGAAGCCCAAAATATGGCACTTTCCCCTACAATTCAAGATAGTTAATATCGCATCTACTATTAGTACATAATATACCAGGATTTCACCCTCGAATAATGTAACCGATCGCCCCCTTGGAGTAGTATGAATCTCAGTGTTCAACCGTTTTCGAGTTCGGGTGCATTCTCTCGGCGATCGAAAATGACCAACCAAGCGGAATCTTGTCCCAATCTAGCGAGATATCCATCTAACTGTTCCCCACCTTTGTCTCTAGCAAGAGTTGGCGGCAAGGAGTTTTCGGATGCTGGGGGAGCGAAACCCAAGAATGATATCTTGAGGAGACACGCCACGTTGAATCAGTTCTCGATCGATGTAGATTTCGGTACTGTTGTGTTGAATCCAGATTTGATTTTCGATGATATCGAGCTGCATGGCACACCCATAGATGCGATATTCGTCGCGCCATTCGTTGTGCATCACGAGATATCTATCGCGGGCGATATCGAAGATTAACTGAGCATTTGCGTCATTTGTAGAAAAGTCTTCGAGAAAGTCACAAACAATTTTGCGGTATTCGTTTAGTCTATCCATTGGTCGATCGCCTCACGAGTTGGATTGTAAATAATTAGTCGGATTTCATAACGTTCGATGACAGTTTTTGCGGGTTCAAATCTGAGAAACATTTGGTAGGTATCGGTGGGTACTGCCAGATAAAGTATACGTTCTGGTTCGCTAGAGACTTCGATGGCAACGCGATAGTTGAGGAATTGACCGAGGGCGGTGTGGAATTCAGAAATGGTGGAGCCTCCTGCGAAACTTTTGACTTCTACAGCTATTTTACGTCCTTCTTTTTCAGCGGCGATCGCTTCTTCGGCTGCAAGATCGATGTAGACATCAGCAACACCATAGCGTAACTGGTAGGGATCGTGGGTAATCTTCCAGCCATCTTTTTGTAGGGCGATTTTGACCGTGTTGTGGAAGAGATCCTTTGCCATTTTTAGATTGTACCCAAGGATTTACATCGGAACTTAAGGGTGCACCGACTTCCACCGAAACCATGACGGCGGTGTATTGTCCGCTGTCGGTGAGTGGTTTGGCTAAAGCTAGCATGGCGGTGGTTTTACCGACTTGTCGGGGTGCATGGATGACGAAATAGTTGCGTTGAGCGATTAACCGTTCTAAGCCCGGTAAGCGCAGTGTTGGGGGTAGCACGTAATGAATGTCTGCTTGGCATGGAGCTGCGGTATTAAACCAGCGTGGCATAGGTTAATTGGGGTTAAAGGGGTTGCTCTCAGTTTACTGTGCTGTACCCGAATAGAAAGGATAAAAGTTACTCGGAGCGCCGTGAATTGATAAAGCCTTTGTCAAGGATGCTGAGCTTCAAAATACGGGCTAACGAGCGCTGTCATAAAACTTCAATCCAGCATCTTAAATACTCTTAAACGACGATATTATTAGTATTAATCATTTGAAAGCACTGAAATGTTAGACCCAGCCCCCAAACTGTAAAGATTAAAAGCTAGAGGCACTGTACAACTCCCAGGAAAAACTCTGCCCCTCATGCAAATTTCAAAGCCTTTTCTAATCCCAGGACATCACCGATGTTTCATCCTTAATCATCTTGGCATCACACTTTGGGCAAGGATGTTTACTAGGCCAGGGATAGAGCCGCGATCCTTGACATTTAGGACAAATATTGAGGCTCTTATCATAGTTAGGATCGCCAGTCGGGCCATCTTTGCCATCGCGCCCAATCAGAACGTCAACTACTGCTTCACAATCTTCACAGGTCATTGTTCTAACAACAGCGATCATTCCAACGTCCCAACGACCAGAAACCCATTTTGCTATGTACCCACAACCAGGACATACAAAGTTAAATTTTGTACCCATTGTTTTCCTTGATGAAGCTTGGCTAATTTGTACCAGTATACCTCTGTCCCAGAGCCGATAGGATTGCAGAGCAGAACTCTCTGACGACTAAGCAGACTAACTTGTAATAGTATTTTAATTGTAGGGTGCGTCAGGTGAGTTTCTTAAACGATTATTTAAGGTTTAAATATCTAACGCACCTTACTAATTATGATAATTGCGTAATTCCTGTTAGTATTAACTAACGGCTACAGCCTCCCCCAAAGGATGCTGCTGCAAAACAGCTTGCAAATACTTCCCAGTATAAGACCTCTGATTTGCCGCCACATCCTCCGGCGTCCCCGCCACAATAATTTCGCCGCCCTTATCTCCCCCTTCAGGCCCCAAATCGATCGCCCAATCGCAGCACCGAATCACATCTAAATTGTGTTCGATTACCAAAATTGAATTACCCTTATCCACCAATCTTTGCAGCACATTTAACAAATGGTGAACATCATAAAACGACAAACCAGTCGTCGGTTCATCGATTAAATAAAGCGTCTTCCCAGTAGCGCGGCGCGACAGTTCCGTTGCCAATTTTACCCGCTGCGCTTCGCCCCCAGAAAGCGTCGGCGCCGGCTGTCCCAACTGAATGTAACCCAAACCGACATCTACCAAAGTTTGCAGTCTGGCGCCGGCCCTGGGAATATTTTTAAACATCTCCAAAGATTCCTCTACGGTCATGTTCAAAACATCAGAAATCGACTTGCCTTTGTACTTAACTTGCAGCGTTTCCCGGTTGTAGCGCGCACCTTTGCAAACCTCACACTGCACGTAAACATCTGGCAGAAAATTCATCGAAATCACGTTCACCCCTTGGCCACCGCAAGCTTCGCACCTTCCCCCTTTCACATTAAAAGAAAACTGCCCCGCTTTGTAACCTCTGGCCTTCGCTTCAATGCTTTCGGCAAACAAATCGCGAATCACATCAAAGACTCCCGTGTAAGTAGCGGGATTAGAACGCGGAGTGCGGCCGATAGGAGATTGATCGATGACAATTACCTTATCAACCACATCCTCTAGAGAGCGTTCGCCCTTCGTCTTGAGGGCGTCCATATCGGGTGGTAAAGGCACTTTTTTGGTGATATAATGTTGCAGTGACGGGTACAGCAATTCATTGATTAAAGTGGATTTTCCCGAACCGGAAACCCCCGTCACGCAGACGAGTTTTCCCAGGGGAATTTCCACATCGATATTTTTTAAATTGTTGCGCGTCGCATTTATGATTGAGAGAGCTTTGCCGTTGCCTTTTCTCCTTTCACTAGGGGTTTCAATTACTCGCTTTCCCGACAAATAAGCCCCGGTCAAAGATTCCTCGGCCGCCAGCAAGTCTGCTAAACTTCCTTGCGATATAATTTTGCCACCGTGAACGCCTGCGCCGGGTCCGATATCCACAATGTGGTCGGCCGCTCGCATGGTTTCTTCATCGTGTTCTACCACAATCAAAGTATTGCCTAAATCACGCAATTTTGTTAATGTTTGCAGCAGGCGAAAATTGTCTCTTTGGTGCAGTCCGATGCTGGGTTCGTCCAAAACGTAGAGAACACCCGTCAAACCAGAACCGATTTGAGTCGCTAGCCGAATTCGCTGGGCTTCTCCGCCAGAAAGCGTCATTGCTGCGCGGTCTAAAGTCAGGTAATCTAACCCGACATCGAGCAAAAATTGCAGCCTTGCTTTGATTTCTCTCAGGGCTAAATCGGATATTTGGAATTGCCGATCGCTCAATCCCAAATTATTTACTCGTTCGCGGCATTCGCGAATCGAAATACTCGTTAAATCCACGATTCCGTACTGTCCCAGCCGCACCGAAAGGGCCTCTGTTTTCAAGCGTTTGCCGTGACAAACCTCGCAAGAGCGATCGACTCGATACTGTTCTAACTTCTGCTTGATCAAATCAGAACCAGTATCGTCGTACTGGCGCTGCAACATGGAAATTACGCCATTAAAATCTCTCCTCAAATCAGTGCTGCCCTCGCGCTTTTTACCTTCTGCGCTGCGCTTTTGCTCATTGCCGTACAAAATCACGCGCTGGTGTTCGGGCTTTAATCGATACCAAGGAGTGTCGATATCAAAGCCACAAGTATCAGCAATACTGCAAAGCAAAGAAAGATAATAGGAATTATCTTTGTCTGACCAAGGCGCGATCGCACAATAAAGAGGCGCTTTTTCGTCGGGAACTACCAACTCCGGCGCAAAAGTCCGCAAACTCCCCAAACCGTGGCAGTTCGGACACGCGCCGTAGGGCGAATTAAACGAAAATAACCTGGGTGAAAGTTCCTCCATTACCGCGCCGTGTTCCGGACAAGCAAAGTTTTCGGAAAATACGATCGGCCCCTGTGGTTGGGAATTTTCTTCAGTCGGTAACTCTTCAATAATCGCAATCCCCTCAGAATGGCGCAAACAAGTTGCCAGAGAATCAACTAAACGTTCTTCTAAACCGGGTTTTTTAATTAACCGATCGACAACTATCTCGATATTGTGCGTATGATTTTTATCTAATTCGATATTTTCCGAAAGTTCTAAAATTTCTCCGTTAACTTTGACGCGAATAAATCCTTCCGCAGCTAAACTCGACAATAATTTGCGGTGAGTGCCTTTTTTTCCGCGCACAACTGGTGCCAGAAGGTGAAAGCGAGTGCCGTCGGGAAGTGCCATGACTCGATCGCACATTTCATCAATTGTCTGCGGCGCAATGCAGCGATCGCAAATCGGACAGTGCGGTTCGCCGGCTCTGCCGTAGAGCAATCTGAGATAATCGTAAATTTCTGTAACAGTGCCAACTGTCGATCGCGGGTTGTGAGAAGTTGACTTTTGGTCGATCGAAATAGCCGGACTCAAGCCTTCAATCGCGTCCACATCCGGTTTGTCCAACTGTCCCAAAAACTGGCGCGCGTAAGCGCTGAGAGACTCCACGTAGCGGCGCTGTCCCTCGGCAAAAATTGTATCGAAAGCGAGGGAAGACTTACCAGAACCCGAGACGCCAGTAAAAACGATCAGTCGATCGCGCGGCAGTTCCAGATCGATATTTTTCAGGTTGTGCTGTCTCGCACCGCGAACCCGAATCGTATTTTGGTTGTTAGAGTGAGAATTCGTCACATTATGCCCGTTGCGGGATGCACTTGGCTGGCTGTTTGAGGTTTTGGCGCGTTGGGACATGAGAGTAGTGCAAAACAGTGCTTAACCATCTTAGCGCTGCCGATCGAATAGCTGGCATCCAAACTCAAGAATATCCAAGAATTGTCAAATAAGTTTCCGTCGGCCCGTCGGGCAAAACCTTCAAACTTTGATGTTCCAAATCCACTTCAATTCCCAGCGCTTCCATCGGAATCACGCCTAAAAGTGGCGTTTTCCCCTCGGACAATTCCAAACACTCAAAAGTCCCTTCGCGCCCGCACAGCGAAATCGAAGCATCCCGAAAAATCCTCGCCTCACTAATGCCCGTGGCTGTTTTCACAACTACTTGCTTGAGGATTTTCAAACCCAGTCTGGCGATGACATCTTTAGGCAAACACAAAGTTGTCGCGCCCGTATCCACCAAAACATTTTCTAGAGTAACAGGCCTCACTTGCTCGATTGGAATCACACCATCTTCTGCTTTAGCTTCATCCAGCCGATTCGTAATTACTACGGTTGCGATCACTTTTCCCATTGGGGTTTCCGTAGTTGTTTCCCTTACGTTCAAATTATCATAAATTGCTGCTTGAATTATAGCACCTATTTCCACAGATTGTAGGGCGATGGACTCCCCATTCAGCACCGCCCACCTGACCAATATATCTGGCTAAATCATCAAATTATTGAACGCCAATAAATTTGTGAGTTTGCAAAGATAACCTGTAACTAGGATTTTGTTTCAGCAATTCCAAAATAATGGGAATCGCTGATTTTTTGGAGTTCCATTCTGGTTGCAAAAAAACCGGAATATTCACATTATTTTCCAAATGCTTGTGATAAAATTCAACTTCTTCGCCAGTGCTAATCACTAACTTAATTTCATTTGCTCTACTCCAGAAAAGCTCTTGCACCGGATATTTAGGATTGACGTGTTCCTTCGGAGAAAGAGTAATCCAAGCCTGCGGGGAAACATCCTGCCAGCAAGCACCCGAAGTTTCAATACTCACCTGCTTGTCAGCTTCTAACAAAGCTTCAACTAACTCCGGCAAATTTTGGTGAATGAAAGGTTCACCGCCAGTAATTACCACTCTCGGAGACTGCAATTGAGCGAGCAATTGTGCGATCGACTGCGGCACAGAGGGCAAACCTTTGCCCCCATTTTCGTAACCCGTGTCGCACCAAGGACACCGCACAGGGCAACCGGCCAATCTGATAAAATCAACTAAAGTCCCCGTCCAGTAACCTTCGCCTTGAACAGTACATTGAAAAGTTTCGTGTATTGGTAATTTTAGTTGTAAATTAGACACTCGAAGTTACGCCTCCCATCAAAAAATTACGTTGTTTAAATATAATATTTTTAAATTGTTATTCCTTCGCGGTTTGCAGCAAATAAAAACAGTCCTGAACCCATAAACGGGGTTTCTGAAAAAAAAATATCCGTTTTATCCCAGAAGCTTGACTCAGAAATCCGGTTTCTTCATAGCTTTTCTATAAGTCCTTAGAAATCCACCACAAACCGCAAATAACTCTTTAATTATCCTGTTCAGGTTCCATCATAGTAGCCCAGCGGCGTTTCAATGCCAAAGTCAGCCCGTCAGCAATGGGGACAACACTGAGAGTAACTCTGGGATCGTTACGCAATTTGTTGTTAAAAGTACGAATGGCGGTGGTACTTTCGTCTTGTACTTGAGGGTCAGCAACTCGTCCTGACCACAGAACATTGTCAATTACAATTAAACCCCCATTGCGTACAAGTTGGAGCGAGCGCTCAAAATAAGCCTCATAATTTTCTTTATCGGCGTCGATGAAAGCAAAATCAAAGGTTCCTGCTTGTCCCTCGGCTATTAGTTTGTCGAGAGTATTTATAGCTGGGCCCAACTGCAAAGAAATCTTATTAGCAACGCCCGCAGCTTCCCAATAGCGTCGTGCGATCGCAGTATATTCCTCGCTGACATCGCAGGCAATAATTTGACCGTTAGGAGGCAGCGCTAAAGCTACGCACAGCGAGCTATAACCCGTAAAAACGCCAATTTCTAAGGTTTTGGTCGCTCCCATAAGCTGCACTATGAGCTCCATAAACTGACCTTGTTCGGGAGCAATCTGCATCATCCCCATAGGATGTTTAGCAGTTTCTTCCCGTAGTGAAGCGAGAATATCTGGCTCCCGCAGAGAAATAGATAACAGATAATCGTAAAGTTGATGTTCTAGGCCAATAGTTGAGTTCGCCATCGGTTTGTCCTTGCTGCTCACTTTTGATTTTAGATTGTAGACGCGCTGTTAATGGAAATCGGAGAATGTAGAGTTAATTGTGGCATTTATTTTGCTGGGGCTGATGGCAGGTTGCAGTAGCAGTGTCTCGGTTACACAGAGGCAACTTGCAAAACGCGCGCTCTACTTGCAAATCAGTTTATCTCAGCCACAGGTGATTTAGCACCTCTGGAAAATAAAAATGGATAGAAGGGAGCGTTTTGAGATTGCTGCGTTGCTAGCAGGGTGTAACGCCGTTAGTGATAGCAGTTCAAAAAATGAATGCAACTCTACACAAGCTGCAAAGTCCTACATAATAAGCTATTTGCCATCTCAAATTTCAAATAAATCTCAAATGATATGAGTCGGAGAAAAAGTGACTTCATCCCGATCGCGAAGTAGACGAACTGCGAAAACATAAGTATGTCATTGCCAGTGAAATGAAGCAATCCCAGAGGTTGTAATTCGTTTACATTTTGTTACATTGTCAAGTTTTTTTGTGTCGCTCTACTTAATCGCTAATGAGGAATTATTGAGGACTTACGCACTCCCAAACAAACCAACCGTTTCATTTAACTATTAGACATCTCCAAAAAACAAACTATCGTTGAATTGCACATATATTATAATGGAGCTTTATGTAAAAAAAATGAGTCAACTTCGCGAACACATATAAAGACATCCCTCAGAAACTACTCGGCTATTGAGTCTAGACTATGACCAACTTATAGGACTAATTACTCACGCAGAAAATCTGTATAACCAGCAGAAAAAAGTTCAAGATAATTCTAAAATTCGCATCATCAAAGCAGAAATGCTAAGGTTTCGGCGTGAATTGAGGGTTTTTGCCAAGTGTCTTCGATTCCGGGGGGGATTGTATCGGTAGTGAGCCAATGTATAGCTCCGATTTTGTCTGCCAGCAAGGATTGCACTTGGGGCAAAATCGCTGTTGTGGTGAGGGCGATCGCGGCTTGGGAATCGGTTGCAACTGATACGGCTGTTTGAAGTCGGGCTGCGTGGCGCTGATTGCGGGGCGGGTAAGCTGGGACTGCGATCGCTCCAGAGTACAAGCATCCGAAAAAAGTCGCAATATAGTCTAGTTTTGGCGGATAAGGCAATAAGGCGCGTTCGTCGCTAGCACCTAAAGCCTGAAGTTGACCTGCGATCGCTCGGCTGCGACGATCTAATTCGCTGTAAGTCAGGCGATCACTTTCTGTTTCTCCGTCTTTGAGAAAGGTAAAAGCTAGTTGGTCAGGCTGGTGCAGACACCTGTAGCGCAACACGTCTACACCTGTCGAACTGTTACTAGAGATTTCTTGAAAGTCCTTGAAAAGTTGATCCCTTCTACTTTTTGCACTCATTGCAACCCGAAAATCTTGAGTTTTGCGATCGCCAAGCTGATGACCGCGATCTTCTCTCAAAAGGTTATTCTTTAGCTACTGCTAGAACTTATTAATATTATTTCTTGATTAGGTTTTATACTGTAAGTCTAAAATATTGATTTTGCAAATAGTAATTGATAATTATTTTTGAAGTAATCCCTCAATAGTCATAAGTGAGCTGACAGTATCCAAAGCAGAACGATGCAGTCAATCGACCAATTTTAGGGTAGGGTATTCGCAGCTTGGAGTGAGTCGCGCAGACGGCAGTGCCCCCAAAATCGCCAGCATAAACCAGCGTGCAGCTTGATAAAACTTGATAAAAATTAGTAATAAAAAACTTTGACTTATTGCTTGACATTAGCAGCACCCTTATTTTATTTTGATGAGGCTACTGCAAATAATTAGTGATAAATCGCTGGGCTGTTGACCGCGCTCCGAGTGTATCGTCGCTCGTGTCAAGAAACTGGATTCAAATTGCGACCACAGATAGCAGCGCCTGTTACTGACAGCCTTAGTTTTCGTGTTTGCTTGGGTAGATTTTCAGCAGAGTACGAGTCGGGAGTGCAGTTCCATCGGTGCATTTACTCTTACAAATGCTGTAGCAGTTCAAGTTTTTAAGTGTGGGGTGGGAATGAAAATGAAACTGCGTCTACCTTTTTTATGTGTTGCACTGCTGAGCGTTGGTATCATGCCAGTAGCAGCGGCAGGGCCAAGAAGTTTCTCTGACAGCGCTAACTCCGACTCTGCTGAAGCTACACCCGCGATCGCCCCCGATCCGAGTTCAGTAAATCCCTCAAAAGAGAACGATCGCACTCAATGGTGGGCGATCCCTTCTGTCATCCCGTCCCAAAAACCGATCGCAGAAAAGCCATCATCCCAAAGCGAGGAGTTAGAAGCCAAGGTATTTGTAGAAAATCAAGTCCAAAAACTCAATTCTGACTTGACAGTTGCTTCAGAATACAAAACAAATATCCAAAAAAGCTCCTCAAAAGCAGACGGGATGCCTGTTCCACAAGGTGAATTGAAGATATCTAGTAATAGCGCTCGCGCTTCTGCTAATCCTGATATTGAACCAATAACAGACATACCAAAACTCAACGACATCGATCGCCCTAGCACCAGTGTAGAAGGATTACTTGAGCCATCGCCGTCAAGTTTTATTGTTTCTGATGCTGTGCGAATCTCTCAATCAGTCGTACAAGTAACAGGTGTAAAGCTTAACCCTACTGGGGCTGGTTTGGAAGTCATCTTAGAAACTGAAGCGGGGCAATTGCTGCAAGCTATTACCAGAACAGAAGGCAACAGTGCGATCGCCGACATCGAAAATGCTCAACTAGCTTTACCGTCGGGTGAGGAATTTCGCGCTCAAAATCCAGATCGAGGAATTGCTGAGGTGACAGTAACTCAGCTTGAAGGTTCGCGCATCCGAGTCACCGTCACCGGAGAGAGAGCAGCACCACCGGCACAAGTAGTAAAAAGCGATCGCGGTTTAGTTCTCAGCGTAACTCCTGAAAATTCTGACTCAATTGAAATTGTCGTTACTGCCACGCGCACTGAAGAACTTATACAAAATATACCGCGCTCGGTGACAGTAATTACCCGTAGGGAGATTGAGCAACAAAATCCCGTGTCGCGAAGCCTGCAAGATATTGTCGGTCGGGAGGTTCCAGGCTTAGGGGCTTCGACTCAATCGAGAAATCAATTTGGGCAAAACTTGCGCGGTCGCAATATTTCTGTCTTAGTTGACGGCGTACCCCTGACCACAAATACTCAACCTCGGGGGCTGCAAACCATTGCTCCCAATGCGATCGAGCGAATTGAGGTTGTTCGCGGCCCCAATGCGATCTACGGAAGTCAGGCCACAGGGGGGACGATCAATATCATTACCCGCAGGCCGAGCGAAACTACGCTGTCTCAACAGTCAGAAGTAGGTCTGAGTGCAGCAGCAGGCAACCGACGCTTCCTAGAAAGCGGCAGTTTTGGCAACTACATCGCGCATTCCCTATCGGGTACAGAGGGCGCTTATAACTACGCCCTTTCTTTTTCACGAGAAAGCACCGGCACTTTTTATGATGCTGAAGGCGATCGCATTTTTAACGATCGCCCCTTAGATCAAAGCGTTACCTTCAATGTATTAGCTAAGGCAGGAGTAAACCTAGATTCTCAACAGCGCTTACAACTAACATTCAATCACTACCGTTCCACCCAAGTCGATAACGAGTACATCAACGATTTGAGCGTCAATACCCGCCCCGCCGGAACCGAAAAAGCCCGCGCTTTGAGAGTAGGAGAACTGGAATTTATTGACTCTACCCCCCCAAGAGATCAAAATACTCTCCTTAACTTCACCTACACCAACGATCGGATTTTTGGCAGCAGCCTTCAGGCTCAAGCTTACTATCGGTACAATACTCTAAATTTTTTCCCAGGGGATTTTCGAGAAGCTTTTTTTGAAAATATTACGTTTGGACAAGTAGAAAATCAAAATTGGGGCGGTCGCTTGCAGATTGAGACTCCTATATTTACAGTAGCTAAATTATTGTGGGGAGTTGATTATAACAGCGAGTACAACACAGTGGTGCAGGATATTTTCGATCCTGTGGCTTTCGACGAAAGCGGCGGTCGAGTTTACCGTAAAATTAACGAGCGCGTTGAAATACCGCGTTATGACCTCAGCCAGCTAGGTTTGTTTGCTCAGTTCCAATGGGATATTAGCGATAACTTTTTAGTTACTGGCGGATTGCGCCACCAGCGGGTTGGTTTCAGTGTTGACGACTACACTACCTTCCCAGGCAATGCAAATATTGAAGGTGGAGAGTTGGACTTTAATAACACCGTGTTTAATGCCGGTGCTGTCTATAAAATCACAGACACATTTAATGTGTTTGGTAACTTTGCTCAAGGTTTTAGCATACCAGATTTTGGAAATCTCCTGCGCCGTCCGCCAGCAGGATTTTCGATTGGGGGCGATTTTCAACAATTAGAAGCGGTAAGAGTTGACAACTACGAAATTGGGGTGCGTGGCAACTGGGAACAAGTAAATGCGTCTATTTCTGGTTTTTACAATACCTCCGAATTGGGTGAAAGTTTTGTATTAGACGATCGCGGTTTTCCCATAGGAATTAATCGGGCTCCGCAACGAATCTATGGGGTTGAAGGAACTCTCGACTGGCGGCCGGGAGGGGGATGGCAACTCGGCGGCACTGCAACTTGGCAGGAAGGTGAAAATGATGTCAATCAAGATGGAGACTATTTGCCTCTCAATAGCAGCATTATCTCACCGCTGAAGCTGACGACTTATATTCAACACCAAACTACGCCTGGATGGCGCAACCGACTGCAACTGGTTTATATCGGGAATCGCGATCGGGCTTTTGATGAAGGAGTTGACCCTGCGGACATCGATAACTATTTGGTGGTGGACTATATCGGCAGCATCGCGATCGGGCCGGGTACGTTAAATATTGGCATTGAGAACTTGTTGGACACCCAATATTTCCCAGTTCAGTTTCAACGTGCCGGCGGTTTTGATAATTCCGAGAGGTTTGCAGCTAGAGGCAGAAGCCTTAGCGTCCGCTACACGCTCAATTGGTAATTAGTAATTAAAACCAGTACCTACCCAATTACCAACTGCTATATCAAGTCTCGTTAAACCCTTCTTAAAAAAATGGTGGGGAGATGTTTTCCGGTTGCGCTCCGGCGATGCGGATCGAGCCGTTCAAAGTACCAATTATTCGCGCTGAGGTATTTATGAAATTGCGCCAGATCGCATTAGTTTTGCACCGCTATATAGGTGTAATGGTGGGAATACTGCTAGCGATCGTCAGCTTAACTGGCAGTTCATTGGTCTTCTGGAAAGAGATCGACGTTTTCCTCAATCCCCAGATGTTCCAAGTTATCCCGCAGGGCGATCGGGTATCTGTACAGTTTGCGATCGATACAATCCGCTCAGCTTATCCCCATTGGCAGCTTAATTTCCTTGAGCTACCTCGCGCGTTAGATAGTGTCTATACAGCGAGAATGCTGTTAAACAGCGGCGACTTTGCCTACGTCTATCTCAACCCTTACACGGGAGAAGTTCTGGGTTTTCAGCAGTGGGGCCGGACTGTTATGAGTTTCATTTATAACTTCCATGTCAGCCTTCTGGGAGGCAAATTTGGCGAAACAGTTGTTGGTATCTGCGGACTTCTGTTGCTGCTGCTGAGTGTAACTGGAATCATTTTGTGGCCTGGTTGGAAAAAGCTGGTAGCCGGCTTCGCAATCCGGTGGCGTTCTGTGCCTCAGCTAATCAACTACGATCTTCACAAAGTTGGGGGGATTTTATCTTGTGTCTTTCTGATTGCGATTGCCTCCACCGGCACAGCCATGATTTTTCACACCCAGTTTAAGGGCGTGATTTACTCGCTCGCCGGCACGCCAAAACTCCTCGAATTAACATCAACTATGGTGGCAAACGCGCCACCAGTTACAGCAGATATTATTTTACAAAAAGCGGACTTGGCGTTACCCGGAAAAACCATTTACATTACCTTTCCCAGCAAACCGCAGGGGACATTCGTAGTACGTAAAAAGCTGGTCGGAGAGATCCATCCGAACGGTAGCAGCAACGTCTATCTCGATCGGTACAGTGGAGAAGTTTTGCGGGTAGAAAATGGTTTTACAGCCCCTGTGGCATCCCAGATTATAAATTTGTTGTTCCCGGTACATATCGGTGCTTTCGGGGGGTTGACAACACGCATCCTCTACGTTTTCATTGGGTTGACGCCGACATTGCTATCAATCACTGGTCTCGCACTTTGGCGCAGGCGACAGTGGAGATTAGCTCAGCGGCGGGAAGCAAGCCGACAAATTACCGCGACAGTAGCTGAATCTCAAAAATCTTATCCGATCACAGAATGGCCTTGGTTTTGAGAATAGTTTCTAAGGATTAAAGTGAAAAGCATAATTTTCACATGGCTTACGCAAAGAAACCGGGTTTCCTAGAAAAATTGTTAGTCTCTCAACTAAAAATCTACGAAAAACCTAGTTTCTAGCCTAGACCTGCGTAAGTCTTATTTCAGTTCATAGATGACAGTAGCAGCATTTAGTAAACCAGTTTTTTAGATGTTGAGGATTTATTAAATCAATTGCGACGGCCATTAATAGACATCTCCAATAACTGCCAAACCTTTTCCCCGCTTGGTTTCTTGTCCGAAGCTCGCTTCGAGTTTCGGACAAGAAACTAACAGTTAAATAAGGGTTTGAAGATTATATTAATCATAAATACCAATTTTTATGAGATTATTCTTACTATTTTTTCCGGTTTCTATCGATTTTTATTGACATATAAATATTGCACAAATCCGCCATCTCATTAATCCACATATGACCATAATTACTGGCTCGTAATTGCCAGATTTTAAGCGAAATCTCTCTGCTGCACACTAAATCTTCACCCACCTAATCATATGCTCTACTATTATTATTTTTTTAACATTCTGTTTATTGGCTTTTTTTTGAGCCTCTGTAATATCTTTACTTCGAGTTTTTTTGTGACGACTATCAATTAATAGTTCCCCTACATAAGCTTTGTCCCCTTGAAATTTGTACTCGGGATTCCATTCTTTTCGTCGGGAACGCCAAATTTTTATGTCTGCCGTTGTTCCAGTTTCTCCCACTACTACATCAACAATTTCTTCTCCGTTCGACCTTACAACTATTTGATTTTTTAAGGTAAGTTTTTTTTGCTTACCTGAATAGTATTTTTTTTGCTTTTTATAGTCTGTAAGTCTTTATCTTGGCTGTTCATAGCTATCTACAATCTACTCAAATTAACTCAATATTTCAATAACCCATTGCCATTCCGAATCATTTTTTTACCTATTCTAACTCTCTAAGCAGGCAACAGTTCTCTAAACACTTTTATACATTTGTGAAAGATATAATTAGCTGCTGACTCGCTGACTTTAAATTGAACTCCTAATATTTGAAATGTGGGAAGATGGTGTAAATATACCAAAGTCAGGAGAATTTGAGCGGCAATCTCTAATTTAGGTGGGCGACCATCTCCGCCTTAGATGATGCGAATTTTAGAATTATCTTGAACTTTTTTCTGCTGGTTATACAGATTTTCTGCGTGAGTAATTAGCCCTATAAGTTGGTCATACTTTAGCTCCAATAGCCCTGTAGTTTCTGAGGGATGTCTTTCTATGTGTTCGCGAAGTTGACTCATTCTTTTTACATAAATCTCTCTTATAATATATTTGCAATTTAACGATAGTTTGTTTTTTGGAGATGTCTATTATGGATGGGTTCAAGCCCGTGTATGTTCCTGGAACAAACCAGGCGTCTGGAAACCCTTGTCTCCCGGAGTATTACTAATCACTAATAAACTGGGTTCAATAGGACGATTTCTTAACTGTCACACCTTATGAATCCATAGCTAAACAAGCTACCCCAAATCTCAACTACCTTCCACGATTGAGGGAGAGCAAGTATTTGTGGGAAAAAACAGGTTTATCGCAACCCTTGGCCTGCATTGTTACTCATAACTAATGAACCGGGATTAATAGGACGCTCACTTAACTGTCACAGTTTATTACTCCAGACCTAAAGCACCTACCCACAATCAAAACAACATTCCACCAAGGCATCGCTATGTATTACTCTTTCGCAGGTTTTGGTGCCGTCACAGGCATATTTTTGCTGCTAGTTTTTGCCATTCTGCAATGGCTGCACGTCTCCGCTGGCAGTTTTATTGATTGGGTAATTGCCATTGCTATTTTTGAATGGCTGTTGCTGATAGTTACAGTTCCCTGGAATATCCATTTTGAAGCTAAAGAAGTTTTAGCGCAAGCCGCAGAATCGACTAAAAAAAACATTGCTGTCGATCGGGAACAACTCCAATACGTTACTGTATTAGTTAGCCGATCGCTCTTGGCGGCGATCGCACTTCACCTGTTTAGCGCGATCGCACTTTACGCCCTAGCCGCCGCCGGAATTAGTGCTGTTGGCTATCTCAGTTCCGGTGCTGCACTGCTGTTAACTGTACTGCGTCCAGCTATCCGAGGTTATCAGTATTTAGCCCAGCGGCTGACAACTATCCGCAGCCAATTTTTGTACCCCCGCGAAGATATTGTCGAACTCCGCAGCCGCTTTGCAGAATTAGAATCTACAGTTAGAAATTTGACCGATCAATTAAATTCAGACGATCCGAATTCGTGGGCGGCTGCCCAAAATCGGGAACGGGAAGCTATCAGAAGGCAATTAACTAATGTAGCTGCATCTCTACAATCTTTGCAAGCGACAAATCAGGCAGAACACACTAAACTCGCAAGAGATGCAGAAAGTGCGATCGCCCAACTCACCGATGACGGACAATTTCTCAACCACGTCCGCGAAATCATCCGCTTCTTTAAAGAATCGTAAAGTCAGACGACTTTAGATTAAAGAATTGAATAATTGGGAATGACTGATGACTATCGAGCTTGAGAACTGGCCTACCGTAAAATTCTGGTTCTAAACTGCTATCATTAGTCATTAGTACAATTCCCAATCCTCAACCGGCAATGGCCACTTCCCTATCTTTAGATAGATGCCAAATAGTCGCCGATAGTAAAAATTTAAATAAAAACAGAATTTTATCAGTCTTCAGGAAGAGTCCATCAAGGTATTTTCCCTCACAGCAATTTTTCGCAAACTATAACCAAAGATAGTTTGTGAATGAGCTAGCTTGGGCATAATATTTAAACATAGCGCAAAGACCTTTTTGAAAAGATAACTCAGGAATAAATCATGACTAATCGCCAACCAACACCGCCCGAGAGAGAAATTAGCAAAGCAACACCCGCCGACGAAGAAATCGAAGCTAATATGGAAGCCCCCCACTACGACAGGGGCATTACTCCTGCGGAGACAGCAGCGCGGCAAGAACGCGAAGGCGCTAACTTCATGCACACAACCACCGAAGGAAAGCAGAAAGCTGCAAAGACTGATGACCAAACCGATGACGAAAGCATTCACACTACAGATGGTTATACAGTAGACAAAGAAGGTCTGGTTAACAATTACGCGATCGAGCCGGAAATGTACATCAACGAACCGGGCGATTTGAGAGAAAAAGAGGAAGCTGAAGCCGCAGAACGCGCTCGAATTCTCGCAGAAGTGAAAGATAAAAAAGGCGAGGAAGGAAAACTGACAATGGATGCAGACACTCGCGGTAAAGGCCCGGGCATTATCTAGATTATGTGGTTGGTAGTTGCGTTTCAGCGCGCGAAATTGCAACTGCAAACCCAAGGGGCGGGTTTTTATAGTTCCGGCAGTTATTGCTCGATATTTCCGGTACAACCCGCCCGTGTTGTGTTTTGCACATCGGTTTTTTGAGTGGAGAGGTTACATCGTACATCTCTCAATTACCGTATCAATGGGCAAGTTTTCACACCCAGCTCAAAAAAGCCTTAAAATTCCTCAAGCTTTAACATTTTCCCTCAGCCAATTAAACTTAGCCTCAGCTAGCGCCAAATTTTCCAGGACGTTAGGATTGATATCCTCTCGTTCAAATTCTGGTTGATCTAATTCAATATTGCGACCGTATTCTATATGTCTGATCGTACCGCGCATTCTGTCTGCCAGACACAGTGAAATTCCATAATAAAACCGGGAAGCGAAGCCCATATCGTTTTGAAGTTTGATTACTAACTGCCGCCTAGGAATTGCCAGCAAGTGAGTTTCTTCGATCGCCTTCACCGTTGCCAAAGGAGGGCGAGCGTCAATGAAAGAGACTTCTCCCACCAGTTCTCCGCTGGCTATTTGAGCGAGTTCTCTAGTCCGCTCAGCCTCGATCAAAACGCTCAAACTCCCATTCAAAACAATGTATAGCGCATCGATCTGTCTCCCTTCATGGATCAAAACCCCGCCCGGATCGAGAACTTCCTTTTTGCCTTTTTGGACGATCCAGTTGATATCGTCATTATTTAACTGGCTCAAAATAAAAAGTGCTTTTTTTCTGCTGCTGTCGGCCATAAGTTTTAGCTCTCGATCCCTTCTTCTTTCAT
This sequence comes from Microcoleus sp. MON1_C1, assembly GCF_036701945.1. NCBI lineage: Bacteria > Bacillati > Cyanobacteriota > Cyanophyceae > Oscillatoriales > Microcoleaceae > Microcoleus > Microcoleus sp. MON1_C1. The sequence continues at coordinate 252,078 of NZ_JAUBRO010000001.1, read as the reverse complement.
ATATAATTTAGATGGCGCGCGGTCGCAACTTCTTCCGAAGCAGTCCTCGCTCAATACAGTTTTTTTATCCTGCCTAACTTCTTCGCAAAACCCATCTCAGGCCGGCTTTGCCCGTAGCAGATGAATCAGGCTGAATGATAATCTCTCAATACTAGCATTTGTTAAACAATCTTCTTTAACTCGATCGACCTCAAAAAACTCGTGTAAAATTCGCGTCTCAAAACCAATGGGGTTCACCCGCCCAGCTTAGCTGCAGGATGGGGCGCGGCAGACAATACTCCGCGCCCAGTCTTGCTCACTAAATCGATCGCAAATCAGGATAGCCGGCCAACATATCGTCAGCAGTCAGAGTGTCCCCGTTGGCTTGAGGAGTCCACAGCACCTCAATCGCCAGCAACTGCTCGCTCGATACTCCCCCAATCTGGCGCAAAGCTTGGCGCAAATCTTCAGAATTTTTCACGGCTGGCAATTGCAATTTACCTTGAGTACCGACAATCACCGTTACCACAATAAATTCCCCGGGATCAGAATTCAAATCAGAAGCAACCAGCGCACCATTTTCCTGCAAACCTGGCAGGATATTGCTGCTCCCTGCTTGCCGGAGCTGATTGTTATAATTCGAGAGCGTTTCTTCAGTAAATTTACTGCGTTCTGCCAAAGAAAATTGATTAAACTTAGCTTCGGCTGCTTCCAAACGAGTTTGCACAGATTCAGCGCCCGCGTAAGCCCAGTATTCAGGATGCCGCAGCAGCGCCAGAGTAGATTCTTGCAGCACTTGAGCGCGACCCGTAGCGGTATCGGTATCCGCTTTTAGCGCTAGGGCGTCGAGTTCGGCTTGCAAACCGCGGGCCTCTGCTAGCAAACCAACTTGCAAGCGGGCGACAGATACGGTAGTAGTGGGGGCGCTGGTGCCGAGTTCGTCAGTTCCGCCCCCGGCGCGGCGGAAGCTTTGGACGAGGAAATTAGCGATCGAGATAAAAATCAAAATCGAGAACAGGCCGCCAAACCCGCCCCCAAAGCCAAAAAACGGCAGCAAGAACGGGAAACCGAAGCCGCCGCCAAAGCCGCCGCCCGGGTAGTAACCCCCTCCCGACGGCGCGTAAGTGCGACTCGGGGATGAGTAACTGCGCGCTGGAGCACTAAAAGATCCGCCACCGATGCGTCCTCCGCTGCGGGCAGCCAGAGCTCCATCAGCGTTACCGAGGGCTAGCGTCAGTACCAGACCGATCGCAAATAGTGGTTTCAAAAGGGGTTTCATCTTTGAAATTAGTTGCTTGTACATAAGACCGTTACTATTCGATACATTTATAATTTACAGTCTATCCTCGCTTCTGGGCAGCCTGGTTATAGGTATGAAGCCAGCGAGATATCCGTACCAACCGATCCTGCAAGCACCGGCACCGGCTCAGTCTGGCAACGGGAAAGGCCCGAAAGCACTTGCATCCCTGACGAAGAATAATGGACATCGCGCGTTTTACCAAAATAATTGGGTTTAAAGCCCCCTCCTTCTAGGACGGCTTTAATTTCGACCGTAATGTGTAAAAAGTTATAAAGTAAACACATTTTATAGACATAGTGTTTTAGAGGTGTGATAGGATACTTGCATGATCGTATTAGAGTTTAAGTTGAAAGGCAAAAAGCAGCAATACCGAGTCATAGACGAAATGATTCGGACAGCTCAATTTGTCAGAAATAAAACTCTTAGATACTGGAGCGAAAATCAAGGAGTTAAGCTGATTGACCTATACAAACAGTGTGTCATCATGGCCAAAGAGTTTGAATGGGCAGGCAAACTTAACTCGATGGCGCGTCAAGCTTCTGCTGAACGTGCCATTTTTGCTATCCAACGTTTTTTCGCCAATTGTAAAGCCAAGAAACCAGGGAAAAAAGGATACCCGCAGTTCAAAAAACATACTCGTTCCGTAGAATACAAGACATCAGGTTGGAAGCTTTCTTCCAACAAGAAATGTTTAACATTTACGGACGGTTTTGCTGCTGGAACTTTCAAGTTAGTCGGCAGTCGGGATTTGCATTTTTATGCACCCAGCGAGATTAAGCGAGTTAGGGTGATTCGGCGTGCAGACGGTTACTACACTCAGTTTTGTATCGATGTGGAACGAATAGGGGAATCTATTTCCACTGGTAAAGCTATTGGCATAGATGTGGGATTAAACCATTTCTATACCGACAGTGATGGTGACACAGTTCCCAACCCTCGCTATCTCCGCAAAAACGAAAAAGCTTTAAAACGATTGCAGAAACGAGTTTCTCGAAAGAAGAAGGGTTCTAGCAATCGTAAAAAAGCGATTAACAAGTTAGGAAGAAAACACCTTTATGTCAGCAGGCAGCGCAAAGACTTCGCCGTTAAGACGGCGTTGTGCGCGGTAAAATCTAGCGATTTTGTGTCCTACGAAGACCTTCAGGTGAAGAATATGGTTAAGAACCACAAGCTTGCCAAATCAATTAGCGATGCAGCGTGGGATCAATTTGCTCAATGGTTGCAATATTTTGGGAAAATATACGGTAAAACAGTAATTGCTGTCGCCCCTCAATACACTTCCCAAGATTGTTCAGCCTGTGGCAAGAGCGTCAAAAAATCGCTATCAACTAGAACCCATATTTGTTGTTGTGGCGCGGTATTAGATCGGGATCACAACGCCGCGATTAACATTTTGGAAAAAGGATTGAAGCAAGCAGGAATCAGTTTAAATACGGTGGGGCACGCCGAAATAAACGCTTGGGGACAGAACGTGCGAATCGTTGGCTAGAAACCAGTCCTATAAAGGATTAGGGGGATTAGCCGCAAGGAACAGAACCTTGACAACTGAATGACCATGTAGGTGAGAATCAGTACCCTAGAACATTCAAATCCTACCCCGCAGGTGCAGCGGTGAAAGCATCTCCCCTACGGTAGCGACTAGCCATCAATCCGTAAAGCGGGGAGAAAAGGTGTTATTACTGACAGCCTAAGTCGGTAAGCACCGAGCAAAAATACCCATGAGTAAAAGCAACTGCTTGAAGATACGCCTGAATCGTCGTGACCCAAAACCAGCGAAATAAGGCTTTTTGCGCTGGAGCCAAAAGGCAAAGGATAAGGAATTGGCAAATGATCTGTTGACCAATCAGCACTTCCTATAAACCCGGCGAATAGTATCACTCTAAAGGTACATAGTATGGTCATTCGGAACGAGATAACCTCTCGTCTGCTCTCAGGTGGTCGAATCCCTGTAGTAGGTGCTAACCGTATGCAGCGAGTAGGAAAGATTGGGTCAGAAGCTTAAAGCCTGGGGTAATGCCCAGGATATGCAGACGGACTCACGGTGATTTGGAAGGAAAAGTCTTAAGTAGTGAGTAAAAATGTCTAAAACGAGTTTAAAGACTACGGTGGAATGGAACCAAGTGAACTGGCGAAAGCTAGAACGTAAGGTTTATAAGCTCCAAAAGAGAATTTTTCAAGCCTCTCAACGTGGTGATGTAAAAGCATTACGCAGACTCCAAAAGACGTTGATGAAGTCTTGGTCAGCAAAGGTGTTAGCGGTTCGTAGAGTAACCCAGGATAATACTGGCAAGAAAACGGCAGGAGTGGACGGGGTGAAATCCTTGTCCCCAGCAGCACGTTTGAAGCTAGTAAATAATCTAAAACTGGGGTCTAAGGTTAGTCCGACTAGGCGAGTATGGATTCCCAAGCCTGGGACGGAAGAGAAACGACCATTAGGCATACCTACAATGGAAGACCGAGCCTTGCAAGCGCTGGTCAAACTGGCACTAGAACCAGAATGGGAAGCGCGATTTGAACCTAACTCATACGGGTTCAGACCTGGACGCTCATGCCAAGATGCGGTGGAAGCAATTTTTAATTCAACTCGGAAAAAGCCGAAATTCGTGCTTGATGCCGATATTTCCAAATGTTTCGACCGTATCGACCAGGAAGCACTGCTGAGAAAATTAAATACATTCCCTACCATTCATCGACAAGTTCGAGCCTGGTTAAAAGCGGGAGTGATGGATGGAGAGCAGTTATTCCCAACATCCGAGGGTACACCACAGGGCGGGGTCATTTCTCCGTTATTGGCAAATATCGCCCTACACGGTATGGAAGAACGAATCAAACAGTATGCAGAAACCCTGCCTACCAAAAGAGGAAAGAATAGACTCGACAATTACAGAAGTCTCAATCTGATTCGTTATGCCGATGACTTCGTGATCATTCACGAAGATATAGCCGTTGTCCAAAGATGCAAGGAAATAATTTCCGAATGGTTACAAGGCATGGGTCTGGAATTAAAACCTAGCAAAACGAGGCTTACCCATACCCTTAAACGGTATGAGCAAGAAGAACCAGGATTTGATTTCCTAGGTTTTACGATACAACAATTCCCTGTAGGAAAGTATCACTCGAAACAAGGTTTTAAGACAATCATCACCCCAAGTAAGCAGAAGCAAAAGGTACACTACGACCAAATCGCTAGAGTTATTGAAGCCCACAAGGCAGCACCGCAAGCGGCGCTAATCAGCCATTTAAACCCAATTATCCGGGGATGGGCTAACTACTATGCGACTGTAGTAAGTAAGGTTGCTTACTCAGATATTGATAACCTCATGTACCAAAAGTTAAGAGCTTGGGCAAAACGCCGTCACCTCAACCAGAATGGGGAATGGGTATCAAAAAGATATTGGCACCCAATAAACGGTGATAACTGGGTATTCGCAACCAGGAAAGAAGGGTCAAACTCTCTTCGGTTACTAAACCATGCCGACACTCCAATAGTGCGTCATGTGAAAGTTAAAGGCGAATTGTCTCCATACGACGGCAACCTGGTTTACTGGAGTACAAGAATGGGTAATAACCCAGAAATGCCAAATAAGGTAGCTAAACTCCTGAAAAAGCAAAAAGGGAAATGTACTCACTGTGGCTTGTTTTTCCGTGAAGACGATGTGATGGAAATTGACCACAGAATCCCTAAATCGCAAGGTGGAAAGGATTCTTACGATAATTGGCAACTCCTTCACAGACATTGCCACGACACAAAGACAGCTATCGATGGCAGTCTCGGCAACCAATCTGGCTGCAATAGTGCCAAGCCTAAGTCCACCAGAAGACTTGAAAAAGTCGATGATAAATGGACAATGAGGTATGCGTAACAAGCACCAAATCATTGAGGAGCCGTGTGAGGTGAAAGTCTCATGCACGGTTTTGAAGACCAGCGGGACTGGTGACAGTCTCGCTGAGTTTAATGATCTCTACTCATTGGTGGTAACATCAACGAGCAAATCGACTGACTGAACCAAGAATCCTCGCGCCTTCAGGCGCCCGGAGTGTCAATTAAGTACAGGGCGATCGGTCAACAATAAGCTCTAGACTTTTAAAGAAACGCCGCGAGTCCAAGAAAACAGGGCTTTATCTACCGTAAAAAAACATTATGTTTCCAACTCACCGCCCCCGCCGCCTCCGCAACCATCCCCAACTCCGCCGGATGGTACGCGAAAATATCTTGACAACCAGCGATTTAATTTACCCCCTATTTGCCGTACCGGGGGAAGCTTTTGCTAAAGAAGTCACATCGATGCCGGGAGTTTACCAGCTATCGGTAGACAAAATAGTAGAAGAAGCAAAAGAAGTCTACGACCTCGGCATTCCCGCTATTATTTTATTCGGCATTCCCGCAGATAAAGACACAGACGCGACAGGTGCTTGGCACGACTGCGGCATCGTCCAACAAGCGACGGAAGCAGTTAAAAAAGCCGTACCAGATTTAATCGTCATCGTCGATACTTGTCTGTGCGAATATACCAGTCACGGTCACTGCGGCTATTTGGAAGTCGGAGATTTAAGCGGCCGCGTCTTGAACGATCCCACACTAGAATTGCTGAAGAAAACCGCAATTGCTCAAGCTAAAGCTGGTGCAGATATTATCGCGCCTTCGGGAATGATGGACGGTTTTGTCGGAGCAATTCGCCAAGGACTGGACTCCGCTGGATTTGAAGATATTCCCATCATGTCTTACGCGGCAAAATACGCCTCAGCTTATTATGGCCCGTTCCGGGATGCTGCAGATTCTGCTCCGCAATTTGGCGATCGGCGCACCTATCAAATGGACCCCGGAAACGGTCGCGAAGCTCTTAAAGAAATTGCTCTCGACATTGCCGAAGGCGCAGATATGCTCATGGTTAAACCCGCTTTAGCTTATATGGACATCATCTGGCGCGTGAAGGAAGCAACTAACCTACCAGTTGCTGCTTACAACGTTTCTGGGGAATATGCGATGGTGAAAGCCGCCGCCCTCAACGGTTGGATAGATGAAGAAAGAGTAGTGATGGAAACTTTGACAGGATTCAAGCGTGCTGGTACTGATTTGATTTTGACTTATCACGCCAAAGACGCCGCCCGCTGGCTGAAAAACTGATTCATATCATTTCCGGTTACACCGGAATGATGTTGACGGTTGACGGTTGACGGTTGACTGTTCACTGTCAACCGTCAACCGTCAACCGTGAACTCGAATTTACTATTCCGATGCTAACGGATTTGATATCACTTGATTTGAGATTAGAGATTAAAGAATTGACTCCACAGCACAATCTTCGGGTGTTCCCGTGGAGTCAACACATCTCTCGATCGATAGATGATTTTTGAGCCATTACGGCATATATTAAGCTCTCAGTTACGCATTAAGAATTTCAGAAACCGGGTTTTTTGTCAGTGCGGTGGGCTGTAACTACAAAAAAATTGGTTTCTCTGTAAGCGAACTCTAAACCCATACCAAATCAGTCATTCGCATCTAAAATCTCAACTCTCAAATCTCAAATGGTAGGAATTATAAGTTGGGAATTTTGAGTCAAAAACTTTTTTACAAGATTTACCCCAAAAAGTATTAATAATCACCGAAATTAGTTAGAAAATATGTCTGAATAAAAATAGTTTTGTAAATGGGGAATTAAATCATTGATTGTTCCCAAGCAAAATCAACTATACCCGCTAAGACAGTAAAAGTAACAAAGTTTAGATACAACTTGAAGGAAGATTGAGCATGACATCAACGACTAGGGATTCCAGTCACATTCAATTTTGTATAGGTCGCGATCGCGCAGACATCGCACAGATCCAAGAACTATTTAAAGCCGCCGCCTTTTGGGCGAGGGAACGCAAGATAGAAGATTGGGAAATTGCGATCGCCAACAGCGAACCAGTTGTTACAGTTTGGGACGGCTCACGCGCGATCGGCTTTGCCAGAGCCACCTCAGACGGGATCTATCGAGCTACCATCTGGGATGTCGCCATTCACCCGGATTACCAAGGTGCAGGACTCGGCCGTAAATTAGTGCAAACCGTCTTGAGTCACCCTCGAATGTGCCGAGTAGAGCGAGTTTACCTGATGACAACTTACAAACAAAGCTTCTACGAGCGCATCGGTTTTCAGCAAAACGCTAGCACCACCATGGTACTTGAAAATCAGCTTCTAGAAGAGAATCTCGAATTAGAAATTAGCAACGGCGAATTGCTAACTGCTAATTGTTAAATAATCACCAGATTGGCACCAAAATCTATAATATGTAGGGTGCGTAAGGGCGCACCTTACTCCCTATAAATAATTTCCTTCTTTCATCTTCCCTCGAACCTCTTCCCCACCTCCGTTAAATCTGTTAAATCCTTTGCCATCTTCCCGAACTCCGCTACATCCGGTAGATTGCTCGTGGCCGAACTTCCTCCATCACAAAGTTGCCAAAGGAATAGAACACTGAGTCCGGTTAAAATTGCACTCTTCGGACTCAGAAGGCACAGCCAGAACCTCCAACTTTCCGCTCATCAAACTTAAAAGAGTCTGATTCATCAATAACCTCATTCCAGAAGACACCTGAGAATTATCGCTGCTCTTGGTAATATCACACTCCAAATCGTGCTTCAGCAAATCCCAAGACTCGCTCCAAGCACTCACTGAACGCTGATCGTCCACCCAAATGTGAACGTATCCAGATTCCGGCGAAGCATGGGCAGAAACAGAAATACTCCCCTCCTCCATCTGAGCAACAGCAGTATCTACCAAATTGACTAAAACTTGCCTAAACCTCGGCAAATCTGCCAATACATAAATCCCCGGATCTGGCGGCAATATCTCCAAACGAATGCCGCGATTAGCAGCTTGCAAGTAAGTTAAATCATCAACCTCGTCAAAAACCTTAGCTAACTGAATCGGCTCAATCTCCATCCTTTCAGTGCCGTGTTCAGTTTTAGCAACAGAGATAATTTCATCTATCAATTTCACCAGCTTGAGTGCCGCGACGTGAGCTTGCTCGACAAACTCTCGTTCCTCAGCAGGATCGTCGCACAAATCCGAGAGAATTAATTGCAGCGTACCAATCATAGTGCTCAGGGGCGATCGCAACTCGTGAGAAGTTCGAGCCAAAAAACCCGCCTTAAATTGGCTCATCTCCGATGCCATCTGATAAGCCAATTGAGTTTGCTTAAGTTGGTCAGAAAGGGCATCAAACTTCTCTAAGTGAATTTCTTGAGGAGGTGGGGCTATATTGGGCGCAGGTTCGGGCTGTTGCGAGCTTTTTTGCCGCAGACGCCAAATCAAACTGCTTCCCAAACCCAGCCCCAGTCCCATACCTAAATATATAAAGTCGCTCCAGCCGATCGGCGCCATATTGCTTTGCCTTGGAGTTTAGCTTTTAGCATTCTAACTCGATCGTGCCTTGTCGCAAGATTTCCCAATCGCTGCCAGTCCATTTAGCCACAGTGGAAGGCAAACTCGAAGCTGTTGTCGCTGTTAATTCAGAAGGAACTAATGTCAAGACTTCGGGAAACTGAGCCTCAATTTCTGTCACAGACTCCAGAGGCGGCTGACCGGATAAATTAGCACTGGTAGTAGCCAAAGGGCCTGTCTGCTCTAAAATCTTTAGGGCCAGGGGAAGGTTAGGCACTCGTACTCCGATTGTAGTTGGGTCGATGGGATTCATCGCCGCCGGGACTTTTGGCGAAGCCGGCAGCACCAAAGTTAACGCCCCCGGCCAATAGGATTCGGCTACTTGCTGCCACAAGTTTAACTCTGCTGGACTTCCCTGCACGTAGGGCCACAAGGCCTGGGCCGATGCAGCCATCAAAATCAGCGGTTTGTCTTGACTGCGACGTTTAGCTGCAAAAATCAACTCCGAGCGATCGGGCCGCGCAGCCAAAGCGGGTACAGTATCTGTAGGAAAACTGACGATATGATTGCCAGAAATTGCCCCTTGAACTAGGGCATCGATCGAAACTTGTGTCATGCCATTTTAGATTTTAGATTTGAGAATTTTGGCATATTCTTGAAACCTAAAGACGGTAGGCTAAGGCAAACCGATCGATTCCTGCTAAATCAGAAAATATCTGAACTTCACCGTAACTCCCGTGACTTTGCAGCATATCAGCTACCGCCTCAGCTTGTCCCGCCATCATCTCCACCAACCAAACTCCCCCGGATTCTAAATAATCGGGAGCCGTTTCTACCAAATGCCGGATGCACTCTAACCCGTCAAAACCGCCGTCTAAGGCCAGATGAGGTTCGTGTCGGACAACCTCCGGTTCCAGACTCAGCACCGTGCTGCTGGGAATGTAAGGCGGGTTAGACACCATGCCGCTGACTTGACCTTTGAGAAATGCTAGCGGTTCCCACCAAAAACCTTGATAAAAATTAATTCGCGATCCAAAACCCAAATTCTCAGCATTCAGTCGGGCAACTGCCAAAGCTTCCGAACTGCAATCTACTGCATAAACCGTAGCATTTGTCAACGCAGAAGCCAAGCCGATCGCGATCGCCCCGCTGCCCGTCCCCAAATCCACCCAATGCGATTTGGCAAATTCTCCCCCCCGGAGCTCGGATAAGTTTAAATCTTCTCCCCCCCTTACTAAGGGGGGGTTGGGGGGGGTAGATTTTTGATTGATATTTTCTGCTTCTAAACGGCTTTTAACAGCTTCTACAGCCAAATCGATCAGCAATTCCGTTTCAGGACGCGGAATTAGCACCACAGGCGTTACTTTGAGCGAAAAATGCCGCCAATGTGCAACTCCCGTTAAATACTGCACCGGCACCCGTTCTTGCAAGCGCCGCTGCCACAATTGAGCAAGTTCAGATAAAGACAACTTTAATTCTATTTTTGGCAAATCTTTAAACGACTCCAAACGCAGAGCCAACCTATCCAAACCAGCCAGCTCTTGCAACAGCCAGTCGATTTCTGCTAGGGGAATGTCATAGGCGATCGCCTCGGTTTTAGCTTGATTCATCCACTGCCAAACCTCTAAACCAGAAACTAACATAAGACTTTGTAATAATTGCTAATTGCTAATTGCTAATTGTTAATTGCTAATTGTTAATTCGTAAATAGTAGGTTGAGTCGAGAAACCCAACCTACTAATTAATGACTGATAACAGATGACTAATGACTGATGACTGCTGGCTAACTATTAGCGAGCCGGTCGAGCTGGAGCCGGAGAGGCAGGAGCCGGCCGAGCTGGAGCCGGAGAGGCAGGAGCCGGCCGAGCTGGAGCCGGAGCAACCTGTGGATTTTGGCCCGCACCAGCAGGTTGGAGCGATCGCACAAATTCCAGCGACTCCCGCGACGGAATCAAAATCATTTGGGTCAAAAACGGGTCGTTCTCAGTACGCAAAGCTTCCAAAACGCTCTCCAAGTTCACCACCTCAATCTTAATTGTGGCTGTCACGTTGGGCTGCTGCTGCTTAAAACGATCGACCATTCCCTGTAAATCCTCCTTGTTAAAAAACAAGGGAATCACCTCTTGCTGACCCCGCTGAATCGTCAAATAACCATTTTCTGCGCCGCCTCTTGCCAAAAATAGAGGTACACCGTTGAACTCGTTAACTTGTTGACCAGTCTGTTGAAGTACAGTTTTAGCCGACTGCACCTGCTGCGGAGCCGGAACGAAAGCAAATTGCACTTCTTCCGGCTTGCCTTTATTTGCTTGAGTGATCTGATAAATTTCGCCCAGGGATACTGGCATCACGCGCACCGAGGCAGCCAACTGAGGATTTCTGGTTTTCAGTTGATCGACAAAAGCTTGAGCATCTTTCTGGCTGATGAAAATTCCCGCCACGGAAGCATTACCAGTTTGACCCTGACCCTGCTTGGGAACAGAAGCGATCAGGGGCGCACCCTGAGCGTCTGTAATCGTAAATACTGGCACCGAGCGCAATTTTTCCAAAATTTGCGGCTCCGGCAGTGCCAGTGCAGACATCTTGCCAATGGGGGAGGGGCCCAGCAGAGTGCTGCCGACAATTCCCAATATTGCGCCCAAACGAACTAATGATTTCATGTTTTTTCCATCAGGAGCGATCCTGAAACACATTAACGCAAAGACTGGCGACTTAACACGATCGGCAAAAACTGCCTCAATTTGTTTTCATTTTGACGAAATGTAAACATCAGAGACAGTTCTGCTTCAATCTATTATTTAACATTGTGCGATCGGGATGACAGGATTTGAACCTGCGACATCCTGCTCCCAAAGCAGGCGCGCTACCAAACTGCGCTACATCCCGGTGGTATAGTTAGCTAACCTCTAACCATTAACACACAAAACCGCTTGCTTGTCAAGCTTTATTAAATATTTAGCTCTTGATGCAGCTAAGGCGAAGTTTTTTTCAGGTTGTGCTGTTTGACCCCACCCAAAAACCGATACCAGCCCCTGACTGCTATCGTGAGCTGCTCACAATTTTAGACCCTAGTTCAATCTCCCAGATTCATCTGTGGAATAAATCTCAAATCTCAAATAGTTCCTTCGATTGAGGGCAACTCCACTGACGGGGACTTGGCTCCTCGACTGAGCGCCGATGGTCTGAGCGCTCGCCGAAGTCTCACGCCGCAGTCTCAAATCTCAAATTGACTGACAATACTTGCACAACTTCATAACGGCGCTGGTGCCGAGATACATCAAAGCCTAACTGACCACAGCGCACAGGTGCATTCGGTGTTGGCAGCGTCAATATTGTATTGTATATCCTCAACAAATCAACGCCGACCTGCACCTGTGAGCTAATCAGGATACCAAAACATACCTTTAATCCCCTCTGGATCGGACATAAAGCCCAAATTGCGGTAAAAATCCACCACCTGAGGGTCAGCAAATAAGGTAATGTTGCTGATATCTTCACTGCGGAGTTTTTTAATGATGTATTTCATCAGCGCCTTGCCCATGCCTTTGCCCTGGTAGTCGGGATGAACTACCACATCCCAAAGCGTGGCATTAAAAGCATGGTCTGAAGTCGCTCTGGCGAAACCCACCAGCCGTCGCTGGCTGCCCCGCATCTCCCACATAGAGACGACTAGGAAGCTGTGCTGAATTGCTTTTTTGACTTTACGCAGGGGACGGCGGGACCAACCCACTGCATTACAAAGTTCTTCGAGTTCGTAGAGGTCAATGTCCCGATCGCAACTGAAAAAGATGCGAGCGTTGCCGCTGGCGGGTTTGCGAAACGTTGGGGAAAGCGGATCGCCTAACCCAACAGCCACATCTTCCTCAATTTCCGGTGTTTGGGGTACAGAGGCAGACTCAGAACTACTAAATAAGTTTTTCCAAAAACCCATGCAGGCGCGGTTAAGGTAGTAGAAGTTGGACGACGAGAAAGAGAACCCGACAGATAAACCCACTCCGATCGGCGTGGGATGAATTGCCGGTAGCCTCTTGAGGAACAGTTTACGGTACACTCATCTTACGCCGAAAACAGGGATTTGTCGTCCAACATTGAGTCTGCGCTTTTTTGATTCTTGATTCTCGTCAAGTTTCGTATAACTGTTCTGCTAGCCAGTGCGCGGACAACCCGCTTTTAAGGTAAAATTTGTTGCCGAACCAGGACAGAGGCATTTTGGGAAGTGCTTCTTTTGAGTGCCGCCGATCGCGCCGGAACTTATACCCTTGGTGGGAAATACCACTGGAATGACGCAACGGTGACATTCTTGTGATCGGTTCCCCGACCGATTTGACTTTTGCTTTTAGTGAGAAGACGGGGACAATTTAAGTCGAATCGTCAAATCGAAAATCCCATTGCCATAAGGCATGGGAGAGTCAATACCTAGTATATCTCCCGCACCTTCTCCTCAATTATGGCTTCGGGTTTAAAACCATCTACACTAGAACTTCTCAAGCGCTTTAACCGAGCGTTTCCGCAGTTTTATGAGCAATTTGTCAGCAGCGAAATCCAGTTGCAAAACCTCAAATTAGCTTACCAGCTTTACAAAACTCGGCAAGCAGTCATCGAAATCCGAGCCGAAGGTAACAAAAGTGCCCTGCATTTTGCTTACCGGAACCAGTCTTTTCTATTGAGCGATATTTTTGGAGTGCTCGCCGCCTACGGACTGACAATTCACAGTCTGAGTCTGTACGGTCAAATTTACCCGCCGATGCTGGTATTTATCAAATTGGTCGTATCTCGCGGTGGCAAGGTACTGGCAGATAAAACAGCAGAAAACGTCTGTAGAGCCGTTCGAGAGGCATTGGCGGGACATTTTGAGGTTGAAGAGATGTTGGCGGTGGAATTTAATTTAGACGCGGGTTTGGAAGATGTGGCAACTGAATTCTACGTCGATCCGGTTTTCCACTTGCCAGCTTTGCTGATTGAAGCAGATAATCAACCTGGACTTTTTTACAAAGTTATGTATGCCATCTGGCAAGAGGATTTGTTGGTCGTAAATGCTAATTTGCTGGTTTGGCGGGGGCGAACTCGCCTAATTCTCTACTTGTTGGGGCCCAATGAAAGTTTAATTCCCGAGTATCTGGGTCAGAAAATCGCTGAGGGGGTGAGACAAAGATTGCTAGGCGAGCGATTTTAGGGCAAGCTGCCGATGCTCCCTAAATAACTAGATTTCTATAAGTAGACATTAGTTTGCAGAAGTTGTCCAGTGAGATAGGATAAAAAGCTCGGCAAAATTGTTCGTACAAACGAGTGTAGATAGCGGTTTTCATAAACATGAGACACGCCGAAACGATGTTGTCAAGTTTTTTAAGTTTGATGGCGTACTTTAACTTGAAGCCCAAACAGCGCGTGGTGAGTCGTAAAGGCCGATGTTATAACCGTATAAATGGAGTAAATAAGCTCGCGCAACTACACGCAAAAGTCGCAAATAGCCGCAAAAATGCGCTCCCTAAAATTACGTATTACTAGCCCCAAATCCTGGTCAAGTAACAATATACAAGTAAGTGCTAATTTTTCAAAAATTTTTTGAAATTTCACAATTTTGGTGCGGATTTAATAGTTGAATATGGGAGTTGCAAATTTAATTGGTAACTAGCCTACAAAAATATTTTCTTGTCTAAATAGACACTGATATCCCCATAGTTTACGACTTTCTAATCCGCTAAAGTTGGGAAAATTATTGCCGCAAAATGCTCTTAAAAAATCGCGCTGATGTATGTCCCCCTTGCGATCGTACAGCAGACAAAAATTTGAATACTGCAAAAAACATAGAACGCTGGTTTGAAGGAATATTTATTCCAGGGCGATCGGATAAAAGGGCAAGCTAGGCCAAGATTGCCAGTGAATTGGACAAAAATCTTGTAGCGTCAACTTAAGACCGCGCGTTGCAGCAGGAAGTAAGCGGTAAATCGATAAAGTTGAGTCTTTTTGACTTACTTATAGCGCTTCTTGGGTAGATGAGGTAAACAATTCCACTGAAAAAGCTTGAGAACACAGGGTTTCGCCGTACTCTCTCTTTCTGAGAAAGGCTATACATAGGTTTACATAGGTCTTATGGAGCGGGTAGGATAAAAGTATGGCAACAATCGACATCCTAGGGGTTCGGCACACTTACGAGTTGACGGCTCCGACTGCAACTTCCCCGGTTCTGGTATTTGTCCACGGCTGGCTGTTAAGCCGCCACTACTGGCAACCTTTGACCGATCGCTTGGCATCAAACTATCAGTGCCTTACCTATGATTTGCGGGGGTTTGGCGATTCTCAATCGGACTCCGGCGACGATCGCCCATGTTCCGAACCGCTAAATTCCTGCTACACTCCCGCAGCTTACGCTCGCGATTTGGAACTTTTACTCGAAAAACTCGATATATCTTCTGCTTGGCTGGTGGGACACTCTCTGGGCGGTACGATCGCTCTATGGGGAGCCAGCAAATTGTCCGATCGCGTTAAAGGCGTGGTCTGCATCAATGCAGGAGGCGGCATCTATCTTAAGGAAGAATTCGAGCGGTTTCGAGCGGTCGGCAAGCAGCTAGTGACAATGCGTCCCGGCTGGCTGCCTCACTTGCCGTTAGCAGATTACCTGTTTGCCCGCGATTCTGTAGCCCGCCCGATCGGCAGATCCTGGGGACGGCAGCGCTTAATAGATTTCGTGGGAGCTCATCCAGAGGCAGCTTTGGGGGCTTTGTTGGACTCCACCACAGAACCGGAGATTCACCTGTTGCCACAAATTGTCTCCCAACTCAAGCAGCCTGTTTATTTTATTGCCGGTACTAAAGACAAAATTATGGAACCAAAATACGTGCTGCATTTGGCTAGCTTTCACTGGATGTTCCAAGGTTGCGGCGAGAATGTCCTTCAGCTTCCCGATTGTGGCCATTTGGCAATGGTGGAACAGCCGGATGCAGTGGCTAGTTATCTGCAAAATATTCTGAAAGAACACAGTTAAAGGGAATTGGGCAAAACAAAGCCGAGGAATCGGGCATTGGGCCGAGATCCGGTTCGGGGAAACGAAGCTAGCAAATAGAAAGTTATAGCAGAAGGAAGAAGGAAGAAGGAAGAAGGCTTTAGTTGTTCTCTAGGAGAGAGGGAAGTAATTGGCCGGATGGGGAAAGTGCAATTAAGAACGTCCTAAACGTCCGGGCGGTTGCTATACAAGTTAAAAGTTAAAACATTCTTCCCTGTTCCTGGTTCATTCTTACCTCTTGCTTGTTCCCTGTTCCTTCTGCCTTCGCCTAAATCTGTTATCTTAAATAGATAAGTCTGCCCGCTCGCCCTCTTCGGACAGACGTTTCGATTCAATAGTGGCTTTCAACTCTAAATTCTAATTCTGCTTAAATATCTGTGCGCGTTAACCTCACCGATCGGCAACAACACATCCTTTGGGCAACGGTTCGCCACTACATAGCTACAGCGGAACCCGTTGGCTCAAAAGCTTTGGCTGACGAATTCAACCTCAGCGTCAGCCCAGCTACAATTCGCAATGCGATGGGGACTCTTGAAAAAGCTGGACTGCTTTATCAGCCCCACACTTCGGCAGGACGAGTCCCCTCTGACTCGGGCTACCGAATTTATGTAGACCAGTTGATCCAGCCGTCTGATACGCTGGCCCGCAAGGTGGAACAGGTACTAGACCAGCTCAATTGGTCGGACGGCCGCATGGACGCGGCACTCCGCGGCGCGGCTCAAATCCTGGCAACTATCAGCGGTTACATAGCCATGATCACCATACCGCAAACCAATATGGCTTGCTTGCGCCACTTGCAACTGGTGCAGCTAGAGCCGGGAAAGGTGATGCTGATCGTGGTGACGGATGCTTACGAAACTCAGTCGGTTTTGGTGCAGTTGCCGAGGGACGCAGAAGGTAACACGCCTGATGTGGAAATCGTCGATCGCCAATTGCAGATTTTGTCGAATTTTTTGAACAGCAAGTTGCGGGGACGATCGCTCTCGGAACTCTCGGCTGTAGACTGGAGCGAGTTAGACCGGGACTTTGAGCTGTACGCTGAGTGGATGGGAACGATGCTGACTGCTTTGAGCAGCCGCCAAAGCAATCCAACCTACACGCGGATTCTGATCGGCGGTTTAGCAGAAGCGCTGCGCTTGCCTGAGTTTTCGCAGTTGCAGCAAGTTCAAACCCTGGTGCAACTGCTCGAACAAGAGCAAGAACTGCTTTGGCCTTTGATTTTTGAATCGCCTGAGTTGGACATCCCCGGGAAGCGGGTAACGGTGCGTATTGGTTCGGAAAATTCTTTAGAACCAATTCGTGGCTGTACTCTGATTTCTTCGACTTACCGCCGGGGATCAGTGCCGGTGGGTAGTGTTGGGGTTTTGGGGCCGACGCGGATGGTTTATGAAAATGCGATCGCGGTTGTGGAAGCTGCTGCGGATTATTTGTCAGAGGCTATTGGCGGAAATCGAGCGAGTTTTCCTGATGGCGATCGAGGGCGATCGGATCATCCCTTGTTAGATGCACCCTAATGTGAGAGCCCCAAGCTTAACTGGCTTGGGGTTTTATTGTCTGTGGACGTACTCGCAACCTTTATCAACCGGGTTTTGTGACAAAAAACCTAGGCTTTTATCCCACATTCCGCACCCAGGGGTGTTACACAGTATAATTACGCAGAAAACTATATTTTTAAAGTAATAAATTATGAATTTAAAGAGTTATTTATCCGTTAATCTACGTACAATAGTAGAATTTATAGTTTTATTGCTGGATCAAAATAAGTAAAAACCGATAGTGACAGTTGATGCCGAAGGTGGGTTTTATACTATTTTTGGGGTAAGAAACTAAAGCTTCGCGCTTGACCAGAGAGTTTCCTAAACAACCGGGTTTCTGCGTCCATGAGCGGCTCTGAAAGTGGCAGGAGTTACGGGGGAGCGACTTTCCACCGATTGGGAGAAAAATATTGCGATGGCGAGCGATCGCGCATTTACAGAAAGTGGTCGCGGAGTGTTAGTCGAATGGCAGGTTTAGCAGCCCAACCGATGAGTTTTGTTGCCAACTGGGTGGGCGATCGCCCGCTCTAGGGATAGCTGCTGCGACAAATAAATTGAGGAGGTGCTAACCTCGCGATCATCGCTGCTCAAGGCAGCAGAATGTCAAAATATTAAGACATTTTAGAGAGTTCGTCAAAAAGAACTAAAAAAGATTAATGTTGATATGAAAGCAATATTTCTTTTGGGAATAGCCCGGGTTAGACAATTGCAAATAACTTGCAGTGAATTTGGCTTGATTGCCACTCCATAAAAAATTTAACCGCTGAGTTAAGATCGAAACGAAATTTAGGGAATTTTCTTTTAGCATTCAATGAAATCGACTGATAGAACTAAAAATACCTTTGCGATAACAACGCCTCTGTATTATGTAAACGATTTACCTCACGTTGGCAGTGCTTACACGACTATGGCTGCAGATGCCCTAGCCCGATTTGAGCGGCTGCGGGGCAAATCTGTTTTGCTGGTTACGGGGACGGACGAACACGGGCAGAAAATTCAGCGGACAGCCGAGAGTTTGGGACGATCGCCCCAAGCTCACTGCGATTCAGTGGTTCCGGCGTTTGAGGCGCTGTGGAAGCAACTCGACATCCAGTACGATCGCTTCATCCGCACAACTTCGCGGCGCCACGAGTACATTGTCAAAGAATTTTTCCAGCGCGTCTGGAACTCCGGCGACATCTACTTGAACCAGCAACAAGGCTGGTACTGCGTCTCCTGTGAAGAATTCAAGGATGAACGGGAATTGTTGCCGGGAAATCGGTGCTCCGTCCACACCAGCAAGGAAGTTGAGTGGCGCGACGAGGAAAATTACTTTTTCCGCCTGTCGCGTTATCAAGACCAACTGCTGGCCTTGTACGCAGAACGTCCCGACTTCATCGCCCCGGAAAGCCGACGCAACGAAGTGCTTAGTTTCGTCAACTCTGGACTGCAAGACTTTTCGATTTCTAGAGTGAATCTCGAATGGGGTCTGCCAATGCCAGTTGACCCCAGTCACAGCATCTACGTCTGGTTTGACGCTTTGCTGGGATACGTCACCGCCTTGCTAGATCCGGACAGCGACCCGATGTTGGAGAATGCTTTATCTAAATGGTGGCCGGTTGACTTGCACTTGATCGGCAAAGATATTCTTCGCTTCCACGCAGTTTACTGGCCGGCAATGCTGATGTCCGCGAATCTACCGGTGGCGGGTCGCGTCTTCGCACACGGGTTTTTGACCAAAGACGGCAAAAAAATGGGGAAAACGGAGGGTAATACTTTAAACCCTGTCGAATTGGTCAACAAATACGGCGCTGATGCAGTACGTTACTATTTCCTCAAAGAAATTGAGTTCGGAGAGGACGGCGATTTTAACGAAACTCGGTTTATCAATATATTGAATGCTGAGCTAGCAAACGATTTGGGAAATTTGCTTAACCGTACCCTAAACATGGCTCGAAAATATTGCGGTGGCAGCGTACCAAATGTGTTGGGAGAAAACATTGACGGCGACAACCTTCTCAAGGCTATGAGCCTGGATTTGGGCGCTCAAGTAGCGGGTTTTTACGAAGAGTTGGCTTTTAGCAAGGCTTCCGAAGCCGTGCTTGCATTAGTTCGAGCCGGTAACAAGTTTATTGACGTGCAAGCACCTTGGAGTTTGTACAAGCAGGGACAGATCGAAAGTGTCGAACAAGTGCTATATTCTGTTCTGGAATCTGTTAGACTAGCATCTTACCTTTTATCGCCGATTATTCCCAATATCAGCAACGCTATCTATCAACAGCTAGGTTTTTCAATTGACTTTAACGATCGAGTTACAGTTAACAGTTTAGCGAATTTTGCAGCTCATGCTGCCTGGGGCGCTTTGCCGGCAAACCAAACTCTGGGGGAACCCCAACCTGTTTTTAAGCGGCTCGAACTGCTGTAAACAGTACCTTCATAGTTGGCAGCCAGCGCTCTGGGTGTTATGACAGACTACGAATTAGCACTTATTTCCTTACCAATCTTTCATAAAAATTGAGGCATAACAATCATGTTGAATAGAATAGAAAGCAACGATCTTTTTACGCCGGAACAGGTTCTAGAAAATCGCGGTCGAGTAGCAATTTTTATTGACGGTTCTAACCTTTTTTACGCGGCTTTGCAGTTAGGAATTGAGATTGATTACACTAAGCTGCTGTGCCGTTTAACTGCGGGTTCGCGGCTGCTGCGCTCTTTTTTCTACACGGGTGTCGATCGCACTAACGAGAAACAGCAGGGGTTTTTGCTGTGGATGCGCCGCAACGGCTACCGGGTGATTTCTAAGGATTTGGTACAGTTGCCAGATGGTTCTAAGAAGGCGAATTTAGATGTAGAAATCGCTGTGGATATGATGGCTTTAGTGGGGTCTTACGACACGGCGGTTTTGGTCAGCGGTGACGGCGATTTGGCTTATGCTGTAGACGCTGTGAGCTATCGCGGTGTGCGGGTGGAGGTGGTGAGTTTGCGATCGATGACGAGCGACAGTTTGATTAATGTAGCCGATCGCTATATCGATTTGGAAATGATTAAGGACGACATCCAAAAAACATCGCGCCCTAATTATGCTTACCGCCCTTTGTCGGGTCTGAGCTTGATGGAGGAACACGACGACAGATAGGGAATTGGTAATGGGTAATTGGTAAGGGTTAATAGGTGATGGTTGATGGGTTGAATCATTAAGAATTAGAAGTTAAAAATTTAGACAAAGCATGACACATTTTTAATTTTTGATTAAGTGTTTTTCAATACCCAATTATCAATTACCAATTCCCAATTCCCCATTCCCAATTACCGATTACCAATTCCCCCTTCCCAATGATTAATCTCAAATCCCAAATTCCCAATTTCAAATCCCCAAAATTGATGCTGCTATTTTTATCAGCACTGATTTTGGGGATTGGTGCTTGTGCGGTTCCGCAAGAGACTCAAAAAAACAAATTAGCGGAGGATCTCAAAACTGCTCAACAGTCAAACAGCACTTTAACTTTAAACAAAGTAACTCTAGAACAAGCAAACGAAAAGGGCGAGACGTTCTGGAAAGTAAACTCGCAAAATGCCGTTTACAGCAAAGACCAAAAGATAGTTAACGTTCAGAAACCCGTGGGCAAATTGTTTCAGGACGGCAAAGAAATTTACGACATTCAGGGAGAAACGGGGCAGGTATTTCAGGAAGGAAATCAAGTTTTTCTCAAAGGTAACATAGTCGCTAAAGACCTAAAAAATGGAGTGGTATTGCGCGGAAATGAGTTGGAGTGGCGACCAAAGGAGGATGTTTTAGTTGTCCGCAACAATTTGACGGGAGAGAACAAACAGGTGACGGCTTCAGCGAAGGAAGCGCGGGTTTTCAGTAGGGCTAAGAGAATGGAGTTATTCGGATCTGTAGTGGCGAATGTTAAAGATCCGGCTTTGCAATTGCGAACCGAGCACTTAGTGTGGTTTGTGGATCAACAAAAGGTAAACAGCGACCAACCGACTCAAATTGACAGATACAAAGATAAAATAGTAACAGATAGCGGTTTTGCCGACAAAGTAGATGTAGACTTAAAAACTAAGATAGCAACGCTAACGCAAAACGCTCAGTTGATGCCATCAGACCCGCCGCTGCAAATAGAAAGCAGTTTGATGAGTTGGAATTTTCCGGCGCAATCTGTGATATCGCCCGGGCCTGTGAAGGTTTTTCACCGCGTGGAAAAGGTGACGATGACTGGGGATACGGGGCGGGGAGATTTAGAGAAAAAAATCTTTTATTTGACTGGAAATGTAGTAGGAATCGGGGAAAAACGTCAAGCTCAATTAAATACCGATCGCGTAACGTGGTATTTAACTAACCAGACTTTCGACGCCGAAGGAAATGTGGTTTACAAGCAACTAAATCCGGTGTTTAATTTGACTGGGCCGAGGGCGGCGGGAGAGTTGAAAAATCAAACTGTGATTGTCAAAGGCGACGGCGGTGGCGGCCAAGTGGTTACGGAATTTGTACCCGACGAGTACAAGGGAACTTTGGGACAGCAATAATTGCGATCGCAGATGCGGGCAGATGAACACCCATAAACGCAAATCTAATTAAGATTAGATTGAGTAAGCAGGGGTTGGGATGACAACAAATTTACAAACAATTTTAGAAAGGCTTGATGAACCTATAGCCATCCTAAATCATTTGTGAATTTCTTACTCCCTCCCCTTGATAAGGGGAGGGTTGGGGTGGGGTCAAAAATTTACGACTCATTTAGGATTGCTATATCTTAATTGACTGATTAAGTTGGAGAGAGTTTAAGGCTGTTGAACTGCATCTCTCGCCTCCGGGGGTGCGACTGTCGTTTTTAGATGGGGTGTTGGAGATTAGACGTATCCCTGGAAGAAAAAACAAAACTGCCAAACAGCGGATTTCAACGCTATCTCGCTCAGCCCCCTACGTTTCCGGCGATCGCCCGCCAAATCTTTTTAAGGTTCGCATCTGATTCAACCTGAACTAATGGCAAAGTTGAGTTTAGGGTTGATTTAGGCACTATGCACTCAACAGTATTAGGACTTACCAGATCCCCCCAATGCCTTGACTAAGGGGCTTTCAAGTGGCTCCCGGGAGCGGTTCCCCCTTTTGAAGCGGTTTCTCCCGGGAGTGGTTCGCGCCTTTTTAAGGGTGGCTCTGGGGGTCAGGATGGCTCTGGGTTTCAGACCGTATAGTGCCTAAGTCCTGAATATAATTGTATGCTTAAATAACTTCATATTGAGGTCTTGGCCTACAAGTAAATGGAGGTGTACTTAATATAGAGGGAATCAAGAATTTCCCTAGAGATCGCTTTAAATGACCAAGGGTAAGCGACTGTTGTTATTGATACAATCCAAATACTAAAATGACTCCGCCATGACACTAATCGCAAGTGAGGACGAAGTTGCAAAAAGCCCTCAAAAAATCCCGCTGCGCCTCGTCTTAGTCGTACCATTCGTCCTGCAAATCTTTGTTGCTGTCGGACTGACAGGTTGGCTCTCGCTACGCAACGGCAAAACGGCCGTCAACAATGTTACTAGCCAATTACGAACGGAGGTACTCGCCCGCATCAATCAACAACTAAACACTTATTTGGAAACGCCTTATTTAGTCAATGGCATCAGCGCTGATGCCATTCGCCGCTTTGGGTTGTGGAATCCAAACAATATGGGTGCGATGAGAAGTTACCTCTTCTGGCAGCTCAAGCAATTTCCCACCGTTAGTTACATTAGTTTTGGAGGGGAAAGAAAAGAATATGCGGGTGCTGGATATAAGGATGATGGCACTGTTGTTATTGAAATAACCGATAAATCTACTAATTTTCTTAATACGATCATCAGGGCAGATAGAGAGGGCAACCCGACTCAGTTTAAGGAAACCCACCCCGAGTACGATCCCCGCATTCGACCCTGGTATAAAGCCGCAAAAGTTGCAGGCAAACCCCAATGGAATAAAATTTATCAATATTATATTCAACCTAGCCTAGGAATCTCGGCTAGCCAACCTGTTTACGACAAAAAGGGGACTTTTATAGGAGTGGTAAGTACCGATTTGTTCCTCTCACAAATCGGCGAGTTTCTCCAGAGTTTAAAAATTGGTAGATCGGGAAAGACTTTCATCATAGAACGCTCTGGCTTGCTAGTGGCTTCTTCCACCGCCGAGAAGCCATTTTTTAACAGCAAAGATGGCAAAAAAACACAAAGATTAAAAGCGATTAAAAGCGGCGTCCCTTTGATAAAAGGTACAGCGCAGCATTTAATAGAACGCTTTGGTAACTTCACCGAAATTAGCAGCAACCAGCAACTAGACTTCATCCTAAATGGTCAGCGGGAATTCGTGCAAGTATCCCCCTTCCAAGATGGTCGAGGTCTTGATTGGCTGATTGTTGTAGTTGTTCCAGAAGCCGACTTTATGGAGCAAATCAATGCCAATACCCGGAGCACTATCCTACTCTGCGTTTTAGCGTTAGTGCTGGCGACGTTGTTAGGAATCCTCGCCTCCCGCTGGATTACCCATCCTATTTTTCGTTTGAGTAAAGCGAGTAGAGCGATCGCTAGCGGTCAATTAAACCAAAAAGTAGAGGTAAATGGTATAGACGAACTGGCAATTCTCGCTCAATCTTTTAACCAAATGGCACAGCAATTGCGCGAGTCTTTTGCTGCTTTAGAAAAGACCAACTCAGAGCTAGAAAATCGAGTAGAAGAACGGACAAGTGAGCTAAAAGAGGCAAAAATTGCCGCTGATACTGCTAACCACGCCAAGAGCGAATTTCTCGCGAACATGAGCCATGAACTCCGCACCCCCCTGAACGGAATTCTAGGATACGCTCAAATTATGGAACGCGATAAAACTACCACTCCTAAACAAAAAGATGCTATCCAAATTATTCACCAATGTGGTTCGCACTTACTCACCCTGATTAACGATGTTTTAGATATTTCTAAAATTGAAGCCAGTAAAATGGAACTTTACAGTTCAGCTTTTAATTTTCCTTTTTTTCTGATGGGCGTTGTGGAAATGTGCCGCATCCGAGCCGAACAAAAAGAAATTACATTTAATTATCAAGTATTAAATCAACTTCCTAACGCTGTCAATGCTGATGAAAAACGACTGCGCCAAGTTTTGATTAACCTTTTGGGCAATGCTATTAAATTTACAGAAAAAGGAGGTGTTATTTTTAAGGTAGGCGTAATAGGTAACGGGGAAGACTCTGACCAATCATCACTTACTAAAGTTCGTTTCCATATCCAAGATACTGGGGTTGGGATGGCCCCCGAACAGTTAGAAAAAATATTTTTACCGTTTGAACAAGTTGGAAATAGCCAACAGAAGGCAGAAGGCACTGGGTTAGGATTAGCCATCGCACAGAAAATTGTTGAAATGGTGGGAAGCGAAATAAAAGTGGAGAGTATACTCGGTCAAGGCAGCATTTTTTCTCTCGATTTAGAGTTGACTAAATCATCTGAATATATTGAGCCAAATTCGAGCAATACTTCAATGAATTTAACTGGATTTAAAGGCCATAAAAACAAAATTCTGCTAGTAGACGATCGATTAGAAAATCGCTCTCTTCTTAGAAAGATTTTAGAACCCCTAGGTTTTCAAATCATGGAAGCTTGTAATGGAACAGAGGGTTTAGCTAAAGCTGCTGAGTTTAACCCCGATCTGATAATTACAGACTTAGTGATGCCAGTAATGGATGGATTTGAAATGTCGCGACGCTTGCGACAATCATCAGAGTTTAAAGATGTAATCTTGATAGCATCCAGCGCCAGTGTGTTTAACTTCGATCGCCAAAATAGCCACGAAGCAGGTTGTAACGAGTTCCTGTCAAAGCCTATCGAAGTAGACGAATTGCTGGAAGTATTAAAGAATTACTTGCAAATCGAATGGATTTACGACCAACCTGCTGATTTAGGGAACGAACAGCGGGAAGGTTTAACTAATGTGTTAAATGTTCAGAGTGGTGCGCTTGTGATACCACCATCAACTGAGCTGGTAGCGCTGTTTAATGCGGCTCGGATCGGCGATATTGAAGTTGTTGAGCAGGAAGCCGATAGACTCAAGCAGATAGACGCCAACTATCTACCCTTTGCTAATAAAATCTTGCAATTTGCCAAAAATTTTGAAGAAAAAAAACTACTAGCTTTTGTAAAAAAACATTTAAAGGAGTAAAATGTTTAACAACAAAGAAAATGTAATTTTAATTGTTGACGATAACCCGACTAACCTAAAAATTCTGTTCGATTTTTTGAAGGAGTCAGGCTTCAAGGTTCTAGTGGCTAAGGATGGGGAAAGTGCTATTGAGAAGCTACAAGAAGTTTCGCCAAATATCATATTGTTAGATGTGATGATGCCGGGTATAGATGGGTTTGAAACCTGCTACCGCTTAAAAGCATCGGTGGCAACGAAAGATATCCCTGTGATTTTTATGACTGCTCTTACCGATCGCGTGGATAAGGTTAAAGGTCTGTCAATGGGGGCAGTAGATTATATCACCAAACCCTTTCAGCAAGAAGAAGTCCTAGCCCGCGTGCAACTACACCTGAGACTGCGAAATGTGACCAAGACCCTAGAAGAGCAAAATGTGCTTCTCAAAGAGGAAATTGAAGCGCGAAAAGAGGCGGAAGCCGCCTTGCAGAAACTCACTTCTGAGTTAGAGGAACGGGTGGCTTCTCAAACGGCTGAACTTACACAAGCTGTGAACGAGCTTCAACAGGCTCAAGTTCAGTTGTTGGAAAGGGAAAAAAAATTAGGACATGATGCTTTTCACGACGCGCTAACGGAGTTGCCTAACCGCGCTTGGTTTATGAATCGGCTGCAACAGGCGATCGACTTGTCGTACAGACGTGAAGATTATTTATATGCGGTGCTATTTATTGACCTAGATCGCTTTAAAGTAGTGAATGATAGCCTCGGCCATTTGGTTGGGGATGAATTACTAAAAAGCGTTGCTCGTAAACTGCAAGCTTGTTTACGCCACACAGATGCAGTTGCCCGGTTTGGAGGAGATGAATTTGTGCTGTTGCTGGAAGATATTAAAGATATTGAGGAACCAAACAGGGTGGCTGAACGCATCCAACATCAATTAAGGCAGCCGTTTAATTTGGATGATTATGAAGTATTTACCGAGATCAGCATTGGCATTATCTTTAGCACAATGGGTTACGATCGCCCAGAAGACGTGCTCAGAGATGCGGATATCGCAATGTATCATGCTAAAGCTCAAGGCAGAGGGCGTTACGAAGTTTTCGCTCCAGCGATGCAAACTGTTGCGATGGCGCGCTTGCAGTTGGAAAACGATTTGAGAAGGGCGATCGCACTACAAGAATTTTGCGTTCACTACCAGCCAATTGTCTCCCTTTCTACGGGGCAACTGAGTGGCTTTGAAGCTTTGGTGCGCTGGCATCACGCATCTGGCATTATCTACCCGCCTGCCGAGTTTATCCCTGTGGCGGAAGAAACTGGTTTGATCAATGAACTAGGGTGGTGGGTTTTGCAGGAAGCTTGTCACCAGATCGGTATTTGGCAGCAACAGTTTCCCCACACACCTCCCTTGGCGATTAATGTCAATCTTTCCGGCGTGCAGCTCAAGCAAGTAAACCTACTCAATCGAATTGAGGACATTTTGCAGCAGACTGGCATTCCCAGTTACTGTCTAAAACTAGAGATTACTGAAAGTTGCATTTTAGAAACAGTATCCAGGGAAGAAAAGATGTTGAAGCAGCTAAAAGCTCTAGGCATTCAGTTGTGTATCGACGACTTTGGCACCGGTTACTCTTCTTTAAGCCGCTTACACGAGTTTCCCATTGATACCTTAAAGATTGACCGCTCTTTTGTCAGCCGCATTGGGGCAGATAACTGTGGCGTAGAAATTATCCAGACGATTGTGACGCTGGCTCGCAGCCGAGGTATGGATATCGTAGCAGAAGGCATAGAAACGCCAACACAGCTACAGAAACTGCGAGAGTTGGGGTGTGAGTTGGGGCAAGGATATTTATTTTCTAAGCCTGTAGACAGCGAAAAGGCGACCGAACTATTAGGCATAAAAGTAGGGGTAGTAAGCTGACCTGCCATTTAGTTGGGCCGCAATAAATTTTATGAATCTCTTGTGGGAACGGCCCAAAAGCCTACTCTCATCATGCGAACTCAATTCTGCTGAGAATTAAGAGTTAGTTTGGGTAGGATTTTTGATATTTTATGAATTAATAAAATTTACCTCAGGCCCCAAGGTTAATGTTTAGGAATTCCTAACGGGTTTATGCTCAGTAACACATAATTTCCGATATTTTGATTCACTATTGTCTCTGACGATCGACTTCGAGTCGCACTTTTGCAGGGTACGCTGCCCGTTGGGGGGTGCGGAATCTGGGATTGTGCGGATTTGGTATCAAAAGCTATCTAACGCCACACTCGCCTTAAATTCAACACAAATCCTGGCAATACATCTTCCCCGGATAACTCGGCAGGATTGATTAATATTTCTACTTCTGCTTGCTGTCGATAAATCTCTACCTGCCGGTTTTGTGGGTCAATCAACCAGCCCAATCTTGCGCCGTTGTCGATATATTCCCGCATCTTAGTTTGAAGGGTGGAGAGACTATCCGATGCCGAGCGCAATTCTACTACAAAGTCTGGACACAGGGGAACAAAGCCTTTGCGCTGTTTTGGAGTTAGTGCCTCCCAGCGAGTTCTACTCACCCAGGAAGCGTCGGGAGAACGGATTGCACCGTTAGGAAGGATGAATCCTCCCGAAGAGTCAAAGCCTTCTCCTAAATGTTCATGTGTTTCGCACCAGTTGCCGAGTTGCCCGCTGATACTGAGATTGCGGCTACTGGATTCTCCTCCCGTGGGTGGATTCACTATTAATTCTCCTTGTGCACTTCTTTCTAATCTCAAGTCGGGATTTGCCAATGCTAGGGCCTCGAATTGTTCTGGGGTGACAAAGAGGCCGATCGCGTTAGGCAATTCTATAGAGATGGTTTCTGGTTCAGTAAATATTTGTACCATATTCAATTCCAGTTTTTTTTAGATTGAACTCGGCAACAAAAAAAAGTTAAAGGACTCTCGCACGGGGTGGGGCGGGTTTACGAAATTATGCGTTTTAGGCAATTACGATCGGTGAACCCGCCCCTACAATTTTTTGACAATAGTGCAATATGTTTGACGCTTTCTACAACTGTCCGAAACCTTTTTTAGGCTTATCTTTTTTCTTTTTCTTCTTCTGCTGGGCACCCATATAGCCACGGGAACCCGGCTGCATTCCGGGGCCGCCCATTCCGGGCATTCCGGGCATTCCGGGCATTCCTCCCATGCCGGCGAAGTTGCCTTGACTCATTTGCTGCATCATGGTACGCATTTTCTGAAAATCGCTGACCAGCTTAGTTACGTCGTTTTCAGCGTAGCCTGCGCCTTTGCCGATGCGGCGGCGGCGGGACGGAGAACTTGCTAAAAGTTCGGGATTACGGCGTTCTTCAACTGTCATCGAATTAATCATGGCTTCGGTGCGTTTTAGCTGCACTTCTCCCTGCCGCATTTGTTCGTCTGAGAGTTTGTTCATCCCGGGAATCATTTTCAGGATGCCCCCGAGGGAACCCATATTTTTTAACAGTCTGGTTTGTTTGAGAAAGTCGGTAAAGTCAAACTTGGCCGTGAGCATTTTCTCTTGCATTTTCTCGGCATCGGCGATGTCGAATTCTTCTTGCGCTTTTTCTACTAGCGTCAAGACATCGCCCATGCCGAGTATTCTCGATGCCATGCGATCGGGATAAAATGGTTGCAAGGCTTCCACTTTTTCGCCGACGCCGACAAATTTAATCGGCGCGCCGGATATTTGCCGCACTGACAAGGCTGCACCGCCGCGGCTGTCCCCATCTAATTTGGTTAAGATTGCGCCGGTAATGCCGATTTGTTCGTGAAAGGTGCGGGTTAAATTTGCTGCTTCTTGGCCGGTCATGGCATCAACAACTAACAGCGTTTCGTGGGGTTGTACTGTTTGTTTGATGCGCCCCAATTCTGCCATCATGTCTTGGTCGATTTGCAGGCGGCCTGCTGTATCGACGATGATGGTATCGATGCCAATTTCTTTGCCGTGCTCGATGCCTTGGCGGGCAATTTCTACGGGGTCAATGTCTTTGCCTAATTCAAATACTGGTACGTCGATTTGTTTGCCGAGGGTCAGCAATTGGTCGATCGCGGCTGGTCGATAAATGTCGGTTGCGACTAGCAGTGCGGTACGATTTTGTTTGCGGAGGTGCAGCGCTAGTTTGGCGGTAGCTGTGGTTTTCCCGGTTCCTTGCAAACCAGCCATCAGGACAACTGTGGGCCCGGAGTCTGCGGTGGCTAGGGGTACGTTGGTTTCCCCCATGACGCGCACGAGTTCGTCGTGGACGATTTTAATGAATTGTTGGTCTGGACGGACGCCTGAAACGACTTCTGCGCCTTGTGCTTTTGCCGCTACCTCTGCGATGAAGTTTTTGACGACTTGGAGGTTGACATCGGCTTCCAGGAGGGCGCGGCGGACTTCTTTGAGCGCGTCTTGGATGTTGGACTCGGAGATTTTATTTTGTCCGCGCAGTTTTTTCCAGGTGGATTCGAGTCGATCGGCAAGGGCTTCAAACATAGGGCATTGTTGGCTAGTCAGTCTTTTTAATTTTAAGGCTAAATGCGGATGTTTGGATTAATGTTTTGCTAATTTTTGAATAATTTTTTCAGGGCGGGCTAGAAGCCCACCCCACAAGAAAATTCATATATTGTGGAACAGGCATCTTCCTTGTTATTAAAACTGCTGCCCCAAAATTCATCTATTGTGAAACAGGCATCTTGCCTGTTCTTAAAACTGCTGCCCTAAAATTCATCTATTGTGGAACAGGCAAGATGCCTGTTCTTAAAACTGCTATAAGATGTGAGTTTTTATGTATTCTGGGATCGCTAGTTGGACGGTGAAGAGGGTGCGATCGCCCTTTTGGACTTTTTCGATTAATAACCTCCGTCTCAAGGATTCGACGGCTTTGAGGAATAATGATGAGCCTAAAAAATCTATAAAGGGATAAATGTTTTAATATCTATTCTGCAAAGTACGGTTGCGTATAGATAGATTGCCCGCTATCTGTAGGGACGCGGCACTGCCGTGTCCCCTAGCCGGATCTCGCTCTATAGCCCGTCTAATTCCCTACACATAACTAAGCTAAAAACTGGAATTGAGAACCGTTAACTGCCAATGCAAACGGACTCGCTTGTTCAAATGCACCAGTAAGTTCAAAGTTGTCCGTGTTTAGAACTATCCCCACAATCTGTCCGGTAATTATGTTTTTAATCACCATGTCGTTGATAATTCCGTCATTATCGTAAGCAATCAAATTGTCGTCTTCAAAGAAAAGGTTTAGTTCTGTTAAACCCTCCGTCAAACCGATGCGATCGCCCTCGTCAAATTTAAAATCAGTAATGACATCGGCTCCATTTATACCAAATGCTTCATCGTTGCTTCTGAGCACAAATATGTCACCACCGGGGCCTCCCGTGAGCACGTCAACTCCCCGATCGCCTGCTAAGAAATCGTTGCCATCATTGCCCTCTAAATCGTCGTCTCCTTGTCCTCCCCGCAGGATATCGCTGCCGAAGCCTCCAAAAATAATGTCGTTTCCGGCATCGCCCCTAACTACGTCGTTGCCTTCATTTCCGTCCACTCGATCGGCATCTTTGCCACCGTAAATGATGTCGTTCCCGCCGCCCCCGCCGATCACATCATTGCCATTATTACCTAACAGCCGTTCGTTGGAATCCGACGAACCTCCTATAGTATCGTTGCCGTCGAGTCCCCAAACTCCCCAGGGAAAAGACGACAAACTTCCGTCATCTAAGTCAATCTCATCGGGTGTAGCGAATGCCAAAACACGTGGCCCGCCCCCAGCAAATACAGGAAATCCATTCACATCGCCAATGAGATTGTTAACCTTTAAAGCCATAACTATGTCCTTTCAAAAATCCTGTTAGCTGTATTATATATGTTAATTCTTGCCTTGCCAAATAGCAAGTAATATTGGAATTTTGGTCGCCAATTTGCTAAGTTAGTGACAAGCAGCCAGCTTGCCAATTATTAATTACCAATTACCAATTACCAATTACCAATTACCAGGGCTGTGCTTCCTTCAACCCAAACCTGCTATATATCTCGCCTCTGAGTCAAATAGCATTAGTTGCTGACACTATCCGCTACTGTCTACCGCTTATAATGGGTGTTACCCCCCAGGCAGTAAACACGTTAATATCACCTATAACGTCGAGACTGAGAGGTTGTTTGTGAATAAAAGTAAAAGTCCCTGGGCCCATCGTCCGAGAAAAAACCCAGTTTCCGATACCCATACACAAACTTTACAAACAGGATCTAAGCTCTTTACAAAGCCATAATCGCCGATCGCTGATATTCTTTGGCAAAATCCACTGCTTTCAGGTGTTTTACTCATGTCTACTCCTAAATCGTCTTCCCCTCAAAACAACAACAACTCCGTAAAATCACTGCCAGCTACAGATAGCGCCCCAAAAGAGCAAGACAGTAACAATCTGCCCAGCGAACCAAGTATAGAACAGCTACTGGAAGCTTTGGCCGGCCAAGTACCTAGTCAATCTGCTGAAATGGAACGCTTGAAAACGTGGAAACAAGATTTAAAGCGACTGTTTCAATTTCTTGGCGATCGCCGCGTTTTAATCGCAGTAGTGGAACCGGGAACTTTTGCCCTGCGTTATGCTAACGCGGCATTTTGTCGCTTGGCCGGTTGGGAGGAAACGTCTTTGGCAACTCAATCTACCAACGGTTGGTTTGCAGAAAGCCACCTCACTCTGCTGGAACTGTTCGAGGATTGGGGCGGCAAAACAGCAGAACAATTGTACCGCCGCCATCTTTTGCACTGGGTATTTAAGCAATATTATCAAATTGACATCGACGGTTTGCGGGTGCTAGACGAACCTGTCACGGCGAGTGTAAAAAACCCCAAACACCCAGAACCCAGATTTATTGAATTTTGGCTCGGTTCGGAACAGTTAAAAATTACTCGGATTGACTCAACAATAGATGAATTTGCGGATGTTCCTTTAAAATTAATGCCTGTTGCGGAACGGGAAGCTTGGCTGATGCAGCCGAATCAACTGGAAAAGTTAGCCGATCGATTGCAGTTGGATAATTACCGCGTAGAAGGTTTGCTGCTGCTAGAAGGTTTTGATGTCACCCTGCAGGAGCAAATTCGCCGTCTGACTCAGTTATTGATCGATCGAGATTCGATGCTGCGACCTGACAAATTTGAGAGAATCGATCGGTGTTTGCGATCGCTCTTCAATGCTGACGGCACTTTGCTGCTGCGCCTCGACGGCGAACAGGTACAGCTATTAGTTGCAAAAGACGGCCAACATTTGCAGCCGATTCTTTATTCAATGCACTCCCTAGAAGCTTCTCACTTGTTGAAGGCCACAGCAGCAAATCAAGTTTGGAACGTGCCAGACTTGCGTAGGGAGTGCGAAACCGAGTGCGATCGAACTTTGCGGAGAATGGGAACTCGATCGATGCTGCTGGTGCCCCTGGTAGTCAAATCTGTCAGCCGCGAGGGGTGCGGGCAGCGGATTTTGGGCGTCGTGGGGGTGTTGTGCGATCGGCCCAACCACTTCAACGGCATTGACGCTCAACACGCCCAAGAACTCATTCCCGCCTTCATTGCAGCCCTGCGGCAAGCCATCCAGGAGCGGTTTACCCACATTCACAACATCCACCCCGCAGTCGAGTGGCGGTTCGCCCAAGAAGCAGAAAGGCGAAGTTGGGGACTGCCCCCAGAAACAATCGTATTTGCTGACGTTCATCCGCTGTACGGAATTTCGGACATTCGCGGTTCTAGCGACGAAAGAAACCGAGCCATTCAAACTGATTTGCTCGAACAATTCCGCTTAGCTTTAGTCATAGCTGATGCCGTTTGTCAAACACAAACTACCCACCTCGGCGAGCAACTGCGGCTCGACTTGCTCGACTACATTCAGCGTTTAAAACAAAAAGTAACAGTCGATATGGAGGTGCGAGCAGCCAAGTATTTAAACGAGCATTTAGAAGTATATTTTGACTATTTTGTGCAGTGCGACCCCAGGGTTCAGGCAGCCGTTGAAGCTTACCAAGCAGCCTGTGAAAACGAACACAACTGCGTTTACAGCGATCGCACCCGCTACGACCAAATGCTGAACCTAATCGGCACCAAACTCCAAGAAACTTGGGCCCGCTGGCAAGAAAAAATGCAGCAAATTCTTCCCCACTACTGCGACATCGAATGCACCGACGGGCTCGATCACATGATTTATGTAGGAAAATCGATCGACCCCAAATTTAGCCAGTTTCACCTGCACAGTTTGCGGTACGAACAACTGCGAGCAATTTGCGACTGCGGTCGCACAGTTTTTCGCCTGCAAGCCGAGTCTCAAATTAACATGGAACTCGCCCATTTAGTCTTAGTGCAGAATACCACGATCGACATTTTTCACAACGAAAACACCGAAAAAATGTTTGACGTAAAAGGCACTCGCGATATCCGCTACGAACTCGTGAAAAAACGTATCGAAAAAGCCGTTGACAAAGACGCACAAGAGCGGATTACCCAGCCAGGAATGTTAACGGTAGTTTATTCAACCGAAGACGAATGGGAAGAGTACCAACAATACTTGCGCTACTTGTCTCGCGAAGGTTGGGTAGAACCAAAAGTTCAGACTGGCATGGTAGAATCACTGCAAGGAGTCAGCGGTTTAAAATTCGCCCGCGTGCGTATTTTGCCTGAACCGGAATCTATTCCTACTATCTGTGAAGTTACGGTAGTCAGCGATTGAGAACCCGTTCAATTGCCTGTTTTAGGCCCAGTGCGATCGCTGCCATCCCCTCCTATGTATTTTAGGCGGAGTGCGATCGCTCCAATCCCCCCTTAAAAAGGGCGGAGCGAAATCATTCTGGATTCACACACCAGACAGATATTACATTTAAGATTTTTGTTGACACCCGCGAACACGGCGGCGTTGTCACTTAGTATATATTCGCTGTGATTGGGGAGCGAAAAATACACGATCTGAATCACACAAAATCAAGATAAAGTAGTGTTAATTTAATGAAAATTAAATCCGGTAATTTATAATTAAAATTATGTGGAAATTATCCAAATACCAAATCAATATTACTCTGCACGAAGGCGTCGAAACAATAATCTATCGCGGACAAACACCGACACATGCGCCCCCAGCAATTCTGAAAGTCCTCAAAGCCGAATATCCCACCCTCGAAGCCATTACCAGGCTCAAGCACGAATATCAAATCCGCAAAAATTTAGACAGCGAACAAATCGTCAAAGCCATCAGTCTCGAAACATTTGACCATCGATTAGGAATCGTTTTAGAAGACTTTGGCGGGGAATCCCTCGCAAAACTTCTGGAAAGAGAAACCTTGAGCCTGCGAGCAAATTTAAACATCGCCATCCAAATAGTCAAAGCCTTACACTACCTGCATTTTCAGCACATTATTCACAAAGACATCAAACCCAGCAACATCATAATTAACACGCAAACAAAACAAGTAAAACTCACCGACTTCGGCATTGCTACAAAACTCAACAAAGAAAATCCGCAATTTAACAATCCCAACTCAGTCGAAGGCACATTAGCCTATATGTCACCCGAACAAACCGGGAGAATGAACCGTACCCTCGACTACCGCACCGACTTTTATTCCCTCGGCATCACCTTGTATGAAATGCTGACGGGAAAATTGCCTTTCCCCAGCAACGACCCCTTAGAAGTAGTTTATAGCCACATTGCAGTTCAACCAACATATCCCCATAAAATCAATTCTGAAATACCTGTCGCCATCTCTGAGATAGTGATGAAATTGATGGCAAAAAATGCCGAAGATAGATATCAAAGTGCGGCCGGATTGTTAGCCGACTTAGAAATTTCTTTGCATCAGTTAGAAACCACCGGACAACTTGCCGATTTCATCCCCGGACGTTTAGATATTCTCAGCCAATTGTTAATTCCCCAAAAATTGTACGGTCGGGAAAATCAGGTTAATGAATTGCTAGCAGCATTTGAACGTGTAAGGGCTGGTTTAGCCAACAATTTGTTAGAAAAACCAACAACCTTAGAACAAAACCCGCCCGCATCAGGAAGCAGCGAATTAATGCTAGTATCAGGCTACTCAGGCATCGGTAAATCAGCCGTAGTTAACGAAGTTAGCAAACCAATTACTAGGTCAAAAGGTTACTTCATCAGCGGCAAATTTGACCAATTAAAACGCAACATTCCTTATGCCTCATTAATCCAAGCACTTAACTCATTGCTGCGGCAACTACTAACAGAAAGTGCACTTTCATTAGAAATATGGCGCACTAAAATTTTAACAGCAGTGGGAACAGACGGCCAAGTAATTGCCGACGTAATTCCAAAAGTTGAATTAATCATCGGCAAACAGCCAGAAGTCCCAGAACTCCCCCCTGTAGAATCCCAAAATCGCTTCAATCGGGTATTCAAAGAATTTATTCGCGTTTTTGCCCAAAAAGAACACCCCCTAGTTATCTTTTTAGACGATTTGCACTGGGCAGATTCAGCAACATTAAAGTTGATGCAAATACTGATAACTGACCCTGACCAAGAATATTTGTTGCTAATCGGTGCCTATCGAGACAATGAAGTTAGTCCGACCCACCCCTTAATTCAGACTGTTGAAGAGATTGAAAAAACTGGTACAAGAGTCAACAATATCGTGTTGCAACCGCTGGATTTAGCAAATGTGACCGAATTAGTGACTGAAACACTTAACACTTGCACAGAAAAAGTAACAAATCTAGCCAATTTAATCTGGAATAAAACAGGTGGCAATCCTTTTTTCTTGACCCAATTACTCCAAGCACTTTATCAAGACTCTCTTTTGAAATTTGAATTTAATCACATTACAAATGAGGTAAGTCAAAGTGGCTGGTATTGGAGTATCGATGAAATCCAAGCCATTGGAATCACCGATAAAAGTGTGGTGGAACTGGTAGCTTCTCGCATTGAAAAGCTCCCCGCAGCGGCGCAAGAAGTTTTGAAATTAGCAGCTTGCGTGGGGGATAAATTTACTCTTGATGTCCTGTCACTTGTCCGCGAAAACTCAGCTAATGCTACAGCCACTGAACTTTATTCAGCTTTGCAAGCAGGGTTGATTCTGCCCTTGAGCGATGCTTATCGCATTCCTTTAGTTTTCGATCGAGCCGAATCAATCAATCTCAACTTAGACACTTCGCGGGTTAGTTACAAATTTTTGCACGATCGCGTTCAGCAAGCCGCATATTCGCTAATTCCAGAAGATCAAAAGCAATCTACCCATTTAAAGATCGGTCAATTACTGTTACAGAATACTCCCCCAGACAAGCTAGAAGAAAATATCTTTGATATCGTCAATCAGTTGAATGTCGGAATTGACACCATTAGCCAGCCTGCTGAAAAGACGCAGTTAGCCAAATTAAATTTAACTGCTGGACGCAAGGCGAAAGCGGCGGCTGCTTATGAAGCTGCTGTTAGGTATTTGCGGGTTGCTATGGAATTATTGCCAGTGGATTGTTGGCAAAGTCAGTATGACTTAACTTTAGCAATTTACGAGTCAACAGCCGGAGCTGAATATTTAAACATCAACTATGAAGATTCAAAAAAACTGGTCCATATCGTACTGCAAAAAGCTAAAACTCTACTGGAAAAAGTGAATGTTTATGAACTTCAAATCCACTCTTACAATGCTCAAATCCGACTGATAGAAGCACTAAATACAGGACTGGAAGTGCTAAAACTGTTAGGCATTTCTTTTCCTCAAAACCCCAATTTTTTCAATATTTTGGCGGGAGTGATTAATACAAAACTGAGCTTGGGATTGAA
Source organism: Microcoleus sp. MON1_C1 (assembly GCF_036701945.1). Taxonomy (NCBI): domain Bacteria; kingdom Bacillati; phylum Cyanobacteriota; class Cyanophyceae; order Oscillatoriales; family Microcoleaceae; genus Microcoleus; species Microcoleus sp. MON1_C1. The sequence continues at coordinate 215,007 of NZ_JAUBRO010000001.1, read as the reverse complement.
ACGAATTGAGGATTTAGCTAACTTGCCAGAAATGACCGATCCCGACAAACAAGCAGCCATGCGGATTTTATCAGGGATTATCAGCACTGCTGTTCAGGCTAAGCCCCCACTGGTACCGCTACTGGCATCTAGGATGGTCAAGCTGTGCATTAAATATGGTAATTCGCCTTATGCGAGTATTGCCTACGTTTTTTATGGGGTAGTTATGTACAAGCTAGGGGACAGTAGTTTGGCCTACCAATTCGGTCAACTGGCAATTAGGATGTTAGACAAATTTCCATCCCGTTCAATCAAAAGTAGAGTTTATACACCCTTTGGTGCTTTTATTAACCACTGGAAAGCCTCTGTCAAGTCAGGATTAGGCGATCTCAAAGAAAGTTTTCAAGCTGGGATGGAAACGGGAGAGTTGGAATATGCAGCTTATTCTATTAATATATATTGTACTTATAAACTGTGGATGGGAGAGCCTCTCGCTCAGGTTGACGAGGAGATAAGTAAGTATCTGAAACTAATGCAGCAATCTCAAATAGAAATGGCTGTACAGTATATAAGTGTAGAGAAACAGACTGCCCTCAATTTGTGTGGCAAAACTGTCGAACCATGCTATTTAGTCGGCGAGAGCTTCAATGAATTAAAAACGCTCCCCGCTTTAATAGAATCTAAAAGCTTTATACTAGTTTGTGTGGTTTATAATGCCAAAGCCATGCTAAATTTTCTCTTCCGAAACTACTTACAAGCCTTAGAAAATTCACGGTTATTTGAGAAATATGAAGAAGCAGCAGCCGGATTTTATGTAGTTTCAGTGAATAATTTTTACTATTCTCTCAGTCTCCTCGCCTTGTATCCCGCAACTGGCAAAGAAGAGCAAAAGCAATATCTAAAAAAAATTGTACAAAACCAAAAAAAGATGAGAAAGTGGGCAGTTCATGCTCCGATGAATTATCAACACAAATACGATTTGGTTGCAGCGGAAACAGCGCGAGTTTTGGGGCAAAATACTGAAGCAATGGAATTGTACGATCGCGCAATTGATGGAGCAGCCAAAAACGGTTACATTCAAGAGGAAGCATTAGCCTATGAATTAGCAGGAGAATTTTATCAAGCTTGGGGTAAAGAGATAGTTTCTCAAGCATATCTGACTAAAGCTTATTATGGCTACATCCGCTGGGGAGCCCTAGCTAAAGTTAAACACTTAGAATCAACACATCCTTTTTTAACAGCACAGACGCGCACAATTCAAACCCCAACCCTCGATGTCACCCGCACAACTACTGAAAATACTACCAGTAGTAGTTTAGGCGATTTCTTAGACTTAACTACTTTTATTAAGTCGGCGGAAGCCCTTAACGGTGAAATTGTTCTTGAAAAATTGTTGACCAAATTAATCAAAATTATTTTAGAAAATGCGGCGGCTCAAAAAGTAGTGCTGCTGCTGCTGAAAAACGATATCCTCTGCATAGAAGCTACTGGCACTTTTGCGGAGGATAAAGTGACCCTTTTACCCTCTATTCCCGTAGAAAATCGTCAAGATGTTCCCCTGTCTGTGATTAATTACGTACACCGCAGTCAGAAGCATCTGGTTTTAGACAATGCGACTGTCGCCGAACCTTTTAAGGTAGATACCTACATTCAGAAATATCAACCAAAATCAATCCTCTGTTTGCCGATGATTTATCAATCTCAGCGGCGCGGAATAATTTATTTAGAAAATGCTTTGACAGTAGGAGCTTTTACAGCAGAGAGAGTAGAAGTATTCAAAGTGTTAATTTCTCAAGTTGCTATTGCTGTAGAAAATGCTGGTTTGTACGCGCGCGAGAAAGAAAAATCTCAACAGTTAAAAAAATCTTTCAATGAATTGCAACAGGCGCAACTGCAACTCATTCAAAGCGAAAAAATGTCGGCTCTCGGCAACTTGATTGCAGGGGTTGCTCACGAAATTAACAATCCGCTCGGTTTTATTTCGGGCAATCTTGATGCGGCTGCTGAGGCTAGCTTAGATTTGATTGATTGTTTACAACTGTACCAAGAAAAATTTCCTAATCCTGGAGATGAGTTAGAGGATAAAGCATCGGAGATCGATTTAGAATATTTGATAGAAGATTTGCCAAAAATGCTTTTATCTATGAAATCAGGTACAGACCGCATCCGCAATATTAGCACGTCTTTGCGGACTTTTTCCCGCGCTGACAGTGCGAATAAAGTGTCAGCAAATATTCATGAGGGCATCGACAGCACTTTGATGATTTTACAGTATCGCCTGAAAGCTACAGATACTCGCCCGGCGATTAAGATTATCAAAGAATACGGAGATATCCCGCCAGTTAAATGTTATTTTGGGCAACTGAATCAGGTATTTATGAATTTGCTGGCAAATGCGATCGAGTGTTTTGACGAATTCAATCAGGGTCGCACTTACGCTGAAATTGAAGCTTTACCGAATACGATCGCCATTATCACTCATCTCGGGGACGATAACAACAGCGTGGTGATTAAAATCAAAGATAACGGTCAAGGGATGTCATCGGAGGTCAAGTCGAAAATATTTGACCATTTATTTACTACCAAAGGAGTAGGAAAAGGTACTGGTTTGGGGTTGTCTATCAGCCGGCAAATTGTAGAAGAAACCCACGGCGGTAAACTAACTTGCGAATCCGTGCTGGGAGAAGGTACGGAATTTGCGATCGCCCTGCCGCTTTGATAAAATTTATTCACCACCTTTACCGAATCAGTCATTGCCAATTGTTTAATCTCCAATCTCAACTCTCAAATGTTATGACTGGTGCTTAACACACACGGGGAAATTTGTCAACTCCTAAATATCTATCAAATAGTCCACAGTTCACTGTTTAAAGCAGGTAGTATGCAGTTACATTGTTAGCTAAATCATGTAATAACTGTATTTGATAGGAGTTTTTCGAGTGAACGCTGCCGAACAAGCCAAAAATATAGAAGTTGCCAGCAAAATTGCTACGGTTGTTAATTTATTCAAGTCCGAATTCCCGGATGCAAAAGTCGATTTGAAACCTTGGATGAATGACCAGGATACCAGAGAACTTGTAGATCCAGATTCGATCGACATTGGCTTCCATTTTCCCGGTAGAAGTCGCTTGCTGCAAAGCCGCAGCATTTTGATTCAAATCCGATTTTACCAAGATCCGGTCGAAGGATATCGGCGGGCGATCGGAGTTGAGGCCGCCGGTTACGATCATAGCGGTCAGCAGTGGCACTTTTCTACCGTGGAAAATTGGAATTTTCTCGGCCAAACCGAACCTGCGGTGGAGTCGGCGCAAAAACTCAAAGACTTTTGCCAGCAGATATTCGATTTGTTTAATCAATCTTTTTGAGGAATTCAGTTTTCACTGCGAACCTGTTTGTAGTAAGGACTTTAGTCCTTGCTATTATCGCAATTGTCGATCGACCTACAACCAACCGGATAAACAGATTTGTAAGTAGTCGATCGCTTGCCAAACAAAGTATAGCGGTTGTCGCGGACTTGTTCGTACACGCGATCGCCCATCCACTTCATCCCCGGCATTGCCCGATAAGCAGCCACAAACACCTCGCCTCCCGGCAATATCCGCCCGATTTCCTCCGCCGCATCGCTGCCCTGCCAGCGCCGTTCTGGGGTATTGCCATCTATCAAAATCATCCCCATTTCGCAGTCTCCAGACGTAATCCCAAAGCGATTTAATTGCTCTAAATCTTGCATGGGAATATACTCAAACCGCGTGCCTTGGTCTAAGGTTTCTAGTAACTGTACCAAAGTAACGCAGAGATTGCAATTGCCGTCATAAATTACGTTGTAATTCATTTGATTATTTCCTAACTGTGGGATGAAATTTTGTAGGAATTGCACCTAACTAACTGTAGGGGGCTGATGGGCGCACCTTACTAACTAACTATTTTACCGACAGGAATCTCGATCGCAAATTCCGTGCCTTGACCCGGTGCGGAATGGCATTTAAGCTGCCCGCCGTGTTTTTCTACCACAATTTGATAGCTGATCGACAGCCCCAAACCAGTACCTTTACCAGGTTCTTTCGTAGTAAAAAACGGATCGAATAGCCTTTCGTGAACATCTATCGGAATCCCCGGGCCGTTGTCAGCAATCCGAATCACAATATGAGAAGGATGCCGAACCGAAGCATCAGAAACAGCAGAATCTGCCTGCATCAAAGTATCCTGTTCATATTTTACCTCCGTACAAATCCGCAGCGTCGGCGAAGGACAATAAGGAATAGGCGCCTGTTCCCCCTCCGCCCACTGTCCAGTCTCCATTGCCTCTTCCAAAGCATCAATTGCATTGCCAATAATATTCATAAAAACCTGATTTAACTGTCCTGCATAACACTGTACGCGGGGCAAATTGCCGAACTCTTTGAGCAGCAAAATTTTAGGACGCCCTGCGGTTTCTTTCAACCTGTGCTGCAAAATTAACAAAGTGCTTTCAATCCCTTCGTGAATATCCACCTGCTTTTGTTCGGCTTCATCTAATCGCGAAAAATTCTTCAGTGACAGCACAATTTGGCGAATTCGCTCTGCTCCCATTTTCATCGAACTTAACAGCATTGGCAAATCTTTGAGCAGAAAATTCAAATCGACATCATCTATTTCTTGTTTAATTGCCGGTGTTGGGTGCGGGTATTCCTTCTGGTAAAGTTGGAGCAGTTTTAGCAAGTCTTTAAAGTAATCGTCAGCGTGCATGACGTTGCCGTAAATAAAGCTAACTGGATTGTTGATTTCGTGAGCAACCCCAGCGACTAATTGCCCCAAACTTACCATTTTTTCATTTTGAACCATCATGCTTTGAGTTTTATGCACGTCCCGTAGGGCTTTTGCCAATTCTTGATTTTTAGCCCTCAATTGACTTTCGGAAAGTCGCACCGCTTCTTCTGCGTGTTTGCGATCGGTAATATCTTTGCGAATTGCTACATATTGATGGGGTTGGCCGTTCGTATTTAAGAAAGGTACAATCGTAGTATCCAACCAGAATAATGTGCCGTCTTTAGCTTGATTTTTCATTTCTCCCCGCCAAACCTTGCCCTGGCGGATGGTTGACCAAAGCTGCTTGAAAAAATCTGCTGAATGATAGCCAGAATTGACAAGTCTGTGGGTTTTGCCGATCAGTTCTTCTCGGGAATATTTAAATTGTTCGCAAAATTGATCGTTGACATAGGTAATCGCTCCGAATTCGTCGGTATTCGAGACAATTGCCGATTGATCCAAAGCAAATTTTTCAAATTCCAACTCTTTGAGAGTTTGGCGCAATTCTGCTTCTGCTTGTTTGCGATCGCTAATATCGGTAATCATCCGCAACACCCCTGAAAATTCGCCCTCAGCGTCGAACATCGGCGTCGCCGACACGATCGCCCACAAGTGAGATCCGTCTTTGCGAGTAAACTTAAAATCGTGGCGTTCGCTAATGCCTTGCCGCCTGCGCTTGACGTAAGTTTCTGCTATTTTCCTAGAGTCGGAATCTATAAACTCAAATAGCGATCGCCCCAGCATTTCCTCTACAGTATACCCCAGCATTTCGCCCATTCGAGAGTTAGCAAAAGTCGTGATACTTTCGCTGTCAAACATCCAAACGCCCTCCGAAGCCGTCTCGACAATGCAGCGGTAATAATTCTCCCTCTCCCTGAGTGTTTCCTCTGCTTGCTTGCGATCCGTAATATCAGTTTGCACCGCAATAAAACCTTCGAGTTCACCATTTTCTTGATAAATTGGGGCGATCGAAAGCGCCACCCAATAACCCTTTCCATTTTTTTTGTAATTGTAGATTTCCTGATTAAACGGCACGCCGGCAGCCAAAGCCGATCGCAGTTGAGCAATAGTTAGCGGGTCTGTTTCAGGGCCTTGCAGTACATCACCCGGTTTTTTTCCCTGCATTTCTGCCAGCACATAACCGCTAATCCGAGTAAATCCTTCATTCACCCATTCAATGCAGCCTTGAGCATCAGTAATAATCACACCATTTTGCGTTTTTTGAGCCACAATGGCCAAGCGCGACAATTCAGTTTCAGTGTTTTTGCTTTCCGTAATATCTTCAGCAATACCCAAAATGTACTTAGGCGCGCCAGAATCGTCAAACAAAGGAACTTTTTTCGTGTGCAAAATCCGCTTTCCCAGGCGCGGAAGTTCGAGAGTTTGTTCGGGCAAATCGACGCCTTTTCTCGTTGCAAATACTTCTAAATCTTGTGCTTGCAAGTAATTTGCCTGCTCTGAGTCCAAAAAGCCAGCAGCATTGTTTAAGATAACTTCATCCCTCGAATAGCCAAACAATTCTTCGCTAGCAGTATTCCAATAAATAAACTTTTGCTCGACAGCATCTTTAATAAAGACACTAATCGGCAGATTTTGCAGTACCGCATTGAGAAAATCTTGAGTGTTTCGCAGGTTTTCCTCAGCTCGCTTTCGTTCAGTAATATCCAAAATCACTCCGTCGAGATAAACAACCCGACACAGAGAATTTGCGATCGGCGAAACCGGCGAAACCACAGCCGACAAAAAGCCTTCAATTTCCCCTTGTCCCTCTTGTTTTCCTCTAGCCTCTTCCGCCTCGCAGCAAACAGCTTTGCCTTTTTCGTAAACCCAGCTAATTTCGCCGTCAGCCCGGACAATCCGGTATTCAAGGATGTACGAAGTTCTGGTTGCTACACTTTTTTTGACAGTAGCATCGACATTTTTGCGGTCTTGAGGATGGATAATGCTGGAAAAAGAACGGACGCGATCGTTGATAAAATCAGAAGAGGGATAGCCTGATATTTCTTGAACAGCCTCGCTCAAAAACGCCATTGTCCGTGTTAATTCCCCGGCGTCCGTATACTCGCAGGTACAGCGGTAGACAGCACCGGGAATATTAGCTACTAAATTTTTATATCGTTCTTCGCTTTTTAACAAAGATGAGCCGTCTTCGCTATTGTGATCGCCGTTCTTAAATTTAGAAGAATTGGAAGAAATTTGCATGGTTTTTTTTCACTTGTGAGTGCGGGGGCAAGTGTTAGCGTAGATGACCCTATAAAAAGTGAATTTAATTTGCGTAACAATTCGTTATAAACTAATATAGTACAAAATTAGTTCTGCGAACATTCAGAAAATTTGAGGTTGGCTAATAGGTAAAGCTAATCAAGGCTAGAGATGTAGAAAAAAGTTCGGAAACGCATTGTCTAACGGATTTAAGGGATTTAACTCACGCCCAGAGCACCATTCTCAAGAACAGGCAAGATGCCTGTTCCACAACAAGTGCATTTTCTTGTGAAGAGCACCATTCTCAAGAACAGGCAAGATGCCTGTTCCACAACAAGTGCATTTTCTTGTGGGGAGTAGGGGTTGGGCAGGAGATCCCGCCCATAAAAAGCTTATTGAGAATGGTGTTCTGGGCGTGAGTTTAACGGATTTAACAGATGGATGTTGAGGTTCGAGGGAAAGAGGGAAGATTTTTCCACTCCCTCACTCTCCGACTCCCCCACTCTCCCCCTTCCCCACTCCCACTACCCCACTCCCTCACTCCCTCACTCTCGTTAGAATAAGATAAGTTTCCTTGCTACCGATCGCCCCTCAAACAAAACACCATGACTCAACAACAACCCCGGATTTGCATTCTCGGCGGAGGCTTCGGCGGACTCTACACAGCCCTGCGCTTGAGTCAGTTACCCTTCTCCAAAACCGAAAAACCCGAAATTGTCCTAGTTGACCGCCGCGATCGATTTTTGTTCGTTCCCCTGCTGTACGAACTCCTGACCGACGAACTCCAAACCTGGGAAATTGCCCCACCGTTTGCCGAACTCTTGCAAAAAACAGGTGTGCGCTTTTGTCAGGGTACTGTCTCCGGCATCGATGTGGAGGAAAAGCGAGTGCAGTTGCACGACGGGCCAGAAATTCCGTGCGATCGCCTGGTTTTAGCTTTAGGCGGCGAAACCCCCCTAGATATGGTCAAAGGTGCCGTTGAATACGCTTACTCGTTTCGCACTCTCGACGACGCCTACCGCTTAGAAGAAAGACTGCGGTTTTTAGAAGCCAGCAACAACGACAAAATTCGGGTGGCGATCGTCGGGGCCGGTTATTCAGGAGTAGAATTAGCTTGTAAATTAGCCGATCGACTCGGAGAAAAAGGTCGCGTGCGGTTAGTTGAGCAAGGGGACATGATTCTGCGGACATCACCGGAGTTTAACCGCCAAGCCGCCAGCCAAGCTTTAGAAAAACGGAAAGTGTGGATCGACTTAGAAACAGAAGTAGAGGCGATCGAAGCGGACACAATATCCTTACTTTACAAAGGACAATTAGATGTTCTCCCCGTAGACATAGTGCTGTGGACAGTAGGAACTCAAGTTAGTCAAGCAGTGCGATCGCTACCCCTCAAACAAAACCGCCGCGGTCAATTAATAGTCAATTCGCAAATGCAAATTATCGACCATCCAGACATATTTGCCTTAGGAGACTTAGCAGAATGTCACGATGCAACTAATCAAAAAGTCCCCGGAACAGCCCAAACAGCCTTCCAGCAAGCTGACTACACCGCCTGGAACATTTGGGCCTCCCTCACCGGCCGCCCATTACTTCCTTTCCGCTATCAGCCGCTAGGAGAAATGATGACATTAGGAATTGACAACGCCACCCTGGCCGGTTTAGGAATTAAACTCGACGGACAACTAGCTCACATTGCTCGCCGCTTAGCTTATCTATATCGGATGCCAACATTTGACCATCAACTAAAAGTTGGTTTCAATTGGATTAGCAAGCCGATTCAGGAGTTGCTTAAAAGCTAGTTAATTGTAGACAGTTAACTGTTGACCGTTGACGGGTGATTGTTAATTGTAGGACTTATGATGGCGGTCTCGAAACCGGGTTTTTCACGAAAATACTTGACTACTACCCGCATATTTGGTAAAAATCTGGTTTTTTCTGTCGGAGTGTAGATTCAGAGAATATTAGGCACGATAAAAAATGCAAACTTCCACATTTCAACAGCCCAAAACTGAACTTCCACCGTTGATAGAGCGGGAAATTCTGTTCGGAAATCCCGAAAAAACTAGCCCCCGACTTTCACCCGACGGCAAGTATCTCGCCTACATTGCACCAGATAAAAACAACGTTTTGCAAGTCCAATTGCGTACCGTCGGTCAAGCAGACGATCGCCAACTGACAGCAGATAAAAAACGAGGCATTCGCATCTTTTCCTGGGCTTACAGCGGCGAAGATTTAATTTACCTCCAAGATGCCGACGGTGATGAAAACTGGCATTTATATTTAGTAAATATCCAGTCAAATCAGGTTCGCGACTTGACACCATTTCAAGGCGTTCAAGCTCAGCCGATCGCCTTTGACCGCAACTTCCCCAATGAAATATTAGTGGGAATGAACATCCGCGATCGCAGCAAACACGAGGTTTACCGCATCAACATCAAAAATGGTGCCGTTGAATTTGACACCGACAACCCCGGTAACATCGTCAATTGGACTGCTGACGCCCAATTCCAAGTGCGGGCGGCCACAGCCACAACTGCCGATGGCGGCTCAGAATTGGTGTTTCGAGAAACCGCCGATAAGTCTTGGGAAAGCCTGCGAAGGTGGGGACCCGATGAGGAAGGTGGTGCCGTCATGTTCTCAGAAAACGGCAAAATTCTTTACATGATGGGCAATCATGATGCTAACGCCGAACGTTTGATCGCCTTAGACTTAGAAACCAAACAAGAAACTGATCTCGCCTCTGACCCAGAATACGATGTCGGCGGCATTGTGGTACACCCCACCAAGCGAGAAATTCAGGCGGTTTCCTTCTACAAGGACAAGCAAGAGTGGCAGATTTTAGACCAAAGCATAGCAGAGGATTTTGAGGATCTCGGCAAATTCCGCCCCGGCGAATTCTCCATCACCAGCCGCAACCTCGCTGATACCACTTGGCTAGTCGCTTACATGACAGACGACGGCCCAGTTTACTACTATGCGTTCGATCGCGCCTCCAAAACCTTCACCTTCCTGTTCAGCAACCAACCAAAACTCGAAGGGCTACCGCTATCATCAATGGAACCCATTTCTTACACCGCAAGAGATGGTTTAACCATTCACGGCTACCTGACAAAACCTGTTGGTGTCTCAACACCCGTACCGACAGTCTTGCTTGTTCACGGCGGCCCCTGGGCACGCGATACCTGGGGTTACAATCCACAAGCCCAATGGCTGGCAAACCGAGGTTACGCCGTTTTGCAAATCAATTTTCGCGGTTCCACCGGCTACGGCAAAGCCTTTCTCAATGCCGGCAATCGCGAATGGGCGGCTAAGATGCACGACGACTTGCTAGATGGGGTTAATTGGCTTGTAGAAACAGGAATTTCCCAAGCCGATAAAATTGCGATTATGGGCGGTTCTTACGGTGGTTATGCTGCCTTAGCGGGATTGACTTTTAGTCCCGATGTTTTTGCCTGCGCCGTCGATATTGTCGGACCAAGCAATTTGATTACACTGCTGCAAACTATTCCCCCTTACTGGGAACCGCTCAAAGCAAATATGTATCACCGCGTCGGAAATCTGGAAACAGAACCAGAGTTTCTCAAATCGATCTCGCCCTTATTTTTTGTCGATCGCATCCAGAAACCTTTACTAATCGCCCAAGGTGCTAACGACCCGCGAGTAAAAGAATCAGAAAGCGAGCAAATTGTCAATGCCATGAAGCAAGCCGGCAAACCTGTAGAATACGTGCTTTATACAGACGAAGGACACGGATTTGCGCGACCAGAAAATCGCCTGCACTTTTATGCGGTCGCCGAAGAATTCCTAGCCAAATATTTAGGAGGCAGATTTGAAGCTGCGGGCAACATTGCCAATCATTCTGGTGTGGTGAATCCGCAAACAACTCACAACTAAAAAATTTTGTAGTGAGGACTGAAGTCCTCAAACCTAAAATCCTAGGCAATCAAGACTAAAGTTCTTACTACAAACAAATAACAAATAACCAATGACAAAAGTAATTTTTTTAGACGCCGCCGGTACACTATTTGATGTTCGCGGTAGCGTCGGCGAGGTATACGGAAAAATAGCCCAGAGGTTTGGAGTAACAGTTAATAGTGAAGAGTTAAATGCAGCATTTTCTCAAAGCTTCGCCTCAGCAAGTCCAATGGCATTTCCAGGGATAGAATCAGCAAAAATTCCCCAATTAGAATTTGAGTGGTGGCAAACAGTTTCCGCAAAGGCATTCCAAATAGCAGGCCTTTTCCACCAATTTTCAGACTTTTCCACATTCTTCGGGGAACTCTACGCTCATTTTGCCACCGCCGAACCTTGGTTCGTCTATCCCGACGTATTGCCAGCCTTAAATAAGTGGCAGCAACAAGGAATTGAATTAGCAGTAGTATCGAATTTCGATTCTCGAATTTATCCAGTATTAAAAGCACTAAATTTAGCTGGTTATTTCAAATCAGTGACAATTTCTACCGAGGTTGGTGCAGCAAAACCCGACTCTAAAATTTTTACTGCGGCTTTGCAAAAGCACAACTGCACTGCCGAGAAGGTGTTGCATATCGGTGACAGCTTCAAAGCAGATTATTGTGGTGCTAAAAATGCGGGATTAAACGCAATTTGGTTGAATCGCCAACAGGAAAAACTAGATTTAGGCAAATTGCCTTTTTTAATCGAGTCTCAAAAAGTTGAGGAATTTGCCAGTCTGGATTTTATATAAGTCAGGATTTACTCACTTCCACAAAGAAATCGGCGATTTTACCTAATCTGCGGGTTGCAACGAAGTATTTGGGAAAAAGAAAAAACGGTTTTTGGGTATCTATACTAAGTCCTATAAATATGATTTTTATGAGGTCAAGGTTATGATTTTTATGAATTGACTTTGAGAGCTATTTATTGAATAATATGGATAATTTAACCACAGAGAGCGCAGAGGGCGCAGAGGAAGAGAAGAGAGGGGTGATTTATATATCTAATTTTTACTGGAAAGAACTTTATGGAAACTCGGCTCACTCAAACTCAGTTAGCACAGGTAGTCGCTGAAATCGACAAGTTATCGCAGCAGCGCGAGTTAGAATTGGCCCCAGATCAGGTAAGAGAAATTTTACGAGAGTTGAATCTTCCTGATGAGCTTTTAGAAGATGCGATCGCCCAAATGCGCCGCCGCGAAGTCCTAGAAAAACAGCAGCGACGCAACCGCTGGATCGCGATCGCCTCGACAGTTGTTGTCATATCTGCGATCGGTATAGGCGTGCTGTTCGGGCAAAATCAGCAACAAAAAACTGCTCAAGTTGTGGGAGGAGAAGACAGGATTGCGCTATCGAAAAAAGGTGGTGACAGCCTTACTCAAGTCAACCGTCAAATCAACCCCCGCATCTACTACCAGGTAACGTTGAAAAATGCTCCGATCGGCAATCAGTTGTCTCTGCAATGCGATTGGATTAATCCCAGCGGTGACATTGTTCATCAGGGCAGGTATCAAACTCGCACGATCGATACTACGGTTTGGAATACGCACTGCTTTTACGATCTCGGATCTGCTGCAGCCCCAGGCAAATGGGAAGTTCGGATGTCCCTGGATGGGCGCGTCATCAGCACTGAACCTTTCACTGTGAAATAAATAGACTTATCCAAAAAAGCCTGTTTTGAACAGGCAAGATGCCTGTTCCACAATGATTATGGGAGATATCTACATAGACTTATCCAAAAACAGCCTGTTTTGAACAGGCAAGATGCCTGTTCCACAATAATTATTGGAGACATCTAATGGGTGCGATCGACAAACCTTCACATTTCATAGGCTACTGGGGAGAGGACGATCGCACAAAAACGCTCAGCCGTTTAGTCCCAGATTACTGCATTCGGCAGGGCAAATTATCCGAGTGGGCGATCGCCTCTGCATCTGTACTCACGGCTGACACAGTGACGCTGAATGCTTGCGGGCGATTTCAGCCAACCGATTTACCGGGAGATGCTTGGGCGGCGGTAGAAGCGAAACAGCTACGGCTGGGGCGCGATCCGTTTGGGCGAGTGCCGTTGTACTGGATGCAGTTGGGAGAAACGATTTGGTTTTCGACGCGGATGCAATTGCTGCTACCGCTGATTGCTTCCCCTCAAATTAGCCCGATCGCCCTCCACAGCTATGCTTGCTTTTCCTACGTGCCCGCGCCGTTAACTCCGATCGAGCAAATTGCATCTGTAGCAGCCGGAAGCGAGATGATTTGGGAAATCGCCGAGGTTAACGATCGGCCGAAAGTACGGGCGGCGAAGCTATCCTGTAGGGAATCGCTGCAATCGGCTTGGCAAGAAGCGCCCCAATTACTGCGCCGTGAGGATGAGGCGATCGCACAATTGCAGGGGCTGTTGCAACAGGCGATCGATCGACAAGTGGCCGATTTGCCGATCGACGAACCCGTTGGCGTTTTACTCTCCGGCGGCATTGATTCCTCGCTGGTGACGGCGCTGCTAGTCAAAGCAGGCTTGCAGGTGCGCGCCTATGCCCTCGATTTTGGTGTCGAAGCCTATTCCGAACTGCCCTACGCCCAACAGGTGGCGGACTTTTTCCAGATTCCGCTGATCCGAGTGGCGGCGACGGGCGATGCAGTGTTGCGGGCGATCGGGCCAACCGCCAAAGCCCTCGATTTACCCTATGGAGATGGCACAACAGCCCCGCTGTTTTTGCTCAAACAGGCGGCGGCGCAAGACGTGCGAGTTGTATTCAATGGCGAGAATGGCGATCAGCTATTTGCTGGATGGACGAACAAGCCTTTGATTGCACGCGGAGTTTACACTGCAGAGCATCCCGCCGGAGGAGAAACTTTTGAACAGCAGTATTTGCGGACGTTTCAGCGATTTTATGGTTATGAAAAACAAATTTTTTCGCCAGAAATGCTCGATCGCATCCAGTCTCACGATTTGAGCGTTTACCTGCAAGACGCGATCGATCCCGAAACCTGTCCTTCCCTGCTAGCGAGGCTACGGCGCGCTTCGCTAATGCTCAAAGGTGCCCAAAATATTCAGCCGAGGGCAACGGCATTGGCGTTTGCTTGCGGTTTGTGGGTGCGATCGCCCTTCTGCGACCCCGACCTCACAGCATGGACGTTTCAACTGCCAGGAGAGCTGCTGCTGCAAGGTGCGTGCGAAAAATACATCCTCAAAAAAGCGTCTGAACGCTGGCTGCCGCCGGAAATTGTCTGGCGGGAAAAGCGCGGGATGGGTGTGCCGTTGAAGGTTTGGTATTACCGGGAGTTTTGGGCTGCGATCGGCGATCGGCTGAATCCGAATGTGTTGCGATCGGAAAATTGCTGGCAGCCCCATTTGGCCGACGCGATGTTATCGGGACAACTCGGAGTTGCCATGCGCGATCGCTATATTGGCAATAATCTCTGGTTGCTGCTGATGTGGCAGGCATGGCGAACCGAGGTTTTAGGCGAAATTCCGGGCAAGCGATCGCTGGATCATGTGTTTTGGTTGCCACCGGCGATCGGACAACGCATTTGGAAATATCGAAGGAGGTTGACTGTTGATTGTTGACGGTTGACTGTTGACTGTTGATTGTTGACTGTTGACTGTTGACTGTTAACTCGATTTTACAATCTTTCTTCTTCTATCTTCCATCTTCCATCTTCCATCTTTCATCTTCCATTTTTCATCTTCCATCTTCCTTCTTCCATCTTCCTTCTTCCATCTTCCATCTTCCTTCTTCTATATGACTGAATCTTTGCTACAGAATGAAACCAAAATACATTCGCCACCGTTCTCGGAAGCATTAGCCAAGCGACTTTTGTCAACTTATGGTTCGCCCTTATATGTGTATCAGGCCGAGATCCTCAGTCAGACCCTTGAGCATATTACGCGATCGATCGACTATCCCCGCGTTCAGTTTCATTTTGCTAGCGTCACCAACGGCAATATTGCTCTGTTGCAATTGATTCAGCAGGCTGGTTGGGGGCTACACGCGAATACACCAGGGGATGTGTTTTTGGGACTGAAAGCGGGTTTTACGAGCGATCGCATTGTCTACACCGGCAGTAACCTCAACAGGGCGGATATTCAGCAATTGATTGAATGGAAGATCGATCGATTCAATTTCGATAGTCTGTCGCAACTCCAGGATTTTTGCGAATATTCCGGGAGTCAACCGCGATCGATCCGTGCCGAAATCGGACTGCGCCTCAACTCACCGGAATTGACGGGAGACAGTCGGATTGGAGTGCGTCCCGCCGAATTCGAGAAAGCCAACGAAATCGCGCAGCAGCAGGGGTTGAGGATTACCGGATTGCATTTTTATCGGGGGACAGGAACGAACGCCACGAGTGCTTTTACGCAGGCGATCGATCGGCTAATTGCGATCGCCCAACTGTTGCCCGATTGGAAAACCCTCGATTTTGGCGGTGGTTTTGGCTATCCCTATCGAGGCGGTGCAGTGTTTGACTGGCGGGAGTTTGGTGCGGCGATTACTGAACGATTGAGTGCGCTATCTCGCCCGATCGAGTTGGTGATTGAACCCGGACGATCGGCGATCGCAGGTTGTGGCGTTTTGCTTGCGAAAGTTGTGTCGGTGAAGTGGTTGGGCAATCGGCAAATTGTCGGGGTGGATACGACTGTATCAAATCTATCGGTGCCTGCAGTGCACGGGGGCTATCGGGCGATCGCAACTTGGGAAACCGACGATGTATCGCGACATGAAACGGATATTTGCGGCAACACGACTTATTCGCGGGATTATTTGGGGCGCAACTGTTGGCTACCGAAACTCAAAATTGGAGATGCGATCCTGATTTTGGATAGCGGGGCTTACGGCTATGCGATGTCGTCGCATTTTCTGCACCGCCCCCGCCCTGCTGAGGTGTTGATTGATGCTAAGGGCGATCGATTAATTCGACAGCGAGAAGACTATTCCATTTTGTTAAACGGGCAAATCTTTTAAGAGGGCATTGGGCATTGGGCATTGGGCATTGGGCATAGTTTCTTCCTTCTTCCTTCTACTTATTATCTCTCTTCTCTTCCTCTGCGCCCTCTGCGGCCTCTGCGGTAAAACCATTCCAAAACAACCGTCAACGATATAAATCCATTAAATCAATCAGGAGTAACCGAAATGGGAATGAAATGCGTCCAGTGTCAAACCGACAACATTTTGAGCGATCGTACCAGGAACTCAGGTCGCTGTAAACGGTGCAACCATCCATTTGTCTTTGAACCCACTACCGTCACTGATAAAAAGTTGGCATTCACCGATCCCTTTTTCAAAAAGGCGATCGAAAATATTTCCAGCCAAAATATGTTGTTTTTTACGCACAAACAGTTTTTGTATTTTATTGACCAAAAGCTTAAATCTCGCGTACCCGAAAATAGTTGGCTTTTTCTCTACTTCTTTTTTAGCGTATTTGCGGGAACTTTCGGCATTTCCTTCGCTCTTGCTATTTTTCCCTCACAATTCGCAGTTATTATTACCTTCGCTCTCTACAATTTGAGTTGGATATGGCTATTTTTCCACTACAGCAAATCTCCTGGACAAGGTAGTCGCAGCAGAAGAACTAATGCTAAAAACCTCCAGATTTTAGGGGTAATTATTTTAGTGGCAGGCATTGCCCTCAGCTTGAGTGCTGATTATTTTCCCGGATACATCGCAGCGTCTGCACTAGGGCTATTTTCCTACTGGCTAGGTATTTCACAAAAACGCCGTCAACACGAAATTAGTGAACTATTTCTCGTCAATAAATCGCAGAGTGATCACTGGCTACAGTGCTGGCAACGAGTGAACGGTACACTAGAAAAACTCCTCCCTGCACCTCGCCAAGAGTCTTTGCCCGCCAGCATCGATCCCGAAGTGAGCACATACAGTTTCGATCGCGCAATTATCTGTGACAGTGACGAAATAGCTCAATTTCTAATTGCCAACAACGTCCATTTTGAAAACAACTGCGCCATTCTTAGTATTAATGGCTATCCACAAAGCATCTTCAACACCGTAATCGAAATGCTGCGCCGTAATGCCGATTTAAAAGTGTATGCACTCCACAATGCGAGTCCTGGTGGCGTTGGTTTGGTAAATCAACTGCGGACTAATCCAGAGTGGTTTGCTAATCAAGCGGTGACCATTTTTGATTTGGGAATTTCTCCCCGTCAAATCTTAGCAACCCGTGATATGTTTGTGCAACAATCTCAAACAATGGCACAAAGATCCCGTCAATTACCAGACACTGTAAGGCAAGGTTTAACAGCCGAAGAACTAGCATGGCTGGATGCAGGCAATTTTGTGGAATTAGAATCATTTACGCCGCAGCGGTTGTTGCGCGTGGTGAATTATGGACTTGCCCAAAGTGGCGCTCCGCAGACCAATGATGGCTTAATATTAGTGGATAATGCTGTCGGGTATGGTGGTGGCTATGTGTTTGTCTCCGATAGTTTTGGTTAGGGCGTGTTTTCAAACTTTATATTAGACTTATTAATAATAAGCTTAAGAAGTCTTGAAACTTAGTCTGAATAAGATTTTTAGCGCTCTTTTGTTAAAATCATAAAAAGCTTATCTTTGTAAGGGCTTCAGCGATTTTAAAATGAGGAGCAAAAAAGCTGAGATTAACTCGGTGAGTAAAGGTTTCAGATTTTTTAATTTCCCCCCACGGGGGGAAGTTTAGTTTAAATTGTGTGAAATTTGCCTTTAACTCGCTCTCGTCTGGTTTTGTTTGTGTAGGCGCGGTTTCTAACCGCCCGGACTTCTCACCGCCTGGACTTATTTAAGTCGTATACTCCGCATTAATCTTCACGTAGTCGTAACTCAAATCGCATCCCCAAGCTTTCGCAAAACCGCTGCCATTCCCGACACTAACCTGAATTAAAACCGTATCAGCCTTCAAATATTCCCCCTCCGCAGCCG
Organism: Microcoleus sp. MON1_C1; assembly: GCF_036701945.1. Taxonomy (NCBI): domain Bacteria; kingdom Bacillati; phylum Cyanobacteriota; class Cyanophyceae; order Oscillatoriales; family Microcoleaceae; genus Microcoleus; species Microcoleus sp. MON1_C1. Next base: position 197,180 of record NZ_JAUBRO010000001.1, on the reverse strand, counting down.
CTTTCATATAATTACTCGCAGCAGCGCGATCGAACTCTTTAGGTTGTCCGTTTTCCATCATCAAAAAATCCCCCAATTGAATCCGCAAATTCTCTTGATCGAAAGGTACACCAGCGCGCCCAGCCGCCGCCGCAATTCTGCCCCAATTCGGGTCGCGTCCGAAAATAGCAGCTTTCACTAAAGAAGAACCGACAATTGTTTTGGCAATTTTACTCGCAGAAACTTCATCCAGCGCGCCACTAACTTGCACTTCTACCAAACAAGTTGCACCTTCGCCGTCACGGGCGATCGCCTTTGCTAAATGTACGCAAACTTCTGTCAGCATCGCCTCTAGTTTTTCAGCATCTGCCCCCATTTCCGTAATTGCCGGTGTGCGGGATTGACCGTTTGCCAAAGCAATTAGCGAATCGTTTGTACTGGTATCGCCGTCAACAGTAATTTGATTGAAACTTCTGTTAGCCGCCCGACTCAGCATTTCTTGCCACAAATGCGATGACACTGCTGCATCGCAAGTTACAAATGCCAGCATTGTTGCCATATTCGGGTGAATCATTCCCGAACCTTTGCAAATGCCGCCGATGCGGACGGGTCGATCGCCAAACATGGTTTCCAGGGCGATCGTTTTCGGCACTAAATCAGTCGTACAAATCGCCTTAGCCGCCGCATCGGAACCAGTTTCCGATGCCTCAGCAACTAATCGGGGAATTCCCGCCCTCAGCGGCTCCATTTTTATCCGCTGTCCGATGACGCCAGTGGAGGCCAAAAGAATTGATTCTGGAGGAATATTCAGCGCTTCTCCCAACAATTTGGCACTTTCGAGGGCATCGGCCAAACCTTGTTCGCCAGTAGCAGCATTAGCTTGTCCCGCATTGCACAAAATTGCTTTGGCGCTGGGTTTAGCTTGCAAACGCTGGCGGCAGTAGTCCACGCAAGCAGCCCGGACAGTCGATGTTGTGAAGACTCCGGCGGCGATCGCGTCTACCTCTGACAAAATTAAACTTAAATCTGGCAAGCCTGAAGGCTTCAAGCCCGCTGTAATTCCCGAGGCTCGATACCCTCTGGGTGCTGTAACTCCGCCGTCAATTTCTTTCCAGTCCGACATGATGACCTCCCTAGTAGCCTTCAATCTGCTGAAAGGGGATTATACCATTTTAGATTTTAGATTTTAGATTTTAGATTTTAGACTTCGGCGTGAGCGCTCAGTCGAACGATTTTAGATTTTAGATTTTAGATTCCCCATTATTTTGAGCCCAATTTCCCATTCCACATTCCTAATTCCCAATTCCCATAAAACTAATCGCGGCTTCCAATCTAGAGTTATAACTCAAGAAGAAGTCGCGACGGTTTTATAATTGACATTATTAATTTTTAGCTGGCAAACAACAAACTCGATTCAACTATCTCGCCGTTGAAAAAAGGAGTTATTTGCGATTGATACTCGCTTGAGAACCAGCATCTAAACCAACTTCAGCAGCCACACGGCTCAGCATGGATTCCTGACGGTTTTTGACGAGGTGTTGATGGCGCATCATCAGGGTGCGGGCTTGTTCTTGAGTTGACATAACTGATTTCTCCAAATTATAGGTAATAACTTCGTAGACAATTGTGGAAATTGAGCTTGCCCTAGCTCATAGTGGCGTTGCTGCGATCGTAACTGGCTTGAAAGCTGGGCTGCGGTTTGCCTTGAATGTGACCCCAGTAGTGCGTATCTTCCATCCCGACTTCGGTGGCGGTGCGGTTGAGCATGGATTGCTGGCGGTTCTTCACCAGTTGGTGGTGGCGCATCATCAGAGAGCGAGCTTGATTTTCGGTAGACATAGGGAGTTCCTCGGTATTCTTTAGATTAATGTTGGGCTGGTTTTTTCTTCTCTTCTATCACTATAACAGACAATTCTGTATCTAAAGCTACCAAATCCAAATTTTAACAAAACTTTACAATGCGGCTATGGGGCGAGAATCTCGATCGAGGTTGCAGGGAGTGCGATCGAGCTTGGGCTAGTTGATTCAGACCCAACCTCAAGCAGCAGTTGGCAAAATTTGACAATATTCCACTTCTAAGAGCCACATTTTAGCGGCTACCTAATTGCCAAGGGCAAAAATAACTTTATAGTTTGGTTCAGAGTTATAGATGCAGAATTTTGCCTCTCAAGAAAGTCGAATTTGCCTTAGTTAACAGTAAATTTAATAAGTAGCTAAGTAGGTAGGCGCTGTAAAACACAATTATGTTAAGGATTGTAAATTATCCTTAGCCCTAAGCGTGGCTAAGGTAGCCCTATTTACATATTGTTACATAGCTCGGTTTAATCCCGCTTACCTACTTAAATCATTATTATTGAGTTTTGTGTAATTAATTTTGTTTAGGTACTTAATACAACTATTAACAATTAATTATTACAGACACAACTTATTTTAATGAAGGGTTTATTGGGGTAAATCAGGAAATTGAGGTGGGAACTTACCCTGCCACCAAAAATGGGGTTTTTCTCCATTGGGAAAAGCTCCAACTCTCATCTGAGATGTTTTAGAATTAGCAGTTAATGGGGTTGGGTTACTGACCGGAGATTTTAAGTAAAAATTCCCTTCTTCAGGATTAACAAATTGAGGTTCTTCTCTGACTGCCGCCGTTCCATTCGTTCCATAGATATTAGCATAGTTATCAGGAAGCCATCCAGCATAAATCGGACGGGTGGTGTTATTTTCTCCAAAGATTAAGTTCTGGCTAATCTCAAGATATTTTTGACGAAAAATATTTTCGATGTCAGAATTAGCCGCCAAATAGCGATCGCTATAACCGATTTGAAATCCCCTATTCTTGCTAAAAATATTATTCTTGATTTCAACATTTTGAAGATTATCAGAAAATAAATATAACCCTCCAGTAATCCAAAAAAAGCTTTCTCCTGGGTTCGGTTTACCATAACCATTATGATGAACCGTATTATTATAAATTTTAATATTATGCCGTAACCCATCATTTCCCCATCGGGCAAAGAGAATTCCGGTTCCCCAGTTATTATAAATTAAGTTATGGTGAAATCGAATATTTTTTGCTTCTGCTCCTCCTTCTACTGCTAAAGCCAATCCTGCTCCATTACAATCATGAACAACATTATTAAAGACCTCAACATCTTCTAAGACTCCAAACCAACTATCAACATATAATCCTTGTCGTGCCATGTGGTGAATATAGTTATGATGGACGGTTCCATATTTACTCTTTTCTTTAACATCAATCCCTTCTTTTTTCCCATCCTTAACTAAGTTATAAGCAACTTCAAAATTTTCAACCCCACCGATTGAAATTGCTTCATGGGGAGCTTCTGGGAAATCATTTAAAAAGTCAGCCATCTTCAGGTCGTTTGCATTAATAACCGTATTTCCCATTACTTTATAGTGATCGCCCCACCAAACACCAATACCTGGGGAAAACGTATTTTCTGTTTTATTATTATAAAGGTTAATAAAATGGCTATTTCTAACTGTAATCCCAGAATTATGAGAATTAATAACTTCTAAATTTTTGACTTGAATATAACTAACATTTTGTAATATAAATGCACCTTGATCGTGAGGATAATGGGATTTCTTACCAGAGGGAGGCTCTACTTTAACTGCATCCGCATCAATAATAACTCGTTCTTCAGGATAGGCTCGATAAGTAATCCAAGCCTTTTCTGTCCCTGAATTTTTAGCTTGAATTTGTTCAGTGAGGCGATAAGTTCCAGCCCGAATATAAACTGCTTCACCCGCTTTTAATACCGACGCTGCGTGATTAATTGTTGACCAAGGATACTCAAGTGAACCGTTATTTGCATCACTGCCATTTGGTGCAACATAAAAAACATGAGGATGGATTTGTGATAAACTTCGCGATGTCCAGCAGCCGCCACTAATCGCCAATAGCAATCCTGCTAATACTAACGTGATGAACCTATGAACGGTTTTTCTAATCATGAAGTTTTTTTTAGATAGGATTTAATCCTCACTGTTTAAACATTAAAGCACTTTCGTAATTTTGTAAATCTAGTAAGTAGGTAGGCGCTGTCAAACACAATTATATTAAGGATTGTAAAGTATCCAAATGACCTAAGCGTGGCTAAGTTAGCCCTGTTGACATATTGTTACATAGCTCGGTTTAATCCCGCTTACCTACTTATAATTTCAATTAACCTCAAGTCCCGCCCTTAAGAAACTATGCTGTACCCACAATTCCAGAAATCCCCCTAGCCTCTTTTTCAGGAGGATGCCAGGGGGAGCGAAAGGCTCTGACGTTAGTTTTTCAAGTTGTGTGTACAGGGTAGCCCTTAAGAAAGGCGTGCCGGGGAATAAGCGGCCCTAATCGTCAAACAGCAGACTGGAACTACATAAGACGTTAAGTTGACACAAATGCTATTCGGCGACTTCAGCTTCAGCTTCCGCTTCAGGTGCATCTGGCACATCTTGCTTGATTGTCAAATAGCGAATCACTTCTTCGCTCAGACGCATCGCGCGCTCCAGGGTGAAAATTGCAGCGCCCGGAGCTGTATAGTTCATTTGAACGTATACTCCGTCCCGGTGCTTGCCGATTTCGTAAGCCAAACGGCGCTTGCCACGGTGCTGAGTTTCGATGTTTTCAGCACCTTGATCGCGCAAAATAGTTTGATATTTAGCGATCGCCTGGTCTGTCATTTCCTCACCCAAATCAGGGCGCAGAATGTACATAGTTTCGTAAATAAACGGTTTCATGGCAATAATCCCCTTATGGACAACAAGGCTTCTCACGAAGCAAGGACTTATTATCATATCCCAACAATGAACAATCTCAAAACTAAAAAACCAAATTCCCCAAACAACACTCCCTCGCCGTGGAGCACCCTGTGGACGTACAGCATCATGAGCGCGATCGCACTTTTAATGCTGTTTCCCTTGCTGTGGCTGCTCAGTACCTCCCTCAAATCCCCCAACGAAAACATCTTTCAATTTCCCCCGCAACTGTGGCCACAACAGCCAACCCTCGAAAACTTCATCAAAGTTTGGCAAACCAACCCCTTCGGCAGTTACCTGTTCAACAGCACCCTAATTGCCGGCCTCACAGTTAGCATCAACGTCCTCTTTTGCGCCCTCGCCGCTTACCCCTTAGCCAGACTCAAATTTCGCGGCCGCGAAGCCATCTTAATCACAATCATTTCCACAATCATGATTCCCTTCCAAATAGTCATGATTCCCCTATACATATTGACTGTACAACTCGGACTAAAAAATAGTTATTTAGGGGTAATCTTTCCCGGACTAGCCTCAGCCTTCGGCATATTTTTATTGCGACAAGCATTCCTAGCAGTTCCCAAAGAACTAGAAGAAGCCGCCCGCATCGACGGCTGCAGTGAATTAGGCATTTGGTGGCACGTCATGATTCCGGCAATTAAGCCAGCTTTAGTCACTCTAGGAATTTTCGTATTTATCGGTTCTTGGAGCGACTTTCTGTGGCCGCTGCTAGTTTTAGACAGACCGGAATATTACACTTTACCTTTAGGGGTAGCCAATTTAGCCGGGACCTTTTCTTTAGATTGGCGTTTAGTTGCGGCGGGTTCTATTATTTCTATTGTTCCAGTTTTAGGGCTATTTTTGCTCTTGCAAAAATACATTGTGCCAACAGAAACTGCTGCGGGAGTCAAAGGATAGAATTAAGATAAACAATCGGCATTTATCCGCGTTCATCGGCGGTTAAAAATTAAAATCTTTTGAACTCACAACTCACAAAATTTATTTGTGATGTAGGAACGGTCCCAAATCCGCTGGATTGTTGACGGCGCTGCGGTTGTAGATACTATCATCGCTTTTGCAAATGCGATCGATGCCGAAGACTGGCAAAAATTGCGATCGCATCTAGCAGACGAAATAGATATCGACTACTCAGAATTTCGAGGTGAAACTCCCCGACGAGTAACCGCAGAAGAATACATAAAACAGCGGGTAGAAGGTCTTGCCGGTTTGCGAACGCTGCACGTCAGCACAAATCACGAGGTAACTATTAAAAGGGATGCTGCCAAATGTAAGTCTGTGTACCGCATTTATCGACTTGACCCCGATCGCGAAGCGGGACAGAATCGGCTGGATACAGGAGGTAACTATTTTCACTCCTTGATTCAAACAGACAGACATTGGCTAATCACAGGAATCAAGCAAACTGTGGTAATTGTCAGCGGCAACACTCAAGTGCATGGCGCTTTGCGGGACACATCGCGATAAAATCTAATCCACAACTGAAATGCCCTCCTATTTCCCTAACTAAAAATTTCCTCCTACCTAGGAGTAAAAACTGCACTAGGGTAAGCAATCCGCTTGTGATTGAACTGTTCCCAAACCCGCACAAAAATCTCCGCAATTAGAGACATATCCTCCCGCGTTAAACCCGAATCCATCAACTGATTATCCTGCCAGCGAGCCCTCAAAATCCGATTAACCATATTCAAAGCCTCTTCATGAGTAGCATCCTTGAGCGATCGCAAAGCAGCCTCGCAAGAATCCGCCAGCATCAGAATCCCCGTTTCCCGCGACTGCGGAATCGGCCCATCGTAGCGAAAATCCTCCTCCCTCACTTGGCGACTTGCGATTGCTAACTTTGAATTATTCGCATCTGGCAAAGCAATCTTTAAATCTTCTATTTCTTTTGCAGCAATTTGCTGCGCTTGGTGGTAGAAATAAGCAATTAACATTGTACCTTGGTGCTCGGGAATAAACGCCTGAATTGCCTTCGGCAATCGATGCTTCCGCGCCATCACCAAGCCCTCGCTAACGTGTTTTTTAATAATCTCCGCGCTCGCCCAAGGGTCATTAATTTCATCGTGTTTGTTACCCCCGCCCATTTGATTTTCACAAAATCCGAGGGGGTCGTGCATTTTTCCAATATCGTGGTATAATGTCCCAGCTCTGACCAGCTCAACATTGCAGCCGAGTTCCCGGGCCGCAGCCTCCGCCAAACTCGCCACAAACAGCGTGTGCTGAAAAGTCCCCGGAGCCTCGGCAGCCAATTTCTTCAACAGCGGGCGGTTGGGATTGGCAAGTTCCGCCAGCCGAGTCGGCGTAATCAAGTCAAAAACGTGTTCCAAATAAGGGCTGATGCCGATCGCCACAACGCTCCAAGCCAAACCGGCCAAACTTTGGGCGCCCACAGTACCGAGCACGACGTACCAAATCGCACCGACAGCGGCGCTGGCAATCAAAGTCCCCACCAGATAAACCGTGCCCTGAGTCAACCCAAGAGCCAAGCCCAAAAGAGCCAATTCCTCGCGCGATCGCAGCCGCCCGGCCATAAAAGCGCCCAGCAATCCCCCCGCCCCGCTAGCGACTAAATGAATCAACTCCACATTTAAGCCAACGGGCAGCAGCACCGACAGCAGCCCCACCACAGTCACTCCTACCGCGGAACCGTAGAAGCCGCCCGCTAAAATCCCGATCGCGGGCAAACTCGTCCAAGGCAGCCCCAAACTCACCAGCACCGGCGCGCTCAAAGTCAGCAGCAGCAATAGCAAATGATCTCTGCGGCGCAAGCGGTAGTGCCTTTCCACCAGCAGTACGATCGCAATTGCCCCCGCGACTAAACAAACAAAACCCGTCAGCCCCAGCCAATTCACCCCCCGCCGGCTTAAACCAAAATAGTCCAGCAACACGAAATCCTGCTGCGAGATCTCTTGTCCTTGTGCAACAATTATCTCGCCCCGATCGACTGCGATCATCACCGGTTTCACCTTTTGCGCCGCTAATTCAGCTAACTCTTTGGTTTCCTCCGGATCTCTCACCAGATTTGGCTGCAAAATGGCTGTTAAACCCTCAACCGCCAAAGCTTGGGACTCTAACGGCACTTCCTCAGCCACTTGCAACTTCACAGCTTCTTTCAAAATCTCCTTTGGCAACCCCTGCGGGATACCTTGAGCCACCATCCTTTTTGCCGCCCGACTCATACCGGTTTGGGTTTTCTGCCAAGCTGCATCCGACAAATCAAACAGCGAAGTATCGTAAATCTGTGGGAGCCCCAAAACCGATGGTTCTCCCAGCGCCTCCACAGCATTGAGATAGCGGCGGCGAGCAGAGGAAATACTGTCTGTCAGGCTTTGAAACTCTGCTGCCCGGACCGATCGGCTGTAAGCTTGCAGTTGAGCGATAGCATCTTGCTGAGACTTGTTATCTGTTGCCGCAGCAATTGCGGGGGAATCCAAACTCAATCGCTCGGAAGTTGCACTTTTGTCACCCGCTTGCGCCACAATAGATCGCCACTCCCACTCTGGACAGCCCCGCAAGTAAACCTGAGCCGTATTTGAGAGCACCGAGGGACTCGCAAACGGAAACGGGCCTACCGCTTCCCGCAGCTCGCTTCCCTGCTGCAAAAATTGTTGTAATTCTCGATAAATTTGTCCGTCAACTGCTGGATCGAGCATTAATATCGCTACAGCTCCGATCCGCGCTGCTTTCCGCTGTTCTTCAGTAGTTTTGTAATCGGGGATGCTAGCACTAGCAGGAGCCTTAATCGTCTGAGGAGCTTTCGTCCCCACATCCAGTTTTGGCTGGTTGTAGAAGCGGTGGCCCAGAGTGCTGCTTAGGGACACTACCGCTACGAGCGCCAACATAGGGGAACGAGCTTGATTTTTGAGGCTTGATTTGGAGGTTTTACTTGTAAATCTAGTAGTAAAAGTCTCGGGAAGAAGCCATTTCTGGTGCGACAAACGGCTCAGGAGAGGCCCGCCAGCGCGTGAGGTATCTGCTTTGCTGCAGCCATTTTGCACTTTAGCAATGTGTTGGCGTAGTGAGCGCGCAGCCCCTAGCTGCTCAATCTGTCGCATCAATGAGGAGAGCGTATTCATTTGTGTCGAAGATATATCACTGTTATCCAGCAGCTTTGTCAGAATTTCTGACTATGCATCTTGATTGATTTTATCCGAACTACCCTGGCTGAATATTCAACCCTCCAGGCTACTTTGCCTGACTCTCGCCAGCAGTTGGCTTTCCTAAAGGTGGCCAACAACCCAAGCAGCTTCTTTGCTTCCCTTGTCCATCTTGAACAGAACTTGCGCGCGATGGCTAAAAACCCCGTTTCTCCGTAGATTCTTCGTTTCCCAACCCCATATTCTCGTTTAAACCTGGCTTGTTGGGGCAGGCGCGTCCGATTTAATTTTTCACTTTTTAATCTTTAATTGTCGGTCTCCTTCCACTTTCGCTTTTGACTTGTTAATGGCTAATTGCTAATTTCTGGTTTCCCCTTACCGTTAAAAGCTCCAAACTTTATATTTTACGAGGTCTAATGACATAAGGTGCAGCCACCGCTCGGGCTAGCGCGGCGGAATCCACTCCGGCATCGGGCCTGTAAACTCCCGCCCAAACAGCAAACAGGTTATTTGCTAACTCTACAATTTTTGCATCGCTGCCAGTTCCCCATAGCGAAGTTTCTCGGCCGTCGGCTAGCTGCTGGGATTTAACGTCAGGCGAAGATACCTGTCGCCATTCTACAGGAATCGCAGCAACGCCGTTATAGGCTCCCGACAAAGCTCCTGTCAAAGCGCAGGTGAGTTGTCCAGCTATGCCACAGCGGGCCGCCCGCACCACTGACAAGCGCAAGTCTTCTGGGGTGTTTAAGAAGCAGTAGAAAGCTAAGGTAATGGGAATGAAATTTCCTGGGTTAATTGACTCGGTTTGTAATTTTTTCTCGCCTTCGTCCTGTCTTTCTCGCAAAGCTGTGGCGCTTTTGCACAGGTGAGTGGTGGCTGTTTCTAAATCGGCTCCCTTTTCTAGTAGTATTTGCACTTGCAGCAGCAGCTCTGTTAAGGCATTATCTGTTTTCAGGTAAGCAAGTGTTTGCTCGATCGCTGTCGCCGGGTCAAGTCTTTCTTTGAGAGCTCGGGCGATCGTATATGCTACTGCTAAAATTGCTGTTTCCCATTCTGGCTGGTTTTCATGATGCCAAACCTCTATCGCCAGCATGATTTTTTCTCGCAGCTTGGCTTTATTTTCGTGAAAAAACATCGCGGATGGCAGCGCAGCAACGGCAGCTTCACCAGGGTTAAGCAGGGTTTGAAACTCACTGTTGCGGGGATGGTAAATTTCCGACTTGGCAAATGCTTCCCAAGTATCGCGCCAATCTTTTAAATCTAAACTTCTACACCGAATGAAACTTTGAGCGCAAGCTACCGCAAGTCTCCCGGATTCGGATGAGTCTTTGGCACTGAGGATTTTGCTGTTGAGAGAATTCAACGCCAATGTTGCCCCACTTAAGGTCAATTGTTGGTGTTTAGTCAGTTGTAAAATTGGCTGCAAGTCTTCTGTTTGTGGGGGAATACCCACGAGTTGCCTCTGGTATTGCAGGCCTATAGAGTCTCCTAAAACTGCCCCTAGGATGGTTCCTTGAAACTTGCTCAACAGGGAATGCCGCATTTGAATTTAACTCAAGTTGTTAGTAATTGGTAATCGGTAATTTAGAATTCTTCCTGGTTTGCTTCTTTGCCTAACTATTGTTATTAATTTGAATTCAACCCAAACATATAAGGGCTGGTTTTCTATCTAAAACCTGCCCTCATCCGATCGCTACAATCGGTAAATTTTTAATTTTTAATCAAGTAACTAACTAGAGCTTGCAACCCCAGCCGATAACTTTCTGAGCCAAAACCGCTGATTTGCCCGATCGCCACTGCTGCGATAAACGAGTGGTGGCGAAAAGCTTCCCGCCGGTAAATATTGCTCAGATGAACTTCTACCGCAGGGATATTCACCGCGGCGATCGCGTCTCTAATTGCCACACTCGTATGAGTATAAGCTCCAGCATTAATCAATAAGCCTTGGTGCTGCCCTAACATCGAGTGAATTGCATCCACCAAGACCCCTTCATGATTCGACTGCTGAATTGAGACTTGCACCTGGAGGGCTTGCGCTTCTCGTTCTAACAACTTGTTGATATCATTTAAAGTCGCAGAACCATAAACTCCAGGTTCTCGCTGACCCAATAGATTCAGATTAGGGCCGTGAAGTACCAGGATATTTAACAATTTTAAAATTTCCAGCGCAACAAAAACTATGAGAGTTTTGACATGGGATTTAGAACCAGTCTGCCACCTCAAACCTCAAACCTCAAACTTCTAATTCAGTCCCGACTACCTGCGATTTCTCGGTTGGTTGACAGGAATACGAATCGGCTCGAGTTCCGGTTCCGGTTCGGGACTCAGCAGTCCTTCTATCAGCTTGCGAACCCATTCTTTAATTTCTTCCAGCACCTTTTCAATGTCTTCCATTGAACGGATAGCTCCTTTTTTTATAGTCTAGATTGCTAAACCGACGGCTAAATATCTGAAAATAAGCAAGCACGACTTTGAAACCAAAGGTCAAACTTGCTTTCTCACTTGCTGGTTATTTTGAGCAATGGAGAGAGTCAGTATATTGGCCAATCAGTCCTATCTTATTATCATAACGAATCTTTACAGATAATCAATAGGCCAGCGGAATATTGCCGAACTATCTCGGAGTAGAGAGTGTTAAATAAAGCTTAAGCTTACGGTTGACTGTTGACAATTGACCAACCGTAGGATTTTTTCTACGCTTTTGCCAACAATAATTTACGGCGGAGCCGATCGAGCGCCGTACAGCTACTCAGATTCCGAATCCAATCGCGGCCTCTGGCATCGCCAAAGCGGTATTCAAAACTTTCTGCGTCGCCCTGGGGGCCCGCTAAACCGACATAAACCAGTCCGACAGGTTTAGCGTCTGTGCCGCCTCCGGGCCCGGCGATGCCTGTAATGCTCAATCCCCAACTGGTGTTGAGGCGAGATCGCACTCCTGCAGCCATTTGTTTTGCCACTTGGTGGCTGACTGCCCCAAATTCGGCTAAATCTTGCGGATTAACACCTAATAATCCTTCCTTTACCCGATTGTCGTAAGAAATAATCCCCCCGAAAAAGTAGCTCGAACTGCCGGGAACACCAGTCAGCATCGCCCCCAATCCACCTCCGGTGCAGGATTCAGCCACGCTAAGAGTTTGTCCCGCATCGAGCAACAATTGGCCGACAGTCGAAGCCAGGGTATCGCTATCAGCACCGTAACAGTCTAAGCCAGCAATTTGTCGCAATTGTTGTTTGATCGGCTCAATCAAGTTTTTCGCAGCCACGGAGGACTCCGCGCGGGCCGAAATCCGCAGTTTGACTTCGCCGTGATTGGCGTAGGGAGCCACAGTAGGATTAGTTAAATTCAGAAAACTCTCTACTTTTTCCGCCAATGCCGACTCAGCAATCCCCCAAAATTTCAATGTGCGGCTGTAAATAGTGGCGCTGCACCAGCCGCCATTTTTCAGGTAAGGAACGGCGGTTTCTTGCCACATCAAGTGCATTTCCGCCGGTACGCCGGGAAATGTCATTACTGTCACGTTAGAAACCGGCTGCCAAATAATCCCCGGTGCCGAACCGCACCGGTTCGGCAGAATGTCCGCACTTTCTGGAATTAAAGCTTGTTTGCGATTGCTGGGACTCATGGTGCGTCCCCGCTGGGCAAATTTGTATTCGATATCGGCGATAATTTCCGGCTTTTCGATGAGAGGAACTCCAAAAAAATCGGCGATTGTTTCGACTGTCAGATCGTCGGGTGTGGGGCCCAGGCCTCCGGTGAAGAGCAAAAGCTGCGATCGGCTGACGGCGATTTCTAACACTTGTTTGATACGTTCTGGATTGTCCCCCACCACTGTTTGATAGTAGTGAGGGATTCCCAGACTCGCTAATTCTTTGGCTAAAAACTGGGCATTGCTATTAAGAATATCGCCTAACAGCAATTCAGTGCCAACACAAATAATTTCAGCAACCATTCAATTTTAGATTTTAGATTTTGGATTTTAGATTGGGGAATTGGGCATTGGTAATTGGGCATTGGGAATTGGGCATTGGGCATTGGGAATTATTTTTATTCCTTCTTCCTTCTTCCTTCTTCCTTCTTCCTTCTTCCTTCTTCCTTCACCTAGCGTGTCTCCAAACTTTCCAGCTAGCATATCCCAGCAAACTTGTTGCACCCATAGCGTAAATTACGCCGCTGGGAAGCGAAAAAGCTAGGGCTAAACTTCCTACCCACAGTGTCAGCGAGTAAATAAATAAAACCGCAAATCGATGGGATAGTCCGGCTTCTAGAAGTCGGTGGTGGAGGTGGCGCTTGTCAGCAATAAACGGTGACTTGCCGTTGCGAAGTCGATCGAGAATCACCGCCGACATATCTAAAATCGGTACAGCTAAAATTAAATATGGCAGCAACACAGAAGTAACAGCCGTAGTTTTAACTAACCCAATTACTCCCACTCCAGCGAGAGTAAACCCGATAAAATAAGCCCCGCCATCTCCCATAAAGATTTGAGCCGGATTGAAGTTGTAGCGCAGAAATCCCAAGGCCCCGCCAGCTAAAGCCGCTGCAATCAGGGCCGCCGCCGGTTGGTGCATCGCCAGACTGACAATCAGCATTACAACTGCTGCAATCCCTGAAACTCCGGCAGCTAAACCGTCCAAACCGTCAATCCAGTTGATGGCATTCGCCATGCCTACAAGCCAAATCACGGTAATTGGCAAGCTCAGCCAGCCAATATTAGTCAATCCCAGGGAGGGAACTGTGAGAAACTCAATTTGTACGCCTGCCATCCAAACGATGCTGGATACGCCAATTTGCATGAGCAAGCGTTTTAAGGCTGAGAGCGAAAATAGGTCGTCTGCTAAACCGATGAGGAAGAATCCTATGCCGCCGAGGGTGACTCCCCAAATTTCGTATTCGTCTTTGGGATTGAGAACTTGTCCGTTAGCATCGATGAAGCCTCCTGAGAGCCAGACAAATAAGAGGGCAGTGATAGTGCCGAGAAAGATGGACACTCCTCCCAAGCGCACCATAGGGCGCTTGTGGACTTTTCGCTCGCCTGGCCGATCGACTCGCCCGCTTTTGAGACCAATTTTTTTGACTATTGGCGTACTCCAGAGGACGATGATCGCAGAAACCAAAAAAGCGAGTATGTGGTACAGATACTGGTACGGCATCTGAAATCAATTTTAAATAGTGCGGGGCAATTAGTCTGTCAGGCAGAGTCTACTACATTTCAGATGGCTTGTAACAAGGAAACATCTTGAAGAGCGACTGGGGGTTTGGGAGTCGGAGATTTGCCGCAAGGGCAGTTGCCCTGGGGCGAATTGTCAGGTTTTTCATTCATAACTCTCGAATTAACGATTTGAAATATCGAGTCTTTCGCGAGCAAAAAAGTCGATATTTGGCGAGCGGGCTCAGTTGAGCGGTATCTTTCACAACCGACAAATACCGTTAGTCAAACCAGCCCCGCCCGACAAATATCTTTACTAAAAACCGTATTGGCGATCGATATTTTTGGTGAAAACCGCTTGTCAATATCGCTACCGACAACTCTCAATCTTTTCCTGCTCTTTTACCCTTTTACCCGTACACTTCCAACTACCAATTCCCCATTGCCGATCAGGAAAATTAAGCTAATGCCGGCACTTTCAAGTACAAGTGGGGATATAAGGGGAAGCGATCGCACAGTGCTGCTACTCGACGCAGGCAGTCGGCGGCGACGCTTTCATCATCTGGATTTAGCAGGCGATCGGCAATAATATTGCCAATCTCGGTAAATTCTGCTGTTCCCATTCCCCTGGTGGTCATCGCCGGCGAACCGAGTCTCAAACCGCTGGTGACAAAGGGCGATGCCGGATCGAAAGGCACGGTATTTTTATTAGCAGTAATATTCACACCGCTGACTAATTGGTCCGCTCGCTTGCCTGTCATGTTTACCGATCGCAAATCAACTAGCATTAAGTGATTGTCCGTGCCGCCGGAAACGAGTTTTAAACCCCGCTGGTGCAACTGTTCCGCTAAAGCGCGCGCATTTTCAATTACTTGACCGGAATAAGTTTTAAATTCAGGCTTTAAGGCTTCGCCGAAAGCTACTGCTTTGCCCGCAATGACGTGTTCTAAGGGGCCACCTTGAGTGCCGGGGAACACAGCTTTGTCAAACTTTTTACCTAATTCCGGGTCATTAGTCATAATCAAGCCACCACGGGGGCCGCGCAGGGTTTTGTGAGTGGTGGTGGTGACTGCGTGACAGTGGGGGAGGGGGTTGGGGTGATGCCCTGTGGCGACTAACCCGGCGATGTGGGCGATGTCGGCGAGCAGGTAGGCTCCGATTTCGTCGGCGATCGCTCTAAACTTCTCAAAGTCGATAATTCGCGAATATGCTGAATAGCCACAAATTAGCAATTTCGGTCGGTTTTCTTTGGCAAGTGCCAAAATTTCGTCATAGTCGAGCTGTTCTGTTTCTTGGCTGACGCCGTAGTGAAAAGCTTTGAACCATTTGCCGGATACGTTGACCGGCGAACCGTGGGTCAAGTGTCCGCCGTGGGACAAATCCATGCCCATAATTCCGTCTCCGGGTTCCAGCAAGCTCAAAAATACTGCAAAGTTGGCTTGAGCGCCGGAGTGGGGCTGGACGTTGGCGTGAGCGGCTCCAAAGAGCTGTTTGGCGCGATCGATCGCGATTTGCTCGATGCCGTCGATAAATTCGCAGCCGCCGTAGTACCGTTTCGCTGGCAGTCCTTCGGCGTATTTATTGGTCAGCACTGAGCCTTGAGCTGCCATTACCGCTGCGGAGGTAAAGTTTTCGCTGGCGATGAGTTCTAGGTGGTCTCGCTGCCGCTGGAGCTCTTGCCCGATTAAATCGGCAATCAGCGGATCGGTTTTGGAAAGGAATTCTAAGTTAGTGTCCGTCACAATAATCAACCTCTTGACAATTTTGGGATTGGGAATTGGGGATCTTATACCGTACTACGGATTTCGCACCATTGACATAAATATTACGTTGTGTTCAGGTTAAGCGGTTTGTCCCCAACTCCTGACATACAATGAAATTACTGGTGTGAAGCCTGCCGGAGGTATCAAATGTTAGTCATTTTAATGGAAAATCAGATGCTTGCCCCTCAGTGTGTTTGCCAAAGTTGTTTGCTGGCCGATCGCACTGGCCAACCGCGCTGGAGCGGTGGAGAGCTTCGCTGTGGCCATCCAGTTGCTAAACCTACGGAAAATATGCCCGATCGGTACGAGTGTCAAATGGGCTTCGTCATTGCCAATATTAAATAAGAAAGCCTGCATGGTAGTTGAGGCTGCTCCCCGCTGAGTGAAAAGCAAGTTCCGGCAGAGTCGAAACACAAACCCTGCTGCTGCGTTATCCTGAGTTTAATGGAATTAATAGTTAATCGATCGACTCAGGAGAGTTCATTATGACTTGGCGCGGGTCTACAACTGTTCGAGACCGGATTTTTGCTTCTTTGCCTTATTTGCTCCCGCTGATTGACGGGCTTGCCTTTGGCAGGTTTCTGTTTCAACAGTTTCCTGTCCTGCAACTGTTGTTGATACCGCTAGCTCCATTGATGCAAATTTATAGTTTGCCCTTTGCTAGCTTGATTATCTTCTTTGCTCTGTATTTAGGAGTAGTTAGAAACGAAAACATCAGTCACTTCATTCGTTTTAATGCGATGCAGGCGATTCTTTTAGACATTGTTTTGATGCTGTGCGGTCTGGTTTTGCCGATTTTTTCTAACGGCGTCCAAGTCGCATTTATTGCGGAGACTCTTTATAACATGGTGTTTTTGGGCGCTTTTGCTGCATTTGTCTATGCAGTCGTGCAGTCGCTCTTGGGACGCTATGCAGAGATTCCTCCGCTTTCGGATGCTGTTTATATGCAGGTACGTTAGTCAATTGGCTGTTGACCGTTGACCGTTGACCGTTGACAGTTTGCAGTTGTTAGTTGTTGGTGATAATTACTAATTACCAATTACCCATTACTAATAACTACTGTATTTTCAAGACTGCCGATGCCTTCAATTTCGATGCGGACTCGATCGCCTATTTGTAGCGGCCCTACTCCTTGCGGAGTTCCAGTCAGTATCACATCGCCTGGAATTAGGGTCATTACTTGACTGATGTAGGAGACGAGAAAGTCTGGGGAAAATACCATGCGATCGATCTGGGATGACTGTACCGGTCGCTCGCTCTCATTGACAAAAGTCTGCAATTGTGCAGCAGGACTCAGTTCGCGGACAATCCAAGGCCCCAAGGGACAAAAAGTATCGAACCCTTTGGCCCTCGCCCACTGGTTGTCCCGCTTTTGCAAATCTCTGGCTGTTACGTCGTTGGCGATAGTATATCCCCAAATTTTGCTGTGTGCTTGTTCGGGAGTGCAGTTGGTACAATATTCGCCAATTACCAGGGCCAATTCTCCCTCGTAGTCTACCCTTTCCGACTGCTGCGGATAGCTAATCGCTGCACCTGCAGGGATGACAGCACTCGGAGGCTTGAAAAACAGCAGGGGCTCAGCAGGTACTGGGGTTCCCATCTCGGCGGCGTGATCGACATAATTTTTGCCTACGGCTACAATTTTTGAGGGAGAGCACGGGGCGAGAATTTGGTAAGTATCTGGTGAAAGTTCCAAATCGGTTGGTTGTCCTTTTAACCAGGGCGGTGCATCAAATACTTGAACGCTGTGGCTGAGTTGCAGTAAACCGTAATGGATGTGTCCTTGTGTTGTTTTTACTCGAACGTAGCGCTGGGCCATAGTATTTTAGATTTTAGGTTTTAGATTCTAGATTGAAAAAGACTTGTGCAAGTCCTAAATAGAATATATATAAACATGGATCTAGGGATAATTTCTGAAAATTTATTGCTCGCTCGACCTTCTTGATTTTTGCTGTACGATTGTCCAATCGCTTTCCGTGCAAATTCCGTGCAGCGGTTTATCCCAGGAGTCAACTGGTAGTTGGGGGAGCAAGGCAAATTCAAAGATTGTGCCGATCGTAATTTTTGATTCCCACTCAGCTAAACTGAGCATTCTGTCGTAATAGCCGCCGCCGTAGCCCAACCGATAGCCGCGAACATCGCAGCCTACTGCGGGTACGAGCATTAAATCTACTTCTGAGTGGTCTATTTTAGGAGCATCCGGCAGGGGTTCGAGGATGCCATAAGCTCCAGTATGTAAAGCATCTCCGGGCTGCCAGATGTGCCATGATAGCTCTTTACCGACACAGCGGGGAAATCCCCATTTTTTAGGGGTGGGAATGGCATTTGTGGGACAGGCATCTTGCCTGTCTCCCAAATTGAGCAGGCAAGATGCCTCCTCCACAGAAGATGTAAATAGGGGACTTAAATCTGGTTCTTGGCGACAACTGAAGTAGGCGAGGATTGTTTTTGCTTGGGTGAATAGGGGCGAGTTTTGAAGGCGGTTGCAGAGGCGATCGCTCTTTTGTCTCCATTCTTGTGCTGATAGGGATTTGCGGGTGTGGAGGAGGGATTTTCTTAATTCTGTTTTAGTTAATGAAGGTTCAGCAGTATTCATATTTTCGATCGAATCTCTCGTTTGACTTCCAGTCCGACAGGGGTTGAAAACCCCTGTCTCACAGCGAAAGTCCTCTAAAAGAGGAGTACAATTAATTGCATTTTCATCACATTCTGTAGTCGGTTTTAACCGAGTTTAGCTTTGAGGCAGGGGTTTAAACCCCTGCCGGACTGTCGGAAAGTATCAACAAAGTGGATTTGATATTACATATTGTCTCACCACAGGACAAACGCAGAATAGCGTTTCATTCTCCTGTTCTTCTATTTCAACAAACGATCGCCTTCCCAAAGATTGCAGCCCGTTGAATAACTCGGAGGGCGATAAATCGGCATCTTGTAGCAATTGCTCTATTGAAACTGGATTTACTTCGCGGCTGAGTCGGGAGATTAGCTTTTTCTCTAATTCTGACAAGCGATTTATCTGCCGATGCAAGTTTAATGCCAATTCTTCCCCTAAGAATAGCCTATCATATTTTAAAAATTCTGCAACCCTACCTCGGAATATTTCCTGAATGGTGGTGGCGACTATTTTTAACCACAATGGATTGCCTCGGTAGGCGTTAATTAGGTTTTCCCATTTTTCGGGATTGAGTAACCTTTTATGTCGGAAAATTTCGGTAGCGGCTATACCTATGCCTTTGAGTTGCAAGGCGCGCACTGGTGAATTTTCACCTTTTAAGGCGGTAATTTCTCTGGGTGGTTCCCAACTGTTGAGGATTAAACAACTGTTGTGGGTTGTTTCTCCGATTTGTGTGAAGAGGATGCTGTAATTTTCGCATTCGGGGCGGTAATTTCCTGCTAGCTGTCCGCTGCTGAGAAGGGCTTGCACGTCGTCGAGGATAATGAGACAGCGGTTTTTTCGCAAATATTCCATTAACAGGGAAAGGCGATCGGGGATGCTGGTAGGGAGTTCGATTGCTGGGTTATTTAAGAGAAATTCTAGGAGAGTTTTTAGGGTAGTTTCTAAGGGTGGGGAGTGGCGGAGACTTCGCCAGATGACGCATTCAAAGTTATGCTGAATTTGTCTGATGAGGTGGAGGGAAAGTGCGGTTTTACCAATGCCGCTTATTCCTAATATTGCTGCGATGTTGCAATTTTCTTGGACGATGGATTTTTCGAGGGTGGCGAGTTCGGATGTGCGTGAAGCGAAGCTATCGCCATCAGGCGAATCGGACAAAGATGAAATATGAGGTGCGTCTGCTAAGTCGAGTCTGGTTTGGGGTGGGGAGGTGTTTGAGGTGGAGGTTGAGGGCGATCGATCTTGGGGAAATTCGGAAGATTGACTATCTGCACAGACATTGACATTACCAATTACAAAATCATTTCCAAAATTTGATGATACGATGAATACTTGTCGCCTCTCAAGTGTCGATCGTAAATTGGATGGAGTGACTTCTTCATCTAATACATTTGATAAACGCTTCCATAATTTTGAAGCTACATTCCTGACGTGACCTTCGCTACAATGCGATGCTTCTGCGATTTGAGAGTATTTTTGACCTTCCCATACACCCCCCAGGATAGCTTCTTGCAGATCCTCCAAATGTTCTCCCGTCTTAGCGAAAACCAGGTCATCGGCAAATCTCAAGACTTCTTTAACGTCCATTGGTGGGATAGGTGTAGTGGTTTTGCTTATTTTATCAGACTTTTTCTGACATTTTCTGATATCTCTTACAAAATGTGACTTTCTTGGAGAGAGATATTGTGTAACATTAATTACATTTAATTACAGTCGATAGGAGACTAAAAGGAAAAGTTATGTATATGATATAATTACGGAATTAAAGGATGTAATTTAATGGCTAAAATTGAATACCATGTTGTTTATTTCGTCGTTAGGCAAGTAGGAGAATCAAGCTATGTCTGTATTCAATAGCAATGATGAAGAGCAAGCAATAAACTGGTTAGAAACTCTGAAGGAAAAACTGCAAGTAGCGCAGGGTAAAAAATTCACTTTTCTATTGGTTGGTCGTACAGGAGTGGGAAAGTCAAGCACTGTAAATAGTTTGATGGGTAAAACAATTGCTGTAGTCGGTGACTATGAACCTTGTACAATGGATATTAAAAAGTATGAGAATGAACTCAATGGGATTAATTTTACTATAATTGATACTCCTGGCTTGTGCGATGATCTTGAGGAAGTTGGAAATGATTATAAATATTTAGAACGTATGCGTTCCGATGTCAGCCAGGTTGACTCTATGTGGTTTGTCAGCCGTTTAGATGAAACAAGAGTTACTAATGACGAAAAACGAGGAATCAAACTGATTTCTGAGGCTTTCAATTCAAAAATTTGGGAACAAGCTGTCATTATCTTTACTTTTGCAGGTGCAAAGAATGCCTCAGACTATCCGATTGCATTGGACAAAAGGACGGAACTTATTCGGAAAGAGATCGCTAAATACACGGGCATTGGAATAGCAAATAACGTTCCGTCAGTTGCAGTTG
This sequence comes from Microcoleus sp. MON1_C1, assembly GCF_036701945.1. Taxonomy (NCBI): domain Bacteria; kingdom Bacillati; phylum Cyanobacteriota; class Cyanophyceae; order Oscillatoriales; family Microcoleaceae; genus Microcoleus; species Microcoleus sp. MON1_C1. The sequence goes on along the minus strand of NZ_JAUBRO010000001.1, from coordinate 176,372 downwards.
ATAATAAAAATGAGAGAACTCCAGATGGAGAAAAATGGTTAGGTGAACTTTATACCCAGATATATGCAAGGATTTCTGCTAAAGGTGCAGCACCATTTTTAATGGCAACTGTAGAGCGAGTCAAACGACCTGAAAAAGAAAGAGAAGTTATAATAGAAAAAATCTATGAGCCAGCCCCAACATATACACCTATTGAGCTTAACGAGAGGCAGACAGCAGTAGTCACAAATAAGACTGCTGAAGTGTTAGGGCTTGCAAGTGCGGGAGCAAGTGTTGGGGCTGTAATTGGCTCTCTAGCAGGGCCAGTCGGTTCTGCTGTCGGGGGTGCAATTGGTGCAGCAATAGGATTTTTTGGTGGGTTGTTCCGTTGGTAAGGTATGCGTAAATTTCTACTGGTAGGACGGACAGGTGTTGGCAAATCAAGTTTTATCAATGCCACGTTTGGTAGTTATATTGCTGAGACTTCAGAGTATGAAGCTTGTACAAAACTTGTTGAGCATTATGCTTACAAAACTCATCTAGGCGATGTGTCTCTTATCGATACACCTGGATTAGCTGAGGATGACGAAGCCTGTGATGAAGCCTACCTATCTTTAGTACGGGCTAAAGTTAATTTAGCTCAGATTTATGCAACCATCTATGTGAGTAGGCTTAACGAAACTCGTTTTCGGCCAGACGAAAAGCGAACACTACGCCTTTTGACTGATCGACTTGGTGCATCTATTTGGAATCGCTCTATCCTGGTTTTAACGTTTGCTGCATCTGTACCTAACCATCAACTAGAGATAGTTGCAGAAAAAAGGAGTCAACAAATTTTTGAGTTTCTCCAAAATCTCACAAAAGAACAAGATATTGACAAAATATTTCAAGGATTTGAGCAAACATGGTTAGTTGATAATATTGTAGAAAATTGGACATCTGATGGATTACCTATTCTCTCATTATTAACAGATTGATCTCTAATCGGTTCCTTTCGCGGTTAATTCTACTCATTAACTAATTAGACAAGAAACCAGCAATTTAGTTTACCCTAGCCTTATATCAAAAGCGATCGCCCTTCCTTAACTGAGGTGCGATCGCACTTTCCCTTTATACCCTAGATCGCAGTTCATCAAATTCTGCTTCTGAATCTTCCTTAGTAAAGATTACATCCTCATAGATAGCATCAATACCTGTGCAAAAATTTACGCTAGACAAGTGAATTTCGCTTCCTTGAGTATAGGAATACAAAACCCACAATCCTTCAGCATTGCGACGAAAACACTCTACCCGCTCACGTTTTTGGCTAATTAACACCTACTCTTGAAGCGTTTCTCATTCTTGATAGTCAGCCCACTTATCGCCCCAATCGAATCCTTCAGCACCATTTGACAAAACCTCAACAATTAAACGAGGGAATTTTTTATAATATTGAAAAGCTTTGGCCCGTTCATCGCACGTTACAATCACGTCAGGATAGTAGTAAATATTCTAAGATTCAATTCTAACTTTCATGTCCGACATATAGACACGACGGCCACTACCCCTAACATGATTTCTCAACAGTGCCAATAAGTTGCCGGCAACAGTCACGTGAGCATCACTTGCACCAGTCCTTGCATAGGTTTCTCCCTGAATATCCCTATGTCTGGGACTAAAACGACAACCAAGATGCGGGGTATTAGGGCGTTCCTTCTCAGATCGTTGTAGTTCTTGACTTTGAGCGGAAATCTCATCGGATCGCCATCTATTACATCCCTGGAAGTACATTTTAACTGTAACTTCAACTCGGGAAAACTAACGCTTCCTTCACCGCTGCCAGCAGTGATTTGCAGTTCCATGCTGTCAAAGTCTAACTCTAGCCGATCGACTGAAAAACCTGCAACTGCCGCCACAGCGGGTACATAAGCTTTACTGAAAAGTTCTTTCTGCTAATTTACCTCTATTCACCACCTTTCCTAAAAAAACCCGGTTTCTTGAAGGGAGAAACCGGGTTTTTCACACTCAAACTGCGTGTTTTCGATACCAATCAATCGTATTTTTCAACCCTTCCTTAAACTTTACTTCCGCAACAAAACCAAACTTTTCCTTAGCCCTTTGGGTATCCAAACAGCGGCGCGGCTGACCGTTCGGTTTGTCTGTTTCCCAAACAATTTCACCCTCAAATCCCATCAATTCGCAAATCGTTTCCACTAAATCGCGAATTTTAACTTCGCTATTCGTTCCCAAATTAACCGGGTCAGATTCACTGTAATCTTGCGTGGCCATCACAATTCCTCGGGCGGCATCTGTGGAATACAAAAACTCGCGACTAGGGCTGCCGTCGCCCCAAACTGGCAATGTTTTGTCTCCCCTTTCTTGGGCTTCGTAGACTTTGCGAATTAATGCGGGGATGACGTGGGAACTTTTCGGGTCAAAGTTATCTTCCGGGCCGTACAGATTTACTGGTAGCAAGTAGATACCGTTGAATCCGTACTGCTGGCGGTAGGATTGCAGTTGCACTAATAAGGCTTTTTTCGCTACTCCGTAAGGTGCGTTAGTTACCTCTGGATAGCCGTTCCAGAGGTCATCTTCTTTGAAAGGAACTGGGGTCAAGTTGGGATAAGCGCAAATCGTGCCGACGCAGACAAATTTTTCGACTCCTGCTTCGTAGGCGGCGTGGATTAGTTGCGCGCCCATCATCAAATTGTCGTAAAATAATTCAGCGGGTTTGACTAGGTTTAAACCGATGCCGCCGACGTGGGCTGCGAGGTGTATGATGATATCTTGTTGGTCGGCGGCGCGCTTGCAATTTTCCATGACGCGGAGGTCGCAGTCGCGCGATCGAGTCACGGAAATTTTATCAGCATCGGCCCCTGCTTTCACTAGCTGGTCGATTACCTGACGGCCCAAGAAACCGGCGCCGCCCGTGACTTGAATGCGTTTGCTGCTTAAATCCAAGCTGGTCATAATTTTAGCCTCGGTATTTTGAATAAGGGTCGATCGACAATTTCAATTCTAAAATTGTTGCTTTAGCAAAAAAAGGTTTGAGGTACAGGACGCAGTTGCCCACAAATCTGCTTTAGCTGCTGCTGATAGGGACTGCTCCGTGCACACCCGAAAGTTAGATTTATTAGTAGCGAGTCCTCAACTATCATTTTAATGTTCTTTTTAGCCCCCACAGCAAAAAATTTTGCGAGCAATTAAGCTGGCTCTGTGAATGCCGATCGCGCTACGCTAATAGCTCTAACAATCCTCCGATCAGTTATGAACTCTGTGCAGGGGCAATCCCCCCGATCCGCGCCTTTCGCCAATCGGGGCAGACACGGGGCCCTACCCCTACAAATTCTTCGCACTGACCGCTTTGTTTAGCGGCTTAATCAAATCCGTTGCCCGAACCCCGACCTTGCTGGTCTAAAGCTTTCATGTCCGCATCTACCATTAAATGTACTAACTCCTGAAAAGTTACAGAAGGTTCCCAATTTAATTGCTGGCGCGCCTTAGTCGAATCGCCAATCAACAGTTCGACTTCTGCCGGACGCAAGTAGCGTTCGTCGAACTCCACATATTTTTGCCAATCTAAATTGACGTAAGTAAAAGCCAAATCGAGAAATTCCTTAATGGAATGGGTCTCGTTGGTAGCAATGACATAATCGTCAGGCTTGTCTTGTTGCAGCATCAGCCACATCGCCTGCACGTAGTCTTTAGCATAGCCCCAGTCGCGCTTGGAATCGAGATTGCCCAAGTAAATCTTTTTCTGCTTGCCTGCGACTATTCTGGCAACGGCGCGAGTAATTTTGCGAGTTACAAAAGTTTCGCCGCGGCGGGGAGATTCGTGATTGAACAAGATGCCGTTGCAGGCAAAAAGTCCGTAAGATTCGCGATAATTTATTGTTTGCCAGTGCCCGTAAACTTTGGCGCAGGCGTAAGGACTTCTGGGATAAAAAGGAGTTGTTTCCTTCTGCGGAACTTCCTGCACCAAGCCAAACATTTCCGAAGAACCTGCTTGATAGAACCGCACTTCTATGCCGGTGCGGTGCTGATAGTCCCGAATTGCTTCTAGCAGCCGCAATACTCCCATGCCTACTGCGTCAACCGTATATTCCGGCGAGTCAAAACTGACTCGAACGTGAGATTGAGCGCCTAAGTTATAAATTTCTACCGGCTGAACTTCTTCCAATATCCGGCGGAGAGTGGTGCCGTCCGTCAAGTCGCCGTAGTGTAGAAACAGGCGCGCACCCTCGCTGTGAGGATCGACATAGATGTGGTCAATTCGATCGGTATTGAAACTAGAACTGCGCCGGATAATGCCGTGAACTTCATATCCTTTCTCTAACAGTAATTCGCTCAAGTAGGAGCCGTCTTGACCTGTAATACCTGTTATTAGCGCTCGCTTACGTTGCGTCATCTGATTTTCCTTTGACAGGCTGTGTTAATTCACAATAAATTTTTTGGCAGAGGCTGTTGCTCCCTGCCGGCCGTATTCTCAAACTATACCTTCACTGCTTTATAAAACTTACTCAAACTTAACTTTAGTTACCTAAAGCCAGTTGAAGTTTACTTCCTACGCTGTTGGGTAGTGGGCTATCTCCAGATAAGTAGGCTATCCCCCTTAAGCCAAAGGTTATAGAATTAAGTTTAGCACCTAAACCTAAAGTAGTCTATCTAGAAGAACGGATCTTTCTAGATGAAGAAGAGGTAGGTTTATTTAACTATTTGCCCCTTTAGTTAAGCTCACAATTCTTCGATCGGCATCCAGGAACTGTTTAGTTTTGACAAAGAGTTTGTCGCTGATTGTCAGTAGTCAGCATCAGTGGTCAGTAACAAATAAAACTAACTACCGATTGCTGACTGCGGACAAAAATTAATATGCGCCGTTATTTTTGGGAAAAATCACAACTCCAATTGTTTTGAAAACAATCCACATATCCATCCAAAGGTTTTTGTCATTTGCGTAATAGAGGTCGATTTGGACTCGGCGGGGATAGGGAATGTCGTTGCGACCGGACACTTGCCACAAGCCTGTAATTCCAGGTCTTATGGTGAGAATTTTGTTGATGTGACGACCGTATCTCGGCAGTTCTTCTTCAACTAAAGGTCTCGGTCCGACGACGCTCATATCTCCTTTTAAAACATTCCAAAACTGGGGAAACTCGTCTAAACTGGTCATTCGTAAAAATCTTCCAATCCAGGTAATTCGAGGGTCTTGTTTCAGCTTGAAATTGTCCTCAAACTCTTGACGCAAATGCGGAGAATTTTCCATGATTTCCAGCAAAATATCGTCCGCATTTTCCACCATCGTTCTGAATTTAAGGCAATAAAACCTTTTACGGTTTTTGCCTACTCGTTCCTGTACGTAAAAAATAGGACCGGGCGAGCTTAAGGCGATTAAGAAAGCCAAAAGCAGGTAAACCGGAGCAAACAGGATCAGAACCGATAAGGAAAACAGGATGTCAAATAACCGCTTGAAAAGTTCTCCGTCGAGGTTCTGTAGAGAACGACTTATGCGTCTATCTCCTTGCAGGACAGACCCAAAACCGCGTCTTGCGATCGCTCGAATTACCTTGCCGGAGATTAGTTGGCTGTCGGCAGTCATCTTACTCCTTCACTTCACACCACACACAGTCCTGATCATAAAGCCTCAAGACGCTTTGTTCTCTGAATTATGTTTCCAATACTCAATTTTCTGCCTTCCGAAGGCTTCAAAAGGCAGAAGGAAGAAGGAAGAGGGCTTCTGGCGGCAGAAGGAAAAAGGCACAAGGCACTTATGCAGAGGTCTTCTGAAGGCACTTATACAAAGGCAGAAGGAAGATTGTCCCGCTATCGGGTTCTGGCACTCTCAAGCCCCAGACTCGGTAAAATCACGCGAGTGAAATTCCTGATAGCAGCGTTCCACAAAAGCTAGATAGCGCTGCCCAAAAACTTCGGGGGCAAACTGTTCAGCGCGCAACCTGCAGATTTCTGGCCGAAATTTGCCTTGCAACTGCTCAAATTCCTCGACAGCTTCGACTAATGCTGCGGCGGTTTGGGAGGAAAAAAATAAACCAGTCCCTGTCTCTGGGTGTTGGCGAATGTCGAGCACTGTCTCCAAAGCGCCCCCTGCTGCATAGGAAATTACCGGTGTTCCGCAAGCTTGAGCCTCTACCAAAGCTATGCCAAAATCTTCGCAAGCTGCATATACAAAGGCTTTCGCCTCTGCCATGTACTTTTCAACTATGGAGGCGGGCTGCCAGCCGAGCACTTGCACGTTGGGTTTGGCGATTTGCCGAATCATTTCTAATTCTGGCCCGGTGCCGATGACAATTAGAGTATGCCCGAGTTGATTGAATGCTTGGACGATCGCACTTACGTTTTTGTAACTTACTAACCGACAAACTGTGACGTAAAAGTCTTGTTTTTGTCGCATCAAGGAAAATCGCTCGATATTTACCGGCGGATAAATCACCTGGGCCCGCCGCCGATAGCACCGCCAAATTCGGCGCGCAGTGTGTTGAGAGTTAGCGATGAAATAATCAACACGATTGGCGGAAATTACGTCCCACTGTCGCAGTCGATGCAACAAATATCGCGTCAGCAGACCTTGGATGCCCCGTCCGGCTTTGCTGCTACGCAAATAGTCAAAAGTTAAGTCCCAAGCGTAGCGCATGGGAGTGTGGCAGTAGCAAACGTGCAGTTGCTGGGGACTGGTGAGGATGCCTTTGGCGACAGCATGGGATGATGAGAGGATGATGTCGTATTGTCGCAGATCTAGTTGTTCGATCGCGATCGGCAGAAATGGCAAATATTTTTGGACACCGCTGCGGGCTCCGGGAAAATGCTGCAAAAATGTTGTGCCAATCTGTCGCCCGAAAAGATAGCTTTCGGGATTGGCAGATTCAAAGTCGATGAGGGCATAGACATCTGCCTCGTCTACGTGTTTGAGGATTTCCTGTACTACGAGTTCTGAACCGCCAGTAGCTAAGGGCGTCAACCATTCGTGAACTAGGGCGTATTTGAGTTTTTTCACTTGTATTTGTAGCCAATCAAACGATTTGTTAGCGCCAGTGCTGTCAATATTAGTCTTACTGAGGGATAACTTACGCAATATCCGGCCATCAACCAGGTTTCTATGTAGGTATCTAGGTCAAACCAAGGATTTTGGGAATAAACGGAGTTTTTGTCAAATCAAGCACAGCAAAACTGCACTCTCCGGCAGTGATTTCCCCGATTGTTGACAAGAAATACTATTAGGCGGAATACTAAAGGTGATTTGCGAGCGCCTAAATCTTCGGAATCGGCGATCGACCGTAATGTGGTGTGAGGAAAAAATGTCCAAATTTTTGTGGAAGGGACTTTTAGTTAGTCCGGGTGTATTGGCAGCAAGTTTAGTCATATCTTCGACGGCGCTAGCAGAGCAACCTGTAGAAATTTCCACGGCAGCTCAACCTGATAAATTGCAATTAGCAGGTGCTGCAACCGAGGCAGCCAAGTCTGAGACAGCAAAGCCTGAGACGGTCGAACCAGCGTCACTAGCGAGCAAATCAACTGTTGAAACTATTGAGAAAGAAAGTGCGAACCTCTACGAGGGCTTCACTAACGATTTGATCGCCCCAGTTGCCGAACAAGCAAAAGCACCGGAAGTTGCAGCAGCAGATTTAAGCGAAACCAAACCCGCAGTAGCGCCCGCAAATTTAAGTCCCGAACAACCTGTCGCGGAGCAAATCCCCGCAGTAGCGCCCGCAAACTTAAGCGAAACGCCACCCCCCGCACCACTGGCTAATTTAAACGCAGAAAAAGCGGCCGCACAGCCCGATCAGATTTCGCAATCCACTGATTCAAGTGCCCAACCTCAAGCACAGTCTAATCTTTTAGAACAAATCAATGAATACAGCACAGAAGGCAGTAGCAGCGAAGATGCGGCCGGCCAAGTAACATCTGTATCGCAACTTTCCGACGTTCGGCCCACCGATTGGGCTTTTCAAGCTTTGCAGTCTCTAGTAGAGCGCTACGGGTGCATAGCTGGCTATCCTGACGGCACTTTTCGCGGCAACCGGGCGATGACTCGCTACGAGTTTGCAGCAGGTTTAAATGCGTGTTTGGATAAAGTTAGCGAGCTGATTCAAGGCGGTTCCAGAAATCTGGCGACGCGAGAAGATTTGGCTTCTGTGCAAAGGTTGCAAGAAGAATTTGCGGCAGAATTGGCAACTTTGCGCGGCCGCGTCGATGTTTTGGAAGCGCGCGCGTCTGAATTAGAAGCAAATCAGTTTTCAACTACGACTAAACTCAACGGCGAAGTGATATTTGGTTTGGCCGGTATCGCCAGGGGAGATGATGCCGAGGGCCGCGAAGCTGATAAAGCCACGGCTTTTGGCAGCCGGGTTCGGATCAATTTTGACACGAGTTTTTCTGGAGAAGATTTGCTCAGAACTCGACTGCAAGTTTTGAATCTGGGTGCGTTTTCTACTAATAATACGAAAACTGCTGAAGGGGAATTGCGGTTTAATGTCGGGCCTTTTGGCGAGGCTAACAATATAGTAGCTTTAGATGCGCTGCTTTACCAATTCCCTATCGGCAAAAGCACTACTGTAATTCTAGAAGCCAACGCCGGCGCTGCTGATGATTTTGTTAACACTGTCAACCCTTACTTTGACGGAGACGGCAGCTACGGCGCTCTTTCTAACTTCGGTACTCGCAACCCAATTTACTATTTGCTTGGTGGTTCTGGCATCGCTCTGCGGCATCAGTTTGGGGAAAAACTGGAGCTGAGTTTGGGATATTTGGCCGGCAATGCTGCGAACCCGACGCGGGGAAATGGTTTGTTTAATGGTTCTTACGGCGGTTTGGCTCAGTTGACTTTTACACCGAGCGACAGCATTGCTTTAGGTTTAACTTACGTTAATTCCTACAGCTTAATTACCAATACCGGCAGCAATGCTTCTAATTTTCCGCAGCGTCTCGGTTCCTTCGGGTTCGACAGCGATACCACTCTCCCGATTTCTAGCAATTCCTACGGGGCGCAAGCTTCGTGGCAGTTGAGCCGGAGATTTGCAATTGGCGGTTGGGCGGGTTACACCAACCAGCGCATTTTATCCAACTTGGCTACTCCTACGGGTTCTGTGCAGCGGGGCGATCAAAAAATCTGGAACTGGGCAGTTACTTTGGCTTTTCCAGATTTGTTGAAAGAAGGAAATGTGGCGGGGATTGTCGTAGGTATGGAGCCGCGGGTAACGAGTTCTACTAATCGGACTTTGCCGGAAGATAAGGATACTTCGCTGCACGTTGAAGGTTTCTACCAGTTTAAGTTGAGCGACAATATTTCTATCACTCCTGGTCTGATTTGGCTGACTGCTCCCGACCACAATAAGAATAATTCTGATTTGGTGATTGGGGTTGTCAGAACGACGTTTACTTTCTAGGAGCAGCCCTTGGGGATTTGAGATTTGAGATTTTAGATTTTAGATTGGCAGTTTTAATCTAAAATCTCAAATTCCCAATCTAAAATTCTCCGAGCATGGGTTTAAGGTTTCAACAAAAACGACCAGCTTTAGCAAAAGCTGGTCTGCACAAATAGTTAAATCCGTTGTGTTGTGTTCCCACAGTGTTTTTCTCACAGTGAGGAAACCCAAGTTGCACGTTTCTTTGCAAAGGGTTCTAAAAGAAATATCATCTCTCTTAAGCGGTATTATAACAACAAAATTTAATTTTCTGTAATAAAACTTTACGTTACAAAGAAATTTTAATTGTGAGGGGTCGCTCGAAGTATTACTCACTTTGTATAGTCCAACCGATTTGTAAACCCGGTTCCTGCGTAGGTTTATCGGTTGCAAACCCGTTATTTTGCGTATAAACCCGGTTTCGGTTGCCGATCGACCACCTTACTCACCTTATATAAATCAAGCAGGCGCTTGCTGCGGTCTGCCCCAGACAATCCGCTCCTGCTTGTATACAACCATACCAGGTTTAGCACCTTTCGGCTTGTATACATATTTCGGTTCTGTATAAACCACCGGAACTTGTTCGCTGTGGCGGGCGCGACTGTAGTAAGCAGTCATGTCGGCCGCAAATTGCAAATCGGTTTCTTCAGCCACAGTACCGGGTTTGAGACGCAGCAAAGCGTGACTTCCGGGAATCTCTAGGGTGTGGAACCACAAGTCGTAGTCGTTGGCGGTGCGAAAAGTGAGTTGGTCGTTTTGGCGATTGTTGCGCCCGATTAATAATTCAAAGCCGCTGGGGGTTTGGTAGCGGTGAAATTCGATCGCAGCATTTTTGTCGGTACTGCGGTAATCTGGTACGTCTAGATATTTTTGCTGGATCAGTTCTTCGCGGATTTCGGCGAGGGTTTGCAAATCTTGGGTGTGGCGGTAGGTTTCCAACACCGAAAGTGCGACTTCAACTTGTTCTAAATAGTCGATTTCTTCCTGTACGGCGGCTAACAAAGGTTCTACTGCAATGCGAGCTCTTTTAAGTTTTTGGTGTTTTTTGTAGAGGGCTTGAGCGTTTTGAACGGCGTTTTTTTCCGGGTTTAGGGCAATGATAACTGGTTTCTCGGTTTCAAAGTCAGGGAGAGAAATTGATTTCATTCCCGGTTCCCAATGCTGCAAATTGGCCATCAGCAAGTCGGCTTGGGATTTGTGCGTGTCTGCATCTGCAGATTGCTGCAAGCGTTCTTTAAATGTGTTGGCTTTGAGGCGCAGTTTTGCCAGGACGTTGTTGAGTTTTTGGGTAAGCTGATGCCGCAGTTGGGCGAATACTTCTTGATTGATTTCGCCTGTGTAATAGCTGTTAAGTATTTCTTGAACGGAAGAGGAGGAAGAAGGAACAGAGGAGTTAGATTCGTTTCCAGGTTCTGCCTCTTTTGCATCAGGTGCGGGCCAATCGATGACGGTGTAGCCTTCGGGGGTAAAACTCGGTTGAAATTTGGAGTTTTCTAGGCATTGCAGCCAGTATAGCCAGCGCTGGAACAGTTGCTGCCATTCGTCGGGATTGAGGCTGTCGGTGGATTGTTCGGGGTCTAAATTTGCCGATCGAATCATTGACAAAACTAAGGCTTTACTCATCCCTCGGTAATTCTTCAACAGATTGCCCTTTAATTGCCCAGGAACCAGGCTAATTCGTGATTGCCAGCGGTTTTGAGATTCGCTCAGGCTAGGCACTGCATCGGTCAAAGACGGGGGCATTTCGTAGGGTTGCCCGGTTTGGATGGGACGGACGGTGGACTGTTTGGCGCTGACTTGGTGGGCGCAGGTGACAACGAGGTTGTCTTGGGCGGTGAGGATGACGTTGCTGTACTTGCCCATGATTTCGGCGTAGAGGTGCCAGAGGGCGGGTTCTCCCGGGCGTTTGGCGAATTGCAAGTCGATGACTCTTTCCCAGGATGAAACAGGGGCGATGGAAACTAAGGCTAAACCGCTGAGTTGGTGCCGCAGTTGTTCGCTGAAGGTGAAGGTATCGGGAATGCGGGGCGGGGGGTCGCCTACGCAGATGCGGGCGGCCACAGGATGCCAGGAAAGGTCAATCCAGCCGCGCCCTTTCATGGTACGCAGCGCCAGGGACACGGTGAAGCGATCGCGCTGGTAGACTTGTTCTAAGCGCGCTGGCAGCCATTGGGCTCGCAGTTCGCTGCAAGCTGCGGTTAAAGTTGTAAAGTCTACGGGTTGCACGGTGGCCTCTTTGCGATCGAACTATCTATTTCTATGCTGACAGATATCGGTCACATTTTACTAACTATATCAAATTATTGTTTACTCTTGCTTGGCGTCGCTATGAAAGCGCTTCAATAATTCTGTTAACAAATAACAAATAACTAATAGACATCTCCTAAAAAGCAGATTTTGAACTGGCACGGTGCCTGTTCCAAAAGAATTATGGGAGATGTCTAATAACAACTAACTAATAACTTCCTTAATTAATTGCAAATGTTTGTACAAAGGTGCGATCGTATTGGCTGCGATCGCCCCGCTAGCAGCAACAGCCGGCAAACCAATTCCCGGAAACGTCGAATCTCCGCAGCAAAACAGCCCTGCTAAAGGCGTTTTCGGCCCGGGAAACAAGCCGCTACCCGCCCGAATTCCGGGCCCGTAGGAACCGCGATGGCGGCGCAAAAACCGTTCGTGGGTTAGGGGTGTCCCAACTAAGGTGACTTCGCAGCGCGATCGAATATCGGGGATAATTCTCTCTAAGGCTTCCCACATTACCTCGGCGCGCGCTTGTTTTTGCAGCTTGTACTCTTCGCTGGTGCGATCGAGCTTTTGCCACAAATCGTAAGGCTCGTTTCCCGGGGTATATGCGTGAATGACGTGCTTTCCCGGAGGCGCGAGGTCGGGGTCGAGCAGGGAGGGGATCGAGACGAGAACGACGTTCTGAGGGGCGGAAACGCCCATTTCCCAGTCTTTCACGAAGATGTAGTGACAAGCCAAGTCCGATCGCACTCCGGCAGCATCAATTCCCAGATGCAGGTGCATGAAGCTGTCGCACTCGGGCGTCGCCTGCCGCTGTTGCCGAAACCTTTGCGGGACTGAGGTTTCAGGCAACAGTTTCAGGGTATCCCAAACGGAAGCGTTGGAGACGACGGCTTTGTGCGATCGAATAATTTTGCCCGATCGCAGCCGCACGCCGGCAGCCCGGTTGTTTTCCACCAAAACTTCTGCAACGTGGGAATTTAGCAGCAACTGCCCTCCGTGGCGCTCTAAACCCCGTACCAGGGCATTTACCAGAGCTGCACTACCGCCGATCGGATAGTCCAAAACTGCATTGGGGCGATACCAGTCGGCGAACATGAAAGCGACTTCGGCTGCGATCGTTCCGTCGGCGGGAAGTCCAGACAGCAGGAAACACAACAAATTCAGCCAATTTCGGACAAACGGATCTTTGGCATTTTTGTCCATAATTTTGCTGAAAGGGCCTGCAAGTGCGATCGCGTCGCCAGCACTTTGCAGGAAAGCTGGCGCAAATTGGCCGAGGGTAAAAACACTGCCCAAATCGAAGCGCAAAGCCAGGGATGGCAAGGCTATGGCAGCTTTGGCGTAGGGTTCCATGACGCGCTGGAGTTGCCGCCATTCGGCGACGGCTGCGGCGCCGCGCAGTTGTGCGAGCACTTCGCCAAATTGACTCGCACCGACGGATGTGTCGAAATCGCCTTCTGGCAAACAGCAACCCCAGGTATCGTAGGTGATGCAGGGGAGTTTTTCGCCGATGGCATCCAAAACTTGCCGCAGGGGATTCGCAGACGGGCTGTAGGATAATCCTGAGTACAGGGAGGGCCCGGAGTCGAAGCTAAATCCGTCGCGTTCAAAACCGTGTGCGGCCCCGCCCGCGATCGAATGGCTTTCGCAGACAATCACGTCAAAGCCATAGCGGGCTAGCAGTGCACCGCAACTTAACCCGCCAATGCCGCTGCCGATGACGATGATTTCTGTGTCTGTGGGGGCGATCGCAACCATGTTTTTCTCCGCTACATCAGCTAATATTATCTCTGTTACCAACAATAAAACTGGTTTGTATATTAAATGGAAAATATATCTATTCTAGAACAAGCTGCTAAATCTAATTCTAAACCATCTTCCAACGCTGTAGTTGCCGCCCTCCTAGAAGCTGAGAAAAGCGCGAAAAAAAACAAAATTCGCTATTCTTTCGAGCAATTAATCGGCAACTGGCAACTCTGCTTTATCACCGGCACGAAAAAGACTCGACAAAAAGCGGGAATTGTCTTGGGTGCGGGACGTTACATCCCTGAGTGGATTGCGAAAATTCAAATTGCTTATGCGGCGGAACCTGTTGCTGAAGGGGAAGCGCCTAGCGAAACCGGCAGGGTGGAGAATTCGGTGCAAGTTGGGGCGATCGAACTAACTCTTTCCGGGCCGACTAAGTTTTTGCCTAATAATATTTTAGCTTTTGATTTTACCAGAATTACTGTGAAAGTGTTGGGTAAAACTGTGTATCAAGGATTTATTCGCGGTGGTGAAGCGCGGGAGGCGGATTTTTTTAGTGTGAGTGTGGGGAAGCAGGCATTTTTTGCATATTTTCTGGTAGAAGATGGGATAATTGCGGCTAGGGGAAGGGGCGGTGGATTGGCTTTGTGGGGGAGAGTTTAGCAGTTCTTAATTGCCTGGAATACAGCAGGGAAATAACCTGGTTTATTGGGGAATTGGCGGGATATTTGTTCTGCTTGGCGGTTGACTTCTGTTGTTTACTTCATCAATATTACGCAAAGTAGCAGCTTCCCGGGCGCGATCGCCCACTTCGCGCCGAATTGGTAAAGCTTGGTTAAAGTATTTCAATGCTTCTTGGGGTTGGGAAAAGTTGTTGGACGCTAAACCAATCTTATTCAAAGTAGCAGATTCCCCCCTTCGCTCGCCAAAGGTATCGACTGCGGGTAATCTTGATTGTTATATCGTCTGTTGGTAAGCAGTTCTAGTATTTCGACTAGGGAATTGACACAGAGCCAAATCATAAACTATATTAGAGACATGGATGCAGCAGAAATGCTCTAAGCATGATATCCTGTTACCAACTAGGGTCGAGGAAATTCCGGTAAAAACGTTCTGAATAGCAAAATTTATTTTTTGACGAAGGCTCTTTAATGAGCTTTTCTTATTTTATTGGCTCGCTAATTACTTTTTACAAATATAAAAATGAACGTCCATCAAAAATCCTTTAAATTGATCTTGGCCGGGAACAGAAATGTACCTGCAATGATAAATGCTATTATTAGAGCTACCCTTCAGGCTCGAATCGATACAAACAATGACGATTTAACTTTTCGTCAAGTACACGTCTTTCATACCGAGCAATCATTGCAAGCTCTGACAGATTCAACATCTTGGCAAGACGCTCTGAGCCACTATAAGATTTCCTCAACCAGTTTGGTACATCATGTCACAAAAATCGAGGATTCTAATGTTGATAGATTTAGAGATCTTGTAGAACAATTACGGACGATAGTTAATCCACTTGACAACACACAAAACTACGTTGATCTAACAAACGGTATTTCATCTCTCAAATCTATCCTTGCTGTTTTTGCTTATGTACTTGATATAGATAATATCTATTCCCTAGAAACAGATTTTTCTGATGATCCAGTTACAAGAAAAAAGCAAGCTAGTCTTTTTTATCACGAACTTGAACAAGAAGCAGGCGTAAGCATAGAATATCGCAAGTTTCCACCGATTGGAGAATTTGATACTATTGGCAAGTTTAATTACACAGAAGTTTTACGACATCGTTCAATGATTAACCAGCTTATGATTGATTTGAAAAAATTGTTGCCTTCTGGACGTGATATTGAGCATTTGCGAGAGTCACTGTTGTCCGGCGTGCATTATCGTTTGCTTGGTGAGGTTACTAAAGAATCATACAGTTACCGTCATTCCATTTTTGCATCCTCGGCTGGCATTGAGGAAGTCGCAAATATCATTCTTAGTGTTGTTAAAAATGCTGATTTAGAAAATAAAACACTTGGTCAAAAGCTAGGTGAAGTGAGAGATCTTTTTGCCAAAAATCCCAAATACTTTGTTAATATAGAAATGCTAGAAAACCTTACTAAGCTCATTACTTCGATACGTAATGATATTGCTCATCCCTCTACCGAAAATGGACATTCAAAAGAAATAACAGCTATTCAATCCAGTTTATCTTCTCAATTGGCATTTACCTTTCTGCAATTTACAACTAAAACATTAGGTGCTTTTATAGATCAAAATGGTCAACTTGTAAATATCAAAAATCTGGAAGCTCCCATCGAAGAGGATGAAACAGTGTTTTATTTTGGTTTTGACGGTGATTCTACTGGAGACTATTTAGATAGAGCATTTGGAGAATCAAGTGAAGAAGAAGTGAGAAAACGTAGTAAGACAGTAAAGGGCGCAATTGAGGCGTTGAAGAAGCTCATATACAAAGAAACCAAAGATGATAAAAGTGTATTTTTTGCGGAAGGAGATAATATTCTTTTCAAATCGCGCTATAAAGTTAGTTTACTCAATGAGATGCAAAGAATTTATACAGTCCAAACTGGATTAACTGGCAGCATAGGATATGGCAAAACTTTGCCAGAGGTTTCGTTGGCAATGCGTTTATCTAAGGCCAAAGGTGGAGACAGCATTATGGGTATAGCTTTACTCGATTCGGGAGAAACAAATAACACAGAGCTAACCGTAGACTAAGAGTTGGCAAGATGAAAGCATGGGGACATACCGCCAGAGGTTTGAAACCTAAATTTTCGCCCCTCTGCCTACCCCCTAAATCTCTCGCCCAAACATCACATCACCCATTTCCCGCCGGTATGCGGACAGTGAAAATAGACCCTTTTCCCTCTTCGCTTTCTACCAAAATTTCCCCGCCCATCATGTGACAGTAGTAGCGGCTAAGTGTCAGCCCCAATCCAGCGCCGTCGTAAGGTCGCGTTGTTGAACAGTCAGCTTGCACAAAAGCTTCAAACAATTTGTGCTGTTGTTCTTCCGACATTCCAATTCCGGTATCCTTAACCGATAAGCAAATCCAATCCGACTCTTCAACATTCAGTAGGGGACAAGCGATCGCCGCAGAATGAGTTTCATCGGCAGCCATTGAATCGTCAATCGCCGATCGATCTGCTGTATTAAATTTTCCGCTTCCTTCAATGCGCCTGACACTCAGTTTAACCCTGCCGTTTTTGGTGAACTTACCAGCATTATTCAGCAAGTGCATCAAAACCTGCCGCACTTTCTTGAAATCTGCGTGCATGATACCCGCAGTTCGATCGCACTCTATTTCTAAAACATTTCCATTTTTCTCTACCCACTGTTTCGCGGCACACGCAACATTGTCAACCAGGGATTCGATGTCAAACTCCTGGATTTCGAGTTTCATACCCCCCGTTTCAATTTTTGACAAATCGAGGATATCGTTAATCAAATCTAGCAGGTGCGTGCCCGCCTTCTGAATCTTGTCCAAGTCGGGTACAAACTCATCGCATCCCGCATCCTGGGCATCTTCTGAAAGTAGTTGACTGTAGCCGATAATCGCATTTAAAGGCGTCCGCAATTCGTGGCTCATATTTGCTAAAAACTGGCTTTTAGCAGTGTTAGCGGTGACGGCGGCTTCCTTAGCTTGTTTTAATTCTTTAGTATGTTGGGAAACTCGCTCGATCAGGTGATTGAGAGACGCAGCTAATGAGCCTATTTCGTCTTGTCCGGTGACGGGGACTCGCAAATCAAAATTCGACTCGGCGGCGACTTTTTCGGCAATCTGAGTGACGCTCACGACTGGTTTGGCGATCGCCCGACTCGTTTGGTAAGCCACCATTCCGGCTACCACTACCGACAGCAGCATACTAAAAATAATGATGGCTTTTTCCATTCCTTGAGCTTCCTCCATCACTTCACCGCCTTGCCCCTCTTGCTGCTGGGCAATATAGAGGATTTTGCTCAATTTCTCAAGGCTGCTGTTGAGCTGTTTTACACCTTCTCCGCTTTCTGTAGCCAACAATTTTCTGGCCGACTCTATCTCCCGAGGTGACAGTTGCGATTGCTGGATTTGCTGCAAAGTTGACTTGAGAGTATCGGCGTAGGATTCTAAATCTTCCGTGCAATCTTGCAGTAAACTTTTGAGAACTTCCGGCTTTGCTGCCTGCCAAGCAGGTTTGCTGTCGGCAAACTTTTCTATACGCAACCGCAGCTCTTTTGCCTGAACAATACTCTTGATAAACTGCTCTTCTTGCAGTTCCAGCATGGCGGAATTATCTACAAAAGAATCTAGCTGCGCTCCCTGCAATTGTGCCGCCAGCGCTGCATCTTTAAAATTCCCGAGCAATTGCGCTTGTAAGTGAGCGTCATTGAATTGTTTTAATCCTTGTCCTTGGTAGTAATCGGCAATCACCAGCCCGCTCATGGAGCCAAGAAATCCGATTCCTATTGCCAGGAAATACCCACCGCCAATTTTTTTATGGATGGACCAACCGCCAATTTTAGATGGCAACATTTTGCGGATTTTTAAGGATGATTTTTCTACAAAATCCTGGCTGGATATGTTTTTGTGTGCGGTTTCTAGAGAACCGACTTGTTCAGAAATAAAGAGCGGCATCAGTTTACCTACCTTGCTATTTTTTTGGTTTACCTTTCGCGGGGTCACAGGTTTTTTCTGCGGGTTAAATGGTTCTAACTCGGAATTGAACTCGCCCTGGCATTCCCAAACCGCAACCGATAAACTTGCTTCGTTCCCTGTTTTTTTGAGCAAGTTAATTTTTGACATATGCAACCACTGTATTCTTTTAAAATCTAGCACGCTCTTAAGTTCTCCAAACGGAAAAGCTTGTCTATTTTCCATTAGACATCTGCGAAAAAGCATCTGAAACTCTTGTCGAGCCCGAGGAGAAACTTAAATTCGGTTGATGTCTAATAGATAATTACCCTGTTGATGGCTGTTGCCAAATTACTTTTTCGACTCGTAAAGGTCAGCAGCAGGCAAAATAAAGAAAAATTTATCCTGGCAGTGTAATTATCCCCGCGTGGAATGTTACAGGCAGAAAATTCTGTCTGATGCGTTTGGCCTGTGAGCTCCCCCAAGCTGATATTGTCTGTTGACAATGCACCCGATTCCTCAGCTTAGGAGTTTTGCTGCCAGCAATGCGACGATTGCTTGACGGTTTTTGTTGATCGTCCGACGACTGTGTAGCACAGAATGTCACAAATGCAGGAGCCGATCGAACTTTTGCACCCTGGCGATCGACTTTTGGCATCGTTGCCCCGCACAGACAAGTCTGAGGTGAAGTGTCGTTAGTTGAGTATAACTGTAGGGCTTGCGAAAAGAAACCCGGTTTCTGCGAGTCAACTGTTGGCGATTGCGAGTTCTGGAGTTGCGGTGGTGGATTCGATCGCCAGTGCTAGCTTACCGTCTCTACCCAAAGCTTCATCGGCCAAGTGTACCATCCAGCGATTCGGCTTGGCTTGGGGTCTGGCGGCGAGCACTAACGCCCAAGCTTCCCGTTCTTTGCCGCGACCCAACAGCGCAGCACAAACAGTCAAAGCTGTGGCCGTTGAACGGCTGATCCCACTTTGGCAGCAGATAAGCAAACTGCCTCTGTGCGACGACATTTTGAGGGCAAACTCAATAATTTTCTGTACATCCTCAAGGGTAGGCAAGATTTGATCGGGGTCGTCAACGGGGGTGTCGAGGTCGTTAAACTCCAGGCACATTCGGTTCGGGATTCGATCGAAAGTTTTGGGTTCGGGCACACCTGGACCGCCGATCGATATCAGGTATTTAATCTCGCGTCGCGCAGGGCGCTCAACAATGTATTCGCTGGCTTCTGCTTGCGAACCAATCAGGATTTTCGGCAGTTTTTCACCCGATAAATCTGCGGAAACAGAAGGCTCAAAATCAACTGTTTCTGCCTGAGTGCTGACATCCGCCAAGTATTGGGCAGCCAGCGCGCGAACGTCAGCAAATTCGCGATTTAAAGCTGTTTCCAGAGCCAAAATAGCAGCCGTTGAGCCAATTTGACCGAGGGACTTAACAGCGTTTTGGCGCACTCCAGAAGTTTCGTCTCCCAGCAGCCGCACCAAACCTGCCACAGCTTCCTCTGTCCCAATTTCCCCCAAAGCAGCAGCAACTCTCCACCGCACATAAGATTCGCTGTCGCCAATTGCGCTCGCCAGTCCCGCGACCACCATTTTTTGCAATTTCGCATCTCCCTGTGTATTGATGTTCCCGAGGGCAACCGCCGCCCTGCCGCGCACGAAAATATCTCGATCCGAGAGCGAGCCGATTACCGCCACCATAGCCACCTCACTGCTGATTTCCCCCAAGGCAGAAACTGCACTGCCACGCACGTCTGAGTCGTCATGGTTGAGGGCTTGCACCAGCCCGGCCACAGCCGTTTCCGTGCCGATTTGTCCCAAGGCCTCGGCGGCCCTCAAAGAAACTGCATAGGAGTCGGGATCGTCGTGAAGCAATTCTACTAAGCCGGGTACTGCCTCACAATCGCCGATTTTCCCCAAAGCCGCCGCCGCCCTAGCGCGGACGATGTGATTTTCGTCTCTGAGGGCATTCAGCAGCCCGGGAACTACCTCCGAGACGCCGATTTTCCCGCAGTTGACCGCCGCCCGCCAGCGCACCTCGGAGTCTGGGTGTTTGAGGGCGTTGAGCAGCGCGGGAACGGCTGTTTTCGGGTTAATTTTGCCCAAGGCCCAAACAGCCCAGGCGCGCACCTTGGATTCTGGGTGCTTGATGGCTTTGAGGAGTGCGACGGCGGCTGGTTTCGAGTGAATTTCTCCTAAAGCCCAAGCAGCCCACGCTTGGATTTGGGAATCTTTGGATTCGAGCGATCGGGCTAATTCAATTACTGCTGCTTCGGAGGCGATTTTCCCGATCGCTCGAATCCCATGAAGGCGCACGGCACTTTCTTTGTGGTTCAATGCGGCCACCAGCATCGGAATTGCCCGATCGGAACTTGTTAGGGCCAGCAGTTGAATTTTGAGCAGCGGTGAAGTGGGGATTTTGTCGATTAATTTTATGGTAGCTGTTTGAAATTCTGGCTTTACCGTTCCTGCTAGCTTCGAGCCGAGTTTTAAATTTACTTTTAGAGCTAATTTTACTGCGCGCAAAGCCAGACTTTGCTGTTCTACTTGCGGCAATATAGTCGCCAAGGTGTGCATCCCTTGTTTTTGTTTCAAATATTTTTGATGGAATTGAGCATCGCTGAGCTCGGGTAGCTGTTGGATGAGGCTTGCTGCTGAGGTCACTGATTTATCCTAA
Source organism: Microcoleus sp. MON1_C1 (assembly GCF_036701945.1). Taxonomy (NCBI): domain Bacteria; kingdom Bacillati; phylum Cyanobacteriota; class Cyanophyceae; order Oscillatoriales; family Microcoleaceae; genus Microcoleus; species Microcoleus sp. MON1_C1. The sequence goes on along the minus strand of NZ_JAUBRO010000001.1, from coordinate 155,705 downwards.
TATTTTGGCGAGCGGTTGAGATTGCTCTTTTAAACTGTCTTTAAAAAATATGGCGTCTACAAAACGCTACTTCTAAAAAAAGCTTGCACCACTTCTAAAATATGTCTTATTCCACTATTTTTGCAACTCCCCAATTATTAATTATTGGGTTTGTTTGGGCAATCACCTTGACAATTAGTAGCGCTCGCTGCTTGGCATTGCTGGGTTTTGAGATAGCCTAACTCTGCTATATCGTTTTATACTCACATCTTGCACCATTGTCAGCAACAGGCAAGATGGCTGTTCCACAATAAAATTCACCCTTTGTGGAACAGGCATCTTGCCTGTTAATAAAGCTTATTGAGAATGGTGCAACGTCTTATTTTATACCAACTTGGTTTGAAATAGCGATCGGCGGGGTTGACCGCAGCCAACCGGAAACAGCTTGATTGCGGGACAATCTCTCAACTAGCATAGGGCCCTTTTTTCAAAACCTTAGCCAAAGCGTTATCGTTATCTCGCAAACCTTCGTAAAAAAACATCACTTCTCCTTGAATGCCCTGAGAGCGGTTGTAAGCAATTACTTGCAACAACAGCTCGGGAGTTATGCTATATTTGCTACCTCGATTCGTCAACAAAATACCGGGCGACACGCACTTTACTTGCTGCCCGCTAAGCTGTCCCGACATCATTTTATCGACCAATTGTTTGTAAGCATTAAAATCGCGGCGATAAAACTGCGGGTGAAACAGATCGACCAAGTTTTTGTCAACCCAAGCTTTAGAATCTTGCAAATATTCTACCAGTCCCCAGTCATAAGGACTCGGCGACATCGATAGCAACAAATCAGGATTAATAGCTTTCACTTCTCGGTGTAAACGAGCTACAAACTGAGTAATAATATTAGCACGCCACTGTAGCCAATGTTGTTCTTTACAATCCGACGGCGCTGCTTTACCGCATTCTTCTCGATAGCGTTTAACCGTTTTTTCGTCGTAACCGCCTTCTACGGGAAACGCAATGCGATCGTCTCCTTGAACCCCGTTTACCGGATAATTCTTAGCCACCTCCAGCATCAACCCCAGCACAAAGTCTTGCACTTCCGGGTCAAGAGAATTCATCCAGTCAAAGTTATTTTTCTTAAGTAAATTGCCGCTGGCATCACGGGCGGTCCACTCAGGTTTTTTCGCCAGCAAATGACCGCCCTTGCGATTGTAAGAACTCACAAATCCGTATTCAAAACAAGGAATAACTTTTAAACCCGCTCTCTTGGCCTCAACACATATTTCTGCTAAGGGGTCGCGACCTTGATAGCGCGAGTCAATTTCCACCCCAAATTTTTCTCGCATAATTTTAGAAGGATAAGCCGTATAACCCTGGCTCCAAATTATAGGAAAAACGGTATTAAATCCCGTATCGGCGAGAAAGTCCATTGCCTCAGCAATTCGCTCTTTTGATGTGAGAACTTTGGAGTCAGTGGTGGTTATCCAAACGCCGCGAATTCCACCAGGATTGTTAGTCGCCAACGAACTTGGCAGCGTTGCGGGATTTGGTGCAGAAAATCCAGTAGTCCCCAACCGCTGTTGGAGGGAAGAAACAAAACTGCGAATTGCTGATTGAAAAGGTGTGAAAAATCGCATTTATTTATTTTTTTTTCTTTGAAGGTGGGTACTGAATCCGCTACGTTATTGATTGGTAGCACCCGGTATTATTTATGGATAAGATGCGCCGAAATAACCGCCTATATTATTTATGGATAAGGTGCGGAGTACGCACCCTACATTGATTGGTAGCACCCGATATTATTTATGGATAAGGTGCGCTGGGCGCACCCCAAAATTGTACTATCCAGCTACTCCAGACAACTTCTGGCTCAAAGCTTCTTTCAAAAGTTCCGCCTTATCAGTTTCCTCCCAAGGCAAATCTAAATCAGTGCGCCCGAAGTGACCGTAAGCCGCCACATCTTGATAGAAACGACCGCCTCTTTCAGCAGGCAAATTCTGCAAGTTAAATGCCTGAATGATGCCCGCAGGACGCAGTTCAAAAAGCTGCTTCACAACTTCCAAAAGGCGATCGTCATCAACTTTTCCAGTGCCAAAAGTTTCGATCATCATGCTAACCGGCCGCGCAACGCCGATCGCATAACTCAACTGCACTTCGCACTTTTCGGCCAAACCAGCCGCTACGATATTTTTAGCAACGTAGCGACAAGCATAAGCCGCGCTGCGGTCTACCTTGGTGGGGTCTTTCCCAGAAAAAGCGCCGCCACCGTGGCGGGAATAGCCGCCGTAGGTATCCACAATAATTTTGCGACCCGTCAAACCCGAATCTCCTTGAGGCCCGCCGACCACAAATTTGCCGGTGGGGTTGACAAGGAAGCGAGTTTCTGCATCCGGCTTCACGCTAATATCGGCAAACACAGGTTGGACGATAGCAGCCCAAAGGTCTTCTTTGATTTTGGCTTGAACTGCCGCTGTGTCTGTGATGTCGCCGATCGTTTCGGTGTGCTGCGTAGAAATTAAAATTGTATCTATGCCAACAGGTTTGCCGTCCTCATAGATGACTGTAACTTGGCTTTTGCCGTCGGGACGCAGGTAAGATAACTGACCGGTTTTGCGGACTGCTGCCAGTTGACGGCAAATCCGGTGCGCTAAACTGATCGGCAGAGGCATCATTTCCGGCGTTTCGTTGCAAGCAAAGCCGAACATCAAACCTTGGTCGCCAGCGCCGATGGCATCCAATTCCTCTTCACTCGATTGTTCCCGGCTTTCGTGGGCTGTGTTCACCCCTTGAGCAATATCGGGAGACTGAGAATCAAGAGCCACCAACACTGAGCAACTATTGGCCGAAAAGCCGTTGTCAGCGTGGATGTAGCCAATATCGGCTATTTTTTTCCGGGCTAATTCTATGTAATTTACCTGAGCTTTAGTGGTAATTTCGCCCGTCAGCAGCATTAAGCCGGTGTTGACGACAACTTCGGCTGCGACGCGGCTTTTAGGGTCTTCAGTCAATAAGGCATCTAAAATCGTATCTGAAATTTGATCGCAGATTTTATCGGGATGGCCTTCAGTGACCGATTCAGAGGTAAACAGGTAGCGACGTGACAATGAATTATTTCTCCTTAGATAGGGGCTCTTCCTGCACGACATCTACGGCCGACGAGTTATTTTTCAGGTAAAAGCCAAGAATGAGTGCGTCTGGGCTACCGTCGAATTTTTGTCGATCTGCAGAGCCGTGTTGAAGCAGGGTTTGAGACTGGGTAAAGTGACACTACTATAGCAAAGTCAGTTCCGGGAAGTCCCTAAAAAGTTAGATTTTTTAGGATTGTCGATCGATCTTGGACACCGCTCGTCTACCTCCTAACCTGACAAAGGTAAGATACAGTCAGGGTATCGCCTTGTGCAAGGACTATGGCAGGACTCCAAAAATCACCAAACTCCATCCAAACAGTTGCCGAGCTAGATTTTCCCGGCGGCCCCATACCGCTTGACTCTCCATTTTATATTGAGCGCTCAGGGGCCGAAGCCTTGGCCTGTGCAGAAATTAGCAAACCCGGAGGCCTCGTTCGCATTAAAGCTCCCAGAAAAATGGGCAAAAGTTCTCTGATGCTGCGGATAATTCACGCCGCAGTCGATCGTGGATACCGCACAGTAACTTTAGACTTTCAGCAAGCCGACACAGCCGTTTTTGGTAGTTTAGATAAATTTTTGCGCTGGCTTTGTGTCAATGTCGCTCGGCAACTCAAACTCGAACCAAATATTGATGAATTCTGGGATGAAGATATGGGCAGCAAGGTAAGCTGCACTATTTACTTTGAAAACTATTTGCTCGCACAAACTTACAGTCCTATTGTATTGGTGATCAACGAAATAAATCGAGTATTTGAACGCACCAATATTGCTCAAGATTTTCTGTCGGTCATCCGTTTTTGGTACGAACAAGGTCGCGCTAGGAAAATTTGGCAAAAACTCCGCACCGTTGTCATTCATTCAACAGAAAATTATATTGCTTTGAATGTTAATCAATCTCCATTTAATGTAGGAATGCCGATTAAAATCTCAGAATTTACGGCTGAACAAGTCCAAGATTTGGCGGGCAGATACGGACTAAACTGGAGCGATCGCGATCCAATAGAGCAATTAATGAACATGGTAGGCGGGCATCCTTATTTAGTGCATTTAGCGCTGTATCACCTGGCAATTTTGCTGCAAAATCGCCTGTCCGTCGATCGGGAGGAACCGGGCGAGGAAATGGGGCGAGCCGAGTTGGCAGAACTGTTAACAGCAGCTCCTACTCACAGCGGAATTTATAGCGACTACTTGCAAAATCAGTCGATCGCCATTCAACAGCAGCCCGAACTCGCCTCCGCATTCCAACAAGTTGTCGATGCTAAAAATAGCATTCCTCTCGAACCTTTGATGGCTTATCAGTTAGACAGCATGGGACTGGTCAAATTAGAGGGAAATAACTGTAGTTTGTCTTGCGAATTATATCGCCTGTATTTTCAAGGGCAAAATTTGTGCGAGGACAAGTGGTCGGTGGTTCGTTTTGAGCAGTTGCAGCAAGAAAATCAAAGGCTGCAAGCTTTGGTGAATGTGGACGAACTTACTCAAATTGGTAACAGACGGCATTTTGATAGTTGCTTGCGAACCGAATGGGAACACATGGCTCGCGAGGGGTCTCCGATATCTTTAATTCTGTGCGATCTCGATTATTTCAAAATATATAATGATACCTACGGACATCAAGCAGGCGATGATTGTTTGCGATTGGTAGCTCAGACAATTCGCCGATCGCTCCAGCGTCCTGCTGATGTAGCTGCTCGCTACGGGGGCGAGGAGTTTGCTGTGATTTTACCTGAAACTGATGCGTCGGCGGCTGTGGTTGTTGCCGAACAAATTAGAGCGAAAGTGAAAGATTTGAAGATTGTTTTTAACCCGAAGAGTCTTGACGGTCTGCCTAATCCTGTGGTAACGATTAGTTTAGGAATTGCCAGCGTTGTTCCGAGCGAGGAAAATGATGCGACAGCGCTGCTACTGGCGGCTGATGAGGCTCTTTATGACTCGAAAAGGCAGGGGCGCGATCGGCTCACTATGAGTACGCTTTTAAATTTTAGATTTGCTGCTGTGAATTAGCTCATTCCGGGGGAATATAATCGATTTATACACACACAAAGTCCGCCTGCGCGGACTCTGAAAAAAACATAGTTAAGAACTGGATTTGATGTTAATAGCGGGGGACGGTTCGATCGACCACCATTGAGTAAGCATCGATGCCACCAACGATATTTTTAACGTTGGTAAATCCTCGATCGGTTAACCACTGGCACATTTGAGCCGATCGCACCCCGTGATGGCACAGAACTAGGGTTTCTTTGTCGCGATCGAGTCTAGCGTCAATTTCACCAGACCATTCGGCAAACTCGCTCAGCGGAAAAGCTACAAATCCCGGCAGCGCCGCTAGTTCAATTTCGTAAGGTTCCCGCACGTCTACAAGCTGCAATTTATCAGCATTAGTTTCTGCTAATTGGCGAGCTAATTCTTCGACTGTAATTTGAGCAAAAATTTCTGACATTTGATTAGGAAAAAGTAGTCATTAGTCATTAGCCATTAGTCATCAGTCAACAGTCAACAGTCAACCGTTAACAGTCAACCGTTAACAGTCAACAGTCAACAGTCAACCGTTATTAATTGGGGGGCGAAGGCGGTGGAATTAGCTCCACAGGAGGGGTAGGTGCAGGGCGCCCGTCCAACTGGCTCACGCTGTCGCTGGGGTCAAGACAAGTGGCGATTAACCGGTCAGTGGGAAAGTCGAGCCTGCCGCTCAAACCGACTACGCATTCAGCCAACTGTTGTGGCAATAAACTGCGCCGGCATCCATCGAGCACTACCAGGGGAGCCGCAGCTTGAGTTCGACTTTTGCCGTTAATATTCACTACGCAAGTAGCCAATTCGTTGGGACGCCTCACCCGCCGACAGCTAGAGAGCGCTTCGACACCAGAAATATTGGTTTTGCGGTTGATTTGGAGGACGCATCTAGATATGTCGCGGGGGCGGAGGGCGTCAGCACAAGCGGCGGCGGCGGCCTCTGCCCCCACTCCGGCTTCGATTAGTTCCAGGGCGCAGACGCGATAGGGATTCCTATTGCGAGGGATTCTAATAGTGATGGCTGATGCTGGTGAGATTGGCAGTGCTGTGGCTAACAAACCAAGTGCTGCTAGCTGCGTGCCGAGAGCCAAAATCCAGCGCGCGGTAGGGCTTGAGCCTGTCGGTGCTGGTTTTGGGGAAGAAGTGCGGGAAAAATTGCGGTTGTGCATGGCAGATCGAGTAGTGAGTTTTTTTGGCTGATTGGGGCGATCGAGCGATCGGCTTTTCCTTCAGAATTTACCGCACATTATGGATCGCCCTCCGGTCGATCGTTTTTTTATCGATCTTTGTTGGAATTTTGACCGTTACCAACATATAATATAGAGTCTGCATAAAATTGCATACAGATATTAGAGAGGAAAATAAATGTCTCGATATCGAGGCCCCCGATTGAGAATCGTCCGTCGCCTGAAAGAGTTGCCGGGTCTAACCCGCAAAACTCCCAGACGAGATTATCCGCCTGGACAGCACGGTCAAAACCGCAAAAAGCTCTCTGAGTATGCGGTTCGCTTGCAAGAAAAGCAAAAACTCCGTTTCAATTACGGTGTGACGGAACGCCAACTGCTCCGTTACGTCCGCAAAGCCCGCCGTGTCACGGGCTCCACAGGTCAAGTGTTACTGCAATTTTTGGAAATGCGCTTGGACAATACTGTGTTTCGGATGGGAATGGCTCCAACCATTCCGTCCGCTAGACAATTGGTAAATCACGGTCACATAACTGTCAATGACCGTGAAGTCAATATCGCCAGCTATCAGTGCAAGCCTGGTGATGTGATTGCGGTGAAAAATAGAGAGCGCTCGCGCACAATGGTAGAAGCTAATCTCAAAGACCCAGGCTTGGCTCACTTGCCCAATCACTTGGAATTTGATAAGCAAAAACTAATTGGCAAAGTTAACGGCGTTATCGAACGCGAGTGGATTGCTCTACAGATTAACGAACTGCTAGTGGTGGAATACTACTCACGGCAAGCCTAATTTATTAGTCATCAGTCGTTGGTCATTAGTCATCAGTTGGTTGCTAGCAGAATAATTAATAATTGGGTACGAACCCAGTTATTGATTAATTGCTACTGAATAATGAGGACTAAGGACTGAGCACTAAAAATTAATAATTTTCAAGACTCCCACCCCCTAAAAAGGGATGGGATTTTTTGAAGGTTTGGCTTGTTAACTTCTTTGAGTTGCCATTTGCTCAGACGACACCTGCCTGATGGCATTAAATGATGTCCCAGCCTCAAATTATTCCCTTAAAATGTTTCTTCTCCGGTTGGTTCTTGGTGGACAATACCTCGCTTTTGAAGGCGATAATTCGCTACAACGGGGTAAACAACACCGCGTATCCGATTGATCGCACCTACTGGACGATGAACTGCTAAGCCGTTCCAGGGAGAATATCTCAGGTTTTCGTTGAAATCAGATTGTTTTTCATAATCAATAATCTGATGCTTGACGGTGAGACGACCTACTCTCAAGAAGGGTGATTCCTTTTCCTTCCAGACATTGATGCCATCGTCGATCGGCATTTTTAGGCTGGTTTGGAACTGAATGCCAAAATCCCAACAGTATTGAGCGTCAGGTTTCGCCAAGGCTTGAATTAGGTCATCCCGGTAATAATTGTCTGGTTGATTGGGATCTAAACCCAAGGCTTTAGCGCGATCGACAAAGGGAATTTTAGGAATTCCCGGTCGAGATTGTTCTGGAATTATCTCGTGCGGTGGTTTGCATGAAACCGGAGTAAACCCATACTTAATTACAGCAGGGTATTCGACAGGAACTACACCAGGCTGGGAGGGATCGAAATCGGGATGGAGACCCAAAGCAGAGGGTGAACCGCTCCAATATTTGGCTGTTAGCAAACTCTTCGGAGTCCGGCTACCCGTAAGCGTCGAGACTGCTAGAAAGTGTCTGGGATGTCGGATTAGCCACTTTTTCAATGCCTCTGGTGATTCCACCAGAGCAGAAAAAAAGCCGTAGTAGTCTTTGATGGTTTGGCTCACAAATATCTCTGAATTGTGAACAATGATGTCCTGGGTTTTTGACTCGTGGCTTTGCGGGAGTCGTTCCCCTTCCACCCCCATCACTTTCACTGATATTGAGCGCGAATCTTTTTGGTAATCAGGGTATACTTTGGTAGCCCCGTTAGCAAATCGCAACCAAACAGGATATTCTTTGGGTTTTGCTAGCAAACCTTGCTTAAGGGAAATAGCATTGAGTTGCGAAGAACTTAACGAAGCGCGTTTGCCCAATTCCCGTTTAATCGCTTCCTCATCGAAGTCAAAAATTTCCAGAGTTCCTTTAACGCACGCATGAGCTTTGGCGTGAGTATCTCGCAGAGCCCGCTCCTTATCCCCGTAAAGATTATCCATCCGAAGCTTGGCCTGCTCAACCAAAAGATCGTAGTATTTGCGTTCGTCCTGTTCGGGATATTCGGTAAATAACTTCTTGCTCATAAATAACCTTCGGTTAATCGCTAAAAAAGGTTCTACACAAACCGTTGCCTCTGTTAAATAGTATAGCTGCTGGTGCAATTGCTCCCGAATTGCCGTAGGCGAGCGCTTGCGAAAAGATCGCCTTTTTATTCCTCATTTTTGAGGGCGCAGGTGTCTTTGCACCCCCAACTAATTTGAGTCTTAATTGTCAGCTACAACTTAAAGATCGAAGGAGACTTTGTACTTGGGATCGCTTGGAGGAACATTACGATTCACTAAGTCAGAGACTGTTTTGGTATTTTGGATAATTTCCCAACCAACCTCGGAAAAAGTTTCCTTATTGAAGACTATAGGCGATAACAAAGGATTAGTTAAAGCTTGGGAGAAAGCATCAATGCCAATTATCCGTGCTACTAAAGGCGGAATTGCTGAATTTTTCCGGACATCTTCAGCGTACAATCCGACAAATAGTTCAATCTTATCAACATGACCGTACAACTCTTTTAATTTCTGTTGAGCGTATTCGTCACCCGTAATTTGATTGAAATCAGTCACCCTGGGATAACCACACATTTCGCGGTAATCGTTATAACTGGCTAACTGCGCCTGTCGCCCGAGTTTAACAGATGCTAGTTCGGTAGCATCAATAAATGTATAGGGTGTTCCTGCGATCTTAAAATCAGGTGTGTTAAACAAACCAATTCTAGTGCCTGCTTGGGAACAAGTTTCTTCCATCAATGCACCCAACCCTTTATCGATTAACATCTGATTATTCCAGAGGGAATCGTACATGGATGTTTCTTTCCCGTCATAAATAAAGGTTTCAGGAACCGCACTATGCCATCGATAGACAAAACTAAACTCAATCGCCATCCAATTTTCTCGATACCAACTTTCCTTGGTAAAAGCTTCTGGATCGGCAAAGAACCTAAAATTATAGGGCGTAATGTGGAAAATGTACTCTTCCATAATGATATTGAGAACAATCACCATGAGAATATTTCTCGCGGTTTGGAAGAGCCTCTCATCGTCCCATTCCGGATAGCTTTTGGACAAAACATCACAAATTCGATTATGCTCCCTGATACATAAAGTGTTGAGCATGACATAGCCAATTTGGACGTTGGCCCGTTCAACTCCCATTGCAAATAGCTTGCCTTTCTTTTCGGGGGGTTGTCTTTTCTCATCATTAAGGGGTGCATGAAGACCTTCAAATTGAGGATCGATAATACCCTGCTCAGGATCTGCATAATAAAAGAGTGGATACTCTTCTTCTACGCCATCTTTTCGCTGGAGTTTTTGGGTTTTAAATTTACCGTCTTTGAAAGCTCTGAGCATATTTGTTTGTTTGCGGGTCAACCCGTAAACATTACACATATCAATCTGATGGTTGGAGGTATTTTTGAAGCGGTTTTGGTGATCTATCCGGAGAAAACTATCTGTAAACCACTGCACCCAATAGGGAAAGAGCAGACTCGATTTTTCCGAATAAATGGTTTTTCCGTCTCTTTTTTGGAATAAGGTCTTTACTTTGTCCAGTGGTGGTAAATTTCCTTCTTTGTTAAATTCCGGATCGGGAGGTAAATGTCGCCCAGTATAAGTCTTGTCTGTAAGTGAATCCCAAGAGATGTAGGTATCAGTTTTTTTGGGAATATCTGTCCCGGGAATTTTGGGATCTAAGCCCATTAAGCTATAGGGAAGCGGGCGAGTCGGAAGTTTGTAAATGATGCTATTGAGAAAAAATTTGTTTAGTTTACGTTTTAGAGGCTCGTAACTTTGAACTAAGTCCCAAATTGGTTTGAAATGAGTCAACGTATATGCTAAAGCTTTGTTGCTCAATCCATCTCTAGATGTATCTCTTGTCATGATTCCTTTTCCTTTCGATTGTTGTAGATTAGGTAGATTACAAAATTTTCTGATATTCGGTTCTGAGAGTTTGATAAATTTTTATCATTTTTCTCGATTTTCAATTACTTTGGAGAGAATCTTTTGCAGATTCTTAGGCCGATAGTCTTGGCTTTTTTCCAATCGCTGGATCACGCTTTCATGAAGATCCTCAATGGTATCCCCCACCTCGCGCCACTTGATTCCTGCCCATTTGAAGAACCCAGGATCGTTTTTAAATGGAGCCTTATAATCAGGCTTGATATCCTCAATGGCTTCTGGCTCGAATTCAAGCTTCAATTCAAGGTGACTGATTTGATCCAACATCCACTTCAAGACAGCATCTGATAACCCGCGGGATTCAGGCGTACCACCGCCGATGCAGCTATGCTGGCCTGGAAACCAAACTTGACGAAGCTTCTGGTTCGGGGCATCAGGATTTTTCTTCATCGGGGTAACATCAAAGACTTCGCGAATTTCGTCGATCGCAACGGCGTGCAACGCATTCTCAATATCCTTATTTAAAGTGATGTCGTGGAATTTGTACCTTGTTTTGAGCTGTCCCTCAAACTTCTTCAAGGCGGGTACAAGAGGAATACCAAGGGCTCCAACGGTGTCGAAACAACCAAGCAAGGTAATCGGGACGCGCTCGCCCCGATCTTTGCCGTTTTCTTTGCGGAACCTCTTTGCTTCCTCATCATTTGGTTTAATGCTTCGGTTACGGTAAAGCTCGTAAGCTTCTGATGCCTTGGTAACATAACGGCGGGATAGGAGACCGGAGCAATAGATCATCCCCGCTAGACTCCTGACTGTGTAAGCACCGCGACTGAACCCGAATAGATAGATTTCGTCACCGCGATCGTAGTTGAAAGAAAGAAAACGATAGGCATCTTGTATATTTTTATCAATTCCCAGCCCAGTGACTCCGCCCACAATCTTGTTACTGTCCACTCCAATTCCCTCGTCATAAAACACGATCTGCGGAACCCCCTCACTGGCTGTCCGTTTCACGGCCTGGGCAAGCTTAACCACATTAGTTGGGCACTGAGTATCTAGTTTGTTCCAAGTTCCATCACAGCAAACTATCAGACGTTTCCCGGGTTTCGTCATTTTTATATTCTCTCTTTGAATCTAAAATTTGATAGCGACCTGTCATTGGTAATCGGTTACAAGAGAATTGCCACTTCCCATTTTTCTGTCACCTCACGCGATCCCTCATAATTTCTTGCTAGACCAAATTGTTATCTGGCTGGGCAATCTTGAGTTATTTCGGTTCTCAGGATATTAGTCCTTAAACACCATCTAGTCTAGTTGGCTGTATTAAAATGTTAATATTATTAATATTTCTTAAACAAAAAACACAGCGTGAAATAGTAGCTTTGGTTCTGGGAAAAGGCTCGATTCTCTTAAAACGTAAAAAATTTAGAGCGTGAAATAGTAGCTTTGGTTCTGGGAAAAGGCTCGATTCTCCTAACAGGAGTAACGATCGGATGCCATAGCTAACAAACATTTAAACAGATTTACGCTCTGCCTGGTCAGTTTTGAGAACAGCCATATCCGATCGATTTGTCAGTTAGCTGCAAGATAATGGTGACGTATTGGCCGAACACATAGCAGGTTTGGACTATGTTTTGGATGAAAATTTGTTGCAGCGACTGTCAGATCTTCTGCGATGTGCTTGAAGTTTTTAACAATCTGTGGGCCTTTCTGGTTTCTCGATCGGTAAATTTGTGCGGAAATTTCCTAGCCGCGGTTTAAATTGAAACGTCCCAAAGTGGGGACGATCGACCGCAGCGACTGGCTACGAGGTTCTCGCACCAAAACCAAAGGCAGAAGGGCAATCAAGCGAACACCAGCCGAGAGGGCAAACACTGCTCCCAAACTCATGCCAGGAAGTTCGGCAAGAAAGCCGCCGGCGGTAGTTCCCAAAGCCCCAGCTACTCCCGAAACTGCTGCGGCGATCGCAAAATAAGTCGAAGGTTGCTCGATCGACGCTATCTCCATTTGAATATTGTTAGTACACAGCCCGATCGCCCCTAAAGTCGTTCCCCCCAACAAGTGCAGCAGCGGCAGCCACACCCATAGAGCAAACGGGTAATTGCCCGTACCCAACCACAACAAAGGCGTTACCGCTACCACCAGCCCAACCGCAATTAGCAGGGGGCGATTTCCCCAGCGATCGGCCAACTTGCCCCAAAACATCAGCAGCAGTAGATTTGCGCCGGAACTTAAGCTGGTGTAAATCGTTACCAAACTCACATCCAAGCTTAAATCTTTCAGCAGGTAGATATTAAAAAAAGGCGCGCTGAGATTGACAGCAAATGTCCACACACTGAAGTAAAGAATAAACATTAAAAAATTAGAATCTTTCAACACAGAAGGCACAAAATCTGTTACTTGCTTTTCTTTTTTCTCTGTAAGTCGATCGCTCTCTGCATCTTTTTTGTATACCCGGGGATTCACATCACCCATGAAGGATTGACACCCCAAACTAATCATTCCCGCCAAAACACCGACAAATAAAACAATACCGTAGCCAAAAATTGGGCCGCCGTCCCAAGTTGACACTCCCAATCCCATCAACGGCACTCCCAGCAAAGTGATGAAGCTGACAGCACTGTTGCGAAAGCCAAAATAGCGTCCCCGCAAGCGCTGAGGAACCACAGCAGCCATCCAACTGAACCAGCTAGAATTGGCAAAAGCTGCCAGCACACTAGCTGCTACGACTGTTACCAGCGTCCATTGCAGCAATTGGTGGAGGTCTGGGTGCTGGGAACCCCAAACAATTGCCACCGCGAGCACCAGCCACAGCAGCCGCGACGCCCCGAATACTAATAGGTTGTACCAGCGGCGGCTGGTTGTGCGGTCTGCGATGTAGGCTCCTAGTGGTTGCAGGAGATTTACCACCATCGGAATAGCAGAAAATATACCTATTTCCACGCTGCTGGCGCCGAGTTGCAGCAAGAAGTTGCTCAGCAGCACGCCGGTGGTCGCCGACTCGAAGATAGTGGCAAAAACGCCGTCTAGAGTTGAGGCTCTCAGGGTCGATCGAACGTCTTTTTTAGAAAATTTGAGAGCTGTTTTTGCAGAGAGAACGAGCTGAAATATTTTCGGGTCTACTATTTCTGGACTCTGAAGAGATAGAGGTTCATTTAACTCTGCAACTGGTTCAACCATAGTCAATCGATTGTAGATTGTAGATTTTAGATTAAAAACTGTCCAACCCAGGTTGGGTAATGGTTTGAGGCTGGCTGGCCATTAAATTATTTTTCACGCGCCGGTGTAAATAAAATTTAATCTTTCTGCTAAAAATTGCTGACCTAGCCTGTTAAGATAAAACCAGCCCCGCCTTCAAGATGTGAGCTTGAAAGCTAGACTGGCACTTCCGGGTAATGGTTATTAATATAGATGGCAAGCGATTAGTGGAACATCAACCGCTTGGGAGATATAAATTTGCCAATTGTCCAAAAGTAGGTTTTACCGGTTAACAAGGAAGCGATCGCAGCATTTCGCCTGCCAAAAACTGCTCGAATTCCGCCTCAAACAAGTCGCCCCAAGGGCCAAAGCAAACTTCGCGCCCGATCCTCCCTTCCGCTCTCAAACCTTTACGGCTAGCTAAATCTATAGAAGGAAGTACGATCGACTTGCCGAGTATAGCTGCTAACGATTTGTACCTAATTCCTGGAATCCGTTTGTTCCGTCCCAGCGCTCACGATCGAGATTCCGGGTTGTTTGTGGAAATCCCCCGCACCTGCCCGTAAGGCTTCGGAGTGGGTTTTTGGCGATCCTCTACCAGGGCTCCGCTAACGCACCTCAAAAAAATTGTGGCTGAGATCGGCAACAGGTAGGACAAAATTTTTACTTGACAAAAATTATCCTAACTGCTGATAATAGCAAACCCTAAAATTAAGCTTAAATGTTTGAGGGGTATTATTGCTACAGCGTGATGTCGAGCCTCGGCAAATTTACGGATTTTTGCATTAGATTGTGACAAAAACTCAACCTTTATCCGGGTATACACTGCCAGTATTTGCCTGTGCGGCCGCACTTGCAGCTTTGCGGTGCTTGCGTGAGGGTATCCAGTCTGTTGATAGCGTATCAGTAAATTTACTGGAACCGCAAATAACGACAGAAATTCCCATCGAACAGGCGTCTGTACTCAAAACGGGTACCGCTTTAGGAGTGACTCGCTCCGATCCGGGGGACAATCTCGATCTGACTCGCAATACCCCCGTTTGGGCAATGGTGGAATTGGGGAATTGGGAAGAGGGAGAGAGGGAGAGAGAGGGAGAGAATCGGGGAGAGGGAGAGCAGATTGTGATTCTCGGCGGTGAAGGTATCGGGCGTCACACAGTCGGTGGAGGGGCCGCAATCTATGATTACGCAATGCGGCTGTTGCGATCGAATCTGAGCCGAGAACTCGCACGGGGAGAAAAAATTACTGTCACCCTAATTCTGCCGTCTGGGCGGCAACTAGCCACCCGCACTTCTAACGAAGCTTTCGGCGTGGTAGAAGGACTTTCGCTGCTGGGTACAACTGGCATTTCTCAACCGCTGAGTGCCCCTGGACAGTTGGAAGTTTACCGCGAACAATTGCAACAAAAAGCCGAACTGTTTGACTGTTTGGTTTTCTGCATCGGCGAAAACGGTTTGGATTTGGCGCGACAACTGGGGATTAATCCTGAGAGGCTAGTCAAAACCGCTAACTGGCTTGGCCCGCTGCTGGTAGAAGCCGGATATCAGGGCGTGGAGTCAATTTTGCTCTTTGGCTATCACGGGAAACTGATGAAATTGGCTGCGGGAATTTTTCACACTCACCACCACCTCGCTGACGGGCGCAGGGAAATTCTCACAGCTTACTGTGCTAAGGCTGGAATGCCTGCCGATGCGTGTTCCGCAATTTTTGGCGCAGCGACAGCCGAAGAGGCTCTCGGGCAACTGCGGGCTTTAGACGCCGAGTTTGGGAGCAATTGGGTCGATCGAATTTACGGCGACATCGCCCGACAAATAGACTTGCGGTCATCGGATTGCATTTTTACTCACACCAATCGGCGCATCTCCGTGGGATCGGTGATGTTCGGGCGCGATCGCAAAATTATTGTTAAAAGTGATATAGGAGATACATTTTTGACCCAAATTTGTTAATGTAGTGTGAATATCCCTGAATTCTGTTTAAAACATCGCTCAGGGATAATATTTAACAAGTAATAATTCTTTGTCCCTAGACCTTAATTATACTAGGTTGCTTGGGGACGCAGTTTTTGACGCCAGAGTTCAATTAATTAGGATAAGGATTGAAGTAAATCTATGCTTGCCCTCGACCCTATTAATCGACTACGAGCGCTGACTGCAATCTAGTATAAATAAGATTTATTCCTAGTGACTAATGCTTGCTCGCCTTCCTCAGTCTTGTAGTGAAGCCGCGACAAATACCTCCCCTACTTTCGACCCAATTAGCAATTAGCAATTACGCAATAACCGTGACTACTCAAATAAAAACTGAATCAGACCTCACAAACTCTTCTATGGGGCAGAGCGATCGCCAGACGATCGTGATTCTCGACTTCGGTTCGCAATATTCCGAACTGATTGCTCGCCGCATTCGCGAAACTCAAGTATATTCAGAAGTTATTTCTTACCGCACTACGGCAGAACAGTTAAAAGCTATCAATCCTAAAGGAATTATTCTGTCAGGAGGCCCGAGTTCTGTATACGATGAAAGAGCACCCCACTGCGACCCAGAAATTTGGAATTTGGGAATACCGGTGTTGGGAGTGTGTTATGGGATGCAGTTGATGGTAAAGCAGCTCGGAGGAACGGTTGAGCGGGCTAAGTTAGCCGAATACGGCAAGGCATCGCTATTTATTGACGATCCTACGGATTTGCTGACAAATGTCGAAGAAGGCAGCACGATGTGGATGAGCCACGGAGACTCCTGTTCCGAGTTGCCGTCGGGTTTTGAGATCCTCGCTCACACGGACAATACTCCGTCTGCTGCTGTTGCTCACCACGAGAAAAATTTGTACGGGGTTCAGTTTCACCCAGAAGTCGTTCACTCAATCGGGGGCATAGCTTTAATTCGCAATTTTGTTTACCACATTTGCGAGTGCGAACCGACTTGGACGACAGCTACTTTTGTTGAGGAATCGATTCGCGAAATTCGCGCGCAAGTCGGAGACAAACGAGTTTTGTTGGCTCTATCCGGTGGGGTAGATTCTTCTACTTTGGCTTTCTTGCTGCACAAGGCGATCGGCGACCAACTTACCTGTATGTTTATCGACCAAGGGTTTATGCGGAAGTATGAACCAGAACGGTTGGTAAAATTATTTAAAGAGCAATTCCACATTGACGTTGAATATGTTAATGCTCGCGAACGCTTTTTAGCTCAACTTGAAGGGATAACCGATCCTGAAGTAAAACGCAAGCGGATCGGTCACGAATTTATCAACGTATTTGAAGAAGAATCGAAGCGTCTGGGGCCCTTTGACTACCTCGCACAAGGTACTCTTTATCCTGATGTGATTGAGTCGGCTGACACTAATGCAGACCCGAAAAGCGGCGAGCGAGTTGCTGTTAAAATTAAAAGCCACCACAACGTCGGCGGTTTGCCAAAAGATTTGCGATTTAAGCTGATCGAACCGCTGCGAAAACTGTTTAAGGATGAAGTGCGAAAAGTCGGCCGGTCGATCGGGCTTCCCGAAGAAATCGTGAACCGGCAACCTTTCCCCGGCCCGGGATTGGCGATTCGGATTATAGGAGAAGTTACCTCCGAGAGACTAAATATTTTGCGGGATGCTGACTTCATTGTTCGCCAAGAAATTAACAGGCACGGATTGTACGGTGAACTTTGGCAAGCTTTTGCAGTTTTGCTGCCGATTCGCAGTGTAGGCGTAATGGGCGATCAGCGCACTTATGCTTACCCGATCGTCTTGCGATTTATTAAGAGTGAAGATGGGATGACGGCTGACTGGGCGCGGGTTCCTTACGATTTGTTGGAACTGATCTCGAACCGGATTGTGAATGAAGTTAAGGGGGTGAACCGGGTGGTTTACGATATTACTTCTAAGCCACCGGGAACGATCGAGTGGGAGTGATTTGTAGTTAGCTAGTAAGTAGGCGGACTGATTTTTTTGTCTGTCTACTTATTTTGATTTTGGATAAAAGGGGGATTCCCTCTGCGATAGCTACGCTTCACGGGCTTCAGGGGATGGAGGAGTGAAAAGGGCGATCGCTTTTATAGAAGCCATTTGACATTTTTTACTGTCTTGAAGTAAATGCAAAATTCGTATCCAGTAGTTATGCCCTACTCTACCAGCCTCACAGACGAAGAGTGGATCATCCTCGAATCCTTGTTTTTTCCGGTTGTAGCAAGGTAGGGGAAGAGAACGGGCAAATGCTTGGATAGAGACGTGCAAAATTCTCGTCATTAATTTTGAGAGAACTCTGGTTGATGCGAGTGCCAAGGTTAATTTGTGTTTTATTACAAGACTTCGGACAGTTTTTGATAACCAACCGTAGAATATGGCTTTCAAGGCGATTCTGCAATCGAACTACCAAGGAAAAATCAAGGGTTTCAGACTAGGAACTAAAAACTCTCCGGACTATTGTTATTAGGCGGATGCTGATCGGGCTTGCAGCCGCTTAGATCTCAAATGGGTTCTGTAAACGTTCGCCAGTTGAGCTACGAGCGCACTTTTTAACGTGCTTAGCTTAAACTCGACTCCTGTTTTTTGAGGAAAAAGTTTTATTATAATTATAATTTAAGCGCGCTCAGCAAAGAATTTATTTTAGGGAGAAGTCTAATGATTATAACAAGAACAACTCACAAATATCAACAGCAACTGTTGACTTGTAGTTGGGTGGTATCTTTAGGTCTTTTACTGTTCTCACCTGCTGCTACAGGACAGCAAATTACTCCGTCTCCCGATGGCACAGGAACTGCTGTTAATGCCTCCGGCAATCAATTTAACATCAACGGGGGACAGCTCTCAAAAGACGGCACTAATCTCTTTCATAGCTTTCAGCAGTTTGGACTCAAAGACGGTCAAATTGTTAACTTTATTTCTCAGCCAAATATCCGCAACATTTTAGGGCGAGTTGTGGGTGGCGATGCTTCTTATATTAACGGTTTAATTCAAGTAATAGGCGGTAGTTCTAACTTATTTTTGATGAATCCGGCGGGGATTGTTTTTGGTTCCAACGCTCAACTGAACGTGCCTGGTTCCTTCTTGGCAACGACAGCAACCGGAATCGGATTGGGCAACAATTGGTTTCAGGCAGTTGGCGTTAATGAATACGCTATGCTGATAGGAACGCCAAGCATTTTAAATTTTGGTACAGCTCAGCCAGGGGCGATCGCAAATTTCGGTCAACTGCGCGTACCTAACGGGCAAACGCTAGCTTTAATAGGCGGAACAGTTTTCAGCCCCGGTACTTTGTCAGCACCCTCGGGGCAAATTGCGATCGCATCGGTGCCCGGAGAAAACTTAGTCCGCATTTCTCAAGCAGGGCATCTGCTGAGTTTAGAAATTTCCCCCTCTTCTAATTTCAACTCTGCTTCTGTGCCGTTGAGTCCCCTCACCCTGTCCCAACTGCTGACAGGAGGTAGCAGCAACGCTACAGGCGTTACAGTTAACAGCGACGGAAGCGTACAGCTAACGAATTCAGACTTGCGGGTAGAAGCTGGCGATGTGGCAATTGCCGACACTCAGGCAACAGGTGCGAACCAAAATTTAGCAGTGTCTGCTCAAACGGCTACTGTGTCAGCCGCGCGTAACCTGACCCTAGCAAACAGGCAACTACAAACAACCGGTGACTTGAAATTGCAAGCGGGGGAAATAGTCCGTATCCGCGACAGCGCGGCTAACTCTTTTGTTACTAATGCGGGTGGAAACCTAACCGTGCAGGGCGATCGCCAAATAGACATCCAGGCTCGCAATCACTCCCAAAGCTTACTGAGCGCTGACGGCCGCATCACACTTACCAGTAACGGTACTGTATCCGGTGATGCCCTCTTCAGAGCTGGCAGCGATTTCTCTATTGCCACACTTCAAGGTAGCCCCGGCAACTTCGCAAGTTCAGGCGGTTCTACGATCGTCTCAGGCGGAAACGTCTCTTTTGGTAATTACGCAGGCGCTTCTCTGGGAGTGCAAGCCCAAGGCGCGATCACAGCCGGCGATCTCGCTATCACTTCCGCATCTAGCGATCGACCGCAGTTGGTTTTTACGGCTGGCAACCTACCCACTCCCCTCACTGGAAACAGCACTCTAGCACCCGCCAGTTCTTCACCTGCCAGCATTAAAGTTGGCAATATCGCGATCGCAGGTTCAGTTTTTTTAGGCGCTGCAAACAGCATTCAAGCAGCATCCATTACTTCAAATGGCGGAGATATCGCGCTGGTAGCGTCCGGGGACATCACAGCGGAAAACCTGAATACTTCAACTTTAACGGGCAATGCCGGCAATATTACCCTCTACAGCACGGGGGGAAGCATCAATACGAACGCCAGCACCTTGAACGCTTCCTCGATAGCCGGTAACGGTGGGTCAATTTTCCTATATGGGACAAACGCGATCGCCACCGGTGGAATTACAACCTCTAGCTTCCTTGGAAACGGAGGCAACGTCACCCTTTATGGAGAAGGCAACATCAGTGCCGGCAACATCGACACTGGCGGAATCGCGGCAGGCGAGATCAGCTTGCTTAGCAATCGAGGTGCGATCGACACCGGCGCCAGCACTCTGAACGCGAATGGTGGCAGCGGAGGGGGCAACATCTCTCTCAACGCTTACGGCAATATAGCAACGGGAAATATTTTCTCTAGCGGTGGCAACATTACCCTCAGCAGTCAAGCAGGTGGGATCGGTGTCGGCGATCTCAACTCTGGCAGTGGCACTGCAGGTGGCGATGTCGGGCTTTTGGCATTTGGTAGCATTGCAGTCGGAAACATTGTCTCAAACGGTGGCAATATCGGCCTCAATAGTGTCAGCAGCAACAACAACAGCATCAGCGCTAGGAATTTTGATTCGAGTTCTAACAGAGGAGTGGGAGGCGCGATCGAACTCAAAACTGCTGTGGGTAATTATGAGGGTGACATTGTGACTGGTAATATAACCTCCGGTGGCGGTCGTATTTATGTGTTGAGCGAAGCCCGCAGCTTTAACGCTGGCAATAGTACCCTAAATTCCAGCTATAGCGGTGGAGTTGGAGGCGAGATCGAAGTAAATACAGGGCCTGTAACTCTTGGAAATGTCATTTCTGGAGGTGGCTCGATCTTATTTCAAGGCGACCTCAACGTCAGTGGGGTAATAAATTCTAGTTCCAGCACGGGGAAAGGTGGCGTAATCGAGATTGAAGGATACGATGTTAGTGTCAGAGATATTATTTCCGGGGATAGCGCGATTGGTTTTCGGAATGAGCCACTTGGGGGAATCACGCTCAATATTGGCGCTTTAAATTCTACATCTGCCCAAGGGAGGGGTGGCAATATAGAGGTGAAGGCGTATCGTTTAACTACTGTAGGCAACATAACTTCTGGGGGTAGCGAGATTCTCCTTCAAGGGGAATCCAGTTTTAGTGCCACCGGAGACAGAATAGATTCGAGCACGAGCGCAGGAGTTGGGGGTAATATTGTACTCCGCTCTTACACAGATATCACTGTAGCGGGTTCTATCCTCTCTGGAGGTGGCAACATCAGTTTGCTTAGCTCTGGTGGCAGTATTAATGCCAAAAACAGCTTCCTCACCTCTGTCGCTCCGATGGGTATACCAGATGGAAACATCACTTTGCAAGCCTTGGGCGTGATCGCTCCCGGTACTATCCTCAGCTATGAGGGTACGATTCGCCTCGCTACTAGGAGTAATGACCCCAACAGCATTGATACCAGTGGCAGCCGATTAATATCTCTGACCGATCCTACCCTTGTTTTGGGCAGTCCACCATTAGATATGTGGCGAGGTCTCGGCTTTGGGAGTGGTGGGTATGCTCCCAGCGTACCGCCAGAACCACCAGCACTCGCAGCACTCGCACCACCTGCGATTCAATTCCCTGCGATCGCACCTCTAGGCTCAGGTTTATCGCAACCAGATACTCCTACTCCTACCCCTACCATTGGGTCAGCTTCCACCCTGCCGCCAGAAATGGGCGTGCTAGAACCATTAGAAGTTCCTTCCTCTGGGTTAGCTCCCACGCTGCCTGCAGAAAGGGGCGTGCCAGAACCATTACGTCTCCCAACCATCACACCACTCGTACCAACGCTTGCAAACTCAGATGCAATACCAACTGCGGCAGCCACTGTACCTGTCTCAGTGCAAGTCTCTAATACACAGCCAGGAAATCCTAATACCCTTGCCGCTCAACAATCGAGCCAGCTTAATGGCGATCGAAATCGCGAACCGCAAAACTTAGCAAGCCTGACACCGAGTGCCGCTCAATGCTTAACTGAGGAACAATTACTGGGGCAGCAACCAGGATTGCCTCTCCAGAATGCGCCAAAAGACTACAGCAAAGCGATCGCCTGCTACCAGCAGAATTTAGAGCTGGCGAGACTCTCGCGTGATCGCGCTAGGGAAGGCTACGCGCTCAACAATCTAGGGGCGACTTACTACGCGATCGGAGATTATGAAAAAGCAATTTCTTACCACCAGCAGCGCTTAGCACAAGCTGAATCCAGGGACGATTTATTGGGAAAGGGACAAGCTTTTATTGGTTTGGGAGCTGCTTACGGCGCGATTGGCAATTATAAAAAAGCAATCGAATACTACGAGCAAAGTTTGGAAGTAGCGCATTCCCTAAAATCGGCTGATTTAGAGGCGAGTGTTCTGAGAAATCTGGGATTACTTTACTATGCCCAAAAAGACTATAAAAAGGCAGTTGAATATCAAGAGCAAAGTTTAGCGATCGCTAAACAGCAGCGGGATCGCCGAGGCGAAGCTCTTGCTTTGAGCAATTTGGGATTAGTACACTATTCCCTAACCGATTATGCCAAAGCAATTGATGAGCAGAAACAAAGTTTAGCGATCGCCTCAGCACTGGGCGATCGTTTCGTTCAAGGTCGTGCTCTAGAGAATTTAGGAGTTGCTTACTATGCTGTCAAAAATTATCGTCAAGCGATTGAGTCTCACCAACAAAGTTTAGCCATTGCCAGAGAACTGAGCGATCGCCACGCCCAAGGCCGCGCCCTCACAAATTTAGGTGACGCTTTATACAAAGGAAAGCAACCAGCAGAAGCTATCAAAGTTTTATTTTCAGCCCTTGAAATTTGGGAATCTCTGCGGTCAAATTTAGAAAATAACGACCTCAATTTAGTTTCAATTTTTGAAACCCAAGAAACAAGTTATAGTACATTGCAAGAAGTGCTTGCTAATCAAAATCAGCATAAGAAAGCGCTAGAAATAACAGAGCGGGGACGGGCGCAAGCTTTTGTTAGATTATTGATCAACCGTTTTTCTTCCCAGTCAGCACAAGCTACCCTAAAGGCCTCGGAAACTCAAATAAAACCGCTCGACATCCAGGACATTCAGCAAATTGCTAAAGAACAAAATTCTACTTTAGTTTCTTACTCGATTATCAAAGAAGTTGTAGAAGCTGATGGTCAAAGAAAGCTGCAAGATTCAGAACTTTATATCTGGGTAATCCAGCCGAGCGGAAAAATTGACTTTCGTCGCATCAGTTTGAAAGGTTTGGTTGAGGAACAGACTTCATTAAAAGCCTTGATTACTCAAGGTCGTTGCTTCATTCCCAGTTGCCTGGAAAACAAGCAGCTATCCCAACCAGCTAGAAATCCCACCGGAACCATGCCTATTGTCGATCAACGATTTTTATACCCGTCATTGCAAGAGCTTTATCAACTACTGATCGAACCAATTGCTGACCTTCTACCTCAAGATCCAGCGTCGCGAATTACCTTTATTCCTCATGAATCTTTGTTCTTAGTTCCCTTTGCCGCGTTGCAAGATAGTTGGGGAAACTACTTGATAGAAAAACATACTATTTTAACAGCACCTTCAATTCAAGTGCTGTCTTTAACCAAGAAACAGCAACAGCTTGCTTCAGGAAAAGGTGCGCTAGTCGTTGGGAATCCTACCATGCCAAGTGTTGGCTTTAATACGAACCAACCTCCTCAACAACTGTCATCACTCCCACAGGCTGAAGCCGAAGCGATCGCGATTGCTCAGCTTTTGAATGCTGAACCGCTTACAGGCGACAAGGCGACAAAAGTAGCAGTTTTACAGCAAATAGAGCGATCGCGCATCGTGCATTTAGCAACTCACGGCATCCTGGATGACGTGGAGGGATTGGGCGTACCTGGAGTCATCGCACTTGCCCCAAGCAAGGGTGACAGTGGTTTACTCACTGCTAGCGAAATTTTTAATTTGAGGTTGAATGCCGAACTCGTCGTTTTGAGTGGTTGCAATACGGGTCGCGGTCGTATTACAGGCGATGGCATCATTGGTTTATCGCGATCGTTTATTGCAGCAGGCGTTCCGAGTGTTGTAGTTTCTCTGTGGTCAGTAGCCGACCAATCAACAGCCGACTTGATGGCGGAATTTTATCGGCAGATGCAGCTAACCCCTGATATTGCCCAAGCGCTGCGGAAGGCCATGCTGGTGACATTGGTCAAACATCCTAATCCTGTAGATTGGGCCGCTTTTACGCTCATTGGCGAAGCAGAGAAACGGTTAACCCCGAAAAGCTGATGTCCAGTCGTCAAGAGACCTAATACCTGCTCTTACGTACTTAGTAGGCCAAATTATCATTTTTCTGGTGTCTTACACCCCACGTCCGGCCCTTTGATATCAATTCCGGTTATATCGGAATGTTAAACCACAGAGGACGCAGAGGATACAGAGGAAGGGAAGAGAGATGAATAGTTCCGATGAAGGGCAGATTTGATATGACTCTCACATTCAGGTATTTTTGCCCAAGCCATGAGGTTTGCATCAATTTTGAGGAAATAAAAAGTCAACAGTCGTTACTTGTTGAGAATTGGTTGAAGAAGAGGTAGTTCTTCCGATGAAGGTCTGAAACTTTTGCACAGCAGGAAGTTCAGACTCGTGCAAGACGAAAATTATCACGGTGTGACAGTCAAAGGGCGGAAGGTGGGTTGTAATTTTTCCACCGCTGCATTGGTTTCAATGTTGTGACTTCGATCACTGGTAACACGGACTTGGTTCACCCAATATTTTCAGTATTATCACGGAAAAAAACCAGCACCATCACTTGCTCTTAGAAGAAACCACGAGATGATTAAGGTGTCGAGTTCAAAATAATCCCATGTCTCCAGTTAATCTTCTCCCCGGCGCTATCAACGAATTAATTGCCACTGTCACCGATACTCACCGTGTTACCAAAGCTGACCGCTACGGCATGATGGCCGCTATCCTTGATGAGTCCATCAGTGAAGAAGAACGTGGCTCACTCGATCGTCTGATTCGCTCCCTGGTCAAAGGTCGGGTTCAAGTCAGTGATGAACTCTCCATCGTCTCGTAAGCAGAAAGCTCGTTGAGAACTCGACACTCTACAACCGCTTTCGATTGGGAAAGTTTAGACCAGTCACTGATATTGCGATCGGCCTCTACAAGGATAGCTTTTTGTATAATGCACTTTTGACATAAACAATTAGCGTTCGCAACTTCATAAACATTATGACGGATACCATCCAGCATCTCATTGAGCCACACATTCAAGATTTGGGTGGGTTCCAAGCCCGTCGCTTGCTTCCCTCAGACGTTCTAGCACTGGTAGGCCCGTTCATCTTTTTTGACCATCTGGGCCCTGCGGTGTTTCCACCCGGCCGGGGCGTGGATGTCAGACCGCATCCGCACATCAACTTAGCAACCGTCACCTACCTGTTTGAAGGTGTTTTGCTGCATCGTGATAGTGTGGGCAGCGTTCAAGAAATCCGTCCCGGTGCGGTGAATTGGATGACAGCAGGGCGAGGCATTGTCCACTCCGAACGCACCCCTGACGACGAGCGCAGCAAAGAAGCCATCCTGCATGGCATTCAAACCTGGATAGCACTTCCCGATGAATACGAAGAAACCGACCCCTGGTTTCGGCATCATCCGGCTTCTGAGCTGCCTGTTTGGGAGGATGCAGGAGTTTCGTTCACCCTAATTGCCGGTGAGGCCTATGGTCGTACTTCGCCAGTTCAAATATTTTCACCCATGATTTATCTGGACGTGCAACTAACTGCTGGACAAGAATTTACCTTACCGGGCCATTACAGCGAACAGGCGGTTTACAGCGTAACAGAGGGGCTTTTGCTCGATGGAGTGCCTTTGGAACAACATCGGTTGGCAGTTCTAAATTCAGGCACTGAAGTAAACATTTCTGCTTCAGGCAAGGCTCGTTGTATTGTGATTGGCGGTGAACCTGTTGGTGAGCGGCATAAGTGGTGGAATTTTGTTTCGAGTCGGCACTCGCGCATTGAGGAAGCTAAACTCGATTGGAGAGAGGGACGGTTTGCTCAGGTTCCTCAAGAGACAGAGTTTATTCCGCTGCCAGAAGAGGCACCTTCTCAAGCAGAGCAACCGTTGTGAATAACCGCAGCGATTTAAATTAAAAAACTGTTTTTTGATTCTGAATCTGTCTTTTTTACTCTAATCTTCACGCCTATTATTCCAAAACTTTTGATGCGGTTAGGCATAGATTTGTGCGTGGGCTGCCACAAAATATGGGAGCCAAAGCTGCGTATAGAAATTATTTGGGATATCTATTCATGCGCTAACATGAGTGAACATCAGTCCGATGAAACTGACATCTTGCACCATTCTTGCTTAAAAGGCCTTTTGGGTCTATTCCATAAAGATTAAATTTTCTTGTGGGCGGTTGCTCTTCTAGCCCGCCCATACAAGGGTGATTGAGAATGGTGCAATATCTCAGATGAAACACAGATTAGAGCCTATTCCAGGTTTATAAAGTAGGGGCAACAGCCGAGTTATGTGTCCCTACGGCGGAGATAGAGCGATAGCCCGGTGTTTTTCATAAACGTGGAATCTGCTGTATCTATCAGGGCTAGTTCGGGAATTTCATAATAATCAGGTTGAGTTGAGCGGCTGTTTCTCACCTCTTTAACACAATTAATAACTGTATTATGAGAAACCCCAGTCACACATTCTATCCGCCGAAACCCATCTCCTTATCGGTAGAGATGGAGACACTGCTTTTTTACCTCTTGGAGATAACCGGGCCTCAGAATAAACATCTATAAATTGCCGACGGCACTCTCAACAAATATGGTTTTGTTTACCTCTTTTCCAGCCATTTTTATTGATATTGGTGGATTGACAGCCCGGAAAAATCATAGGTTTTGTTAGTTGACTAGAGCTTTTGCTTATACCATAAATGTGCAACGCTAATTAATTAGGTGAGAATATTGTAGGGATGATTGATTAATTGTCCCTACAAGTTTAGGATGGTAATTATATAAAGTCTGAGCGAGCGATCGCCATACCTGAGAGTCTGGGGGCTTGACGAGTATAAGCGTTGGGAATCCGAGTTTCGAGTGAACCAGTCCCTAAAAAATTGGGACAATTTCGTAACTATCGGCCTATATTTCGCTTCATTTGATCTAGTTCTTCCTGAGCTTCCCAGTGTTGAAACTTTTCTTCTAAAGGATCTGCCGCATTAAAACTGTTATAATTTGAACTCTGATTCCAACCCTTTGTATCCCAATTTGGCTCTGTTTTAGTGGTCGTGCGAGTTGCAGCTTCGGCTGCTTTTGCTCGGACTTCTTTTCGCCGTACTTGAATTTGGCGGTACAGTTCTTTTGCTTTTTCAATCCGTTCTTTGCAGCCTTGCATTTGACCCCAGCGCTGATTTCCCTGACGCAGCAAAGCGGCTTGCCGCTCTTGGGCGGCTTGAGCTAAATCGAGCCTTTGAGCAGCTTTAGCTTTGTTGATGCGATCGTTCCAACGCTGAATTTCTTGAGCGGCGGAGAGAATTTCGGCTTGCAGTTTTTTCTCTTGTTTTTGGATATCGAGAATCAGCCGCAGAGTGTCTTCTTCTTGTTCCTTCAGTTGTTCTTCTATTGCCTGCAATTCCAGATGGGGATTGCTACGCAAAAATTCTTCTAATCGGGTTTCTAGAAAGCGGTTGAAATCATCAAATAAGCCCATTTTTTATAATTCCTCAGTCATTAGTCCTGGGTCATTAGTCATTGGTCATTAGTTATTAGTCATTGGTTCTTAGTCACTGGAGATCGATTATTGATCCTGAGTTGTTAGTTATAGCAGAAGAAAGTTCGGCAACGAATTGGCTAACCGATTTAACGGAGAGAAGCAAGAAGTAATAAGAGCAATGGTTTCAGCCATTAAGAACGTATTGGCGGTTCTTATATTATAACTGTTTTCACTGCTCGTGATATACAGCCCGATCCCTGCCCATTACTGATTACCGATGACCTAACTCCTAACTAATGACTGATGACTAATGACTGATAACTGATTAGAACTTTTGGCCGACAAAAACCGATCGCACATCTCCTCCCTTGCGGATAACGGCTTCTTGATTTTTGATTTCTGCCAGCGTCCAACCGCTAGCGCCGATGCTTTCGCCCACATAAATTCTGCGGGCTACGCCGTCTACTTCAAACAAAGCAGCCGATCGATCGCCCAACTCCAAAATCCCTACCAGCGTGTGGGCGGAAGTCGGGGCGCTGCTGACGGCCGGTGCCGATTGCTCGGGCGCGGGCGCGGATTGCTGGGCTGCGGGCGCTGGTGCTGGTGCCGGTTCGGTTTCGCGAGCCAAAATCTTCGGCTGTGGAGACTCCGAGGGGGAAGGGGAAGCGGCGAGGGGAGATCGAGTGCCGGCGGCGGCGATCGCTCGACCGGAGGCTGGAGCCGCCGGCGAGGGCGAAACTGCGGCGGTTTGAGGAGCAGCCGGAGCAGCCGGAGCAGCAGCTACCGGAGCAGCCGGAGCAGCCGGAGCAGCCGGAGCAGCAGCTACCGGAGCAGCCGGAGCAGCAGCTACCGGAGCAGCCGGAGCCACAGTCACCTGAGCGGGGGGAGGGATGACTACGATTTGGGGTGCAGGTGCTCCCGGTTGCGCGCCGACTTGTTCTAGGGCATCAGCGATGCGGTTGACTGCTGTCGAAAGACCTGCGGTTGCCGGCGGCGCGCCGGAAATTGAAATGCTCGGCAGCGTCCCTGGAGTGGCAACTCCGGGAACTCCTGCAAGTTGCGGGTTGGCCTGGGGTGCTTTTTTTTGTTCGATCGCTTCTAGCGAACGCTGCACGTATTCGACAAACGGGGTGTCTGGTGCTGTTTTGCCGCTTGCTGCGGGCCTCTCTGGTGCGGAGGCGGCGGGCAAGCGCACCAGTCCCGACCGGCTTGCCAGCCACAAGCCCATGACTAGCAGCAGCGACCCACAGGCTGCTCCCAGCAGGATTCTGTCGAATGATTGTTTGGACTGCTGTTTTTTGGCTGTTTCTAGGGCGACTTGGCGGGCGATCGCTTCTACGTCTTTTTCGCCCCCCTGCGGCTGGGGGGGTGCCAACTGCGACAAAACTATTTGAGGTACAGAGATCGACTTGAGCGCCACGAATTCAGGCTGCACTGGTTCCGATGGCAGTCCGTCGCTGCCGTCGAATGCTCGATCGACTCCTTCAAACAGTTCGTCCATCAACCGATCGGCGTAGGACTCTACTGCCACTGCTTCGGCTGGCACTGTTTCCACGGTCGCAACCACGGAGATCGGATCGGACGCTGATTCCAAAGACATCTGTTTGGCGATTACTTTTTGAGGCATAGTTTTCTCTGATTCGCGCTGCTCGACAACCCTGAGACTGTTAACTTTTGACTTCTACAGGATACTTGTGATGTTGACCAATTCTTGGCTCGGAACAGGTCAATTGTATCTCACTCATCACCATATTTTTAGTCCTCGGCCAACTTACTTTGCCCGATCGACTTTTTTTTTACCTGTTTTGGGCCTTTTAGTCCCTGTTTTCTGCTGCCAGTCTTATTTGCTTACCCTGACTTTTACTGCATATTCACTGCTTGTGTCAATCCCACCCTCCGGGTCTTCACAGTTTTTGACATACAGCTTTACTTGAGGCTCTCGCAAAAAAAGCGGGTTTTTTGGCGCTGTTTCCGATCGCCTTGCAGCTTTAACAAGGATTTCAGGCTTTTACTCGTCTTAAGTTTGTTTGTCAGTTTGCTTGAGAGTAGTAACAAGCAACCGATTTTATAACTTTAATAGTACCATAGCTTCATCACACTTAGGTAATAAATTGTCAAAGGTTGCCAAATTGTCTGCTAAACAAGCATTATTCCTAATATTTTTTTACACTACTATTTATAATACAAAAAGAAAAAAATATTGAAATTTGTCAATATATATTCGTTTCAGCAGGAAAACTTTTCAGCCATAATTACTCTAGCTCCTGTCATGGTGAGCAGGAGCTAAAGACAACACTCGGACAACCCAAATTAACCCACCCGTTCCGCCAATTCCAACCAGCGCTCAGTCGCCCGATCGATCTGCTGCGTCAACTGAGCCAAACGATCCGATAACTTCTTCACCTCGGCAAACCCGCTGGGAGCATTGTTAGACAACCTCTTTTCAATCTCTTGTTTCTCTGCTTCCATCTGCGGAATTTGAGTTTCTAATTGTTCGTATTCCCGCTTCTCATTAAAGGAAACTTTGGTAGATTTTTGAGGGGAAGTTGGGGTTTTAGAATTATTAGATTCAGCGGGGCGTGTAAGTTTTTCTCTTTCTTTTTGCCCTTTGATTTCCTTGGCTTCTTCGGCTTTCTTGTAGTCTAAATACACCGAATAATTGCCGGGATACAAACGCAAATTACCGCCCGGTTCCAAGGCGAAAACCATGTCGATCGTGCGATCGAGAAAATAGCGATCGTGGGACACCACAATCACGCAGCCGTTAAAATCTTCGAGATAATCCTCCAAAACCGCCAAAGTCTGCACGTCTAAGTCGTTTGTCGGTTCGTCCAAAATCAGCACGTTCGGCGCACTCATCAGCACTTTCAACAGAAATAATCGGCGCTTTTCCCCGCCGGAAAGTTTGTTAATCGGTGCATACTGTTGATTGGGTGGAAACAGAAACTTTTCCAACATTTGAGAAGCGGTAATGATTTCCCCATCCGCCGTTTGCACCAACTCCGCCACACTTTTCAAGTATTCAATAACTCGCTGGTCTTCGTTCGGGGTCAAATCCTCTGAATGCTGGTCAAAATAACCGATATGAATGGTTGTCCCAATTTCGACAGTACCCGAATCCGGCTGAATGCGTCCGGTGATGATATCCATCAGCGTCGATTTTCCCGCACCGTTGCAGCCAATAATCCCAATGCGGTCTTCGGGTGTGAAATTGTAGGTAAAATCTTTAATTAAAGTGCGATCGCCATAGGCTTTAGAGATATTCAATAACTCAATCACTTTCTTACCAATCCGGCGGCCCGCTGTCGCAATCTCGACTTTGCCGTTGGCTGTTTTGAATTCCTCTGCTCGCATATCTTTAATGCGATCGATCCGGGCTTTTTGCTTGGTACTGCGCGCCTTCGGCCCCTTCTTGAGCCATTCCAACTCGCGCCGCAATACTCCCGAGAATTTGCGCTGAGTGCTGGCGGCCGATTCTTCAGCTAGGGCTTTTTTCTCCAAGTAATAAGCGTAATTGCCAGCATAATTGTAAAGGTCGCCCCGATCGATCTCCAGAATGCGATTGGTAACGCGATCGAGAAAATAGCGATCGTGCGTAATCAGCAGCAAAGCACCGCGATAGCCGTTCAAATAGTTCTGCAACCACTCTACAGACAGCGCATCCAAGTGGTTTGTCGGTTCATCCATCAGCAACACATCGGGCTCGGACAACAAAGCCGTTGCTAAGGCAATTCGCTTGCGGTAGCCGCCGGACAAATCGGCAATTTTCGCATCAAAATCCTCAATCCCCAACTGAGTCAAAATCAATTTCGCCTTGGTTTCCAAATCCCACGCATCCACCTCATCAATGCGTTCAGACACTGCAGACAGACGCGCCATCAACTTGTCTGTATCGCCTTTGCCGTGGGAAAGTTGAGCGGAAATTTCCTCGTATTCGCGCACTAAAGCCATTTGTTCGCCACTGTCGGCAAATACTTGCTCTAAGACAGTGTGATTTTCGTCTAAATCCGGCTGTTGGGGGAGATAGACAATTGTAGACCCTGGATTGACCCAGCGATCGCCAGAGTCGATCGACTCCATACCCGCAATCATTTTCAGCAGGGTTGATTTGCCGGAACCGTTAGTGCCGATGAGTCCGACTTTATCGCCTTCATCCAGGCTGAAGCTGGCATCTGTCAAGAGTTCCTTGATGCCGAAGTCTTTTTTGATCGATCGCAGAGTAAAAATAGTCATCTGTATAGAAAGTCATTTACCTAGCTTAGTTTAACGCTGGTCTTCGCACTCCGGCACAAACCAGATTATTTAGATCCGGCACAAACCAGATTATTTAAAGAATCCCTAAACAAACTTTATTTTATTACAGCATAGCAATTGCCGATCGATTTGTGTAGCTCGCGATCGGCATGAGGATACTCGTCATTCAGCGTCAAGGGCAGATACACCGCACACAATTTCAATTGTTGGGCCGTATTTGAGAAGTTATCGTGGATCTTCAGTCTCTGTAAGTTTTTGATTATCAGCTTCTTTTTTTCTGATATCGTTGAACTTACTCAGAAGCTTCTGATACAGGTTGTCATCTTTGCCTCTAACACTACCTACAAACTCGATTTTCCCACGTACAGAGTCTAAGAAACGCCCTAGCTCCTTTTCGGGCAAAGTCACTTTCTTGGCATATTTTGATTCATATGTTTCTGTAGCTGCCTGTAGTCCATACTTTTCCCAGGCATGAAGAGCACCGTCAATATTACGGACGTATTTACGACTTACATTAACATTTTGATTGACAATTAGACCTGTAACTTCCTGCCTTTGTGTTTTGTTGTAAGATAGCCTCACTTTTGCATCGTTAATTCTAAACCCATTTCTCTCTATGAGCGAGCACAATTCATCTCCTAAAACCACCTTAGAAGAACCAGTTTCATAAGATGAAACTAATGAAACTGGTAGTTCCTTCCTGTTGCTAGATAAAGTAATGTCATCTGCATATCGTGTATGAAATAACCCATGCTCTCTAGAAAATCTTTGTAATTCGCTATCCATTTTTGCACAAATAAGATTTGAGACTATTGGTGAAGTTGGTGCTCCTTGTGGTAGTCGATCATCGAAACAGCATATCTGAGCTAATATAGTCGCGACTTTCTCGTCTAGTTCATACGGTTTTCCCATGAACAATCCCCTAACTCGACCAAAGTTAATAGAGCCAAAGAAATCCTTAATATCCAGGTTGAGAATGAACTTTTTTCCGACGTGAGCTTTAGCGTTAGTAATAATGCTACGCGAAGTCGCAAATCCGTGAACAGAAGGTCTTGGTCGATAGACAGCATATAAAACTTGGCTGAGCTTTCTTTGAACTATTCCTAACGAACCATTAGGGGAATGAATAGTTCTATAACCTCTAGATTTCTTGGGAACCTGAAATTTTGTGTAGCGAGAATCGTGAGGAGTTCGGTAAATATAGTATATAAGATATTCATAGGGAACTTGCAAGAGTTGAGCAACATCATAAGGTGATTTAAGCTCTTTGAACTTTTGGGAAAGTTCTTCGCAACTCTCGTATAAAAATGGAGCAAGATCAGTCTTATTTTTCATAACTATCCGCTCAGACTCTTAAAATGAAGTACCTACTCTCTGAGCATTCACGCTTTCTGCATAAGCATCAGCAGAGGCCTACTGACACTGTTGAGTACCAGGGGCGTAAGGCTAAGTTGAGAGTCCTCCGTAGCAGTATCGCTCACGGAAATAAATACCCATTAAGTAGGTACGAAAGTAATTATACCACGATTTTCAAAATTTCTCAATTTTATTAAAAGTGTTATGGTACTTTATATATCTTCTTAATTCGTATTACCTCTTTTAAAAATTTCCTGATAGGTTTTTTTCTTTTCATATTTTGCCAATCTATAATTGGGGGATTTTCCAAGTGCACAATTAAGAAATTTAATAGATTCACTATATTTTCCTTGATGCCTGAATACAACGCCAATTTTAGTAAGAATCGTATAATCATCCGGCTGCCTTTTAAGCAAATTTTCATAAAATAAAAGAGCTTCATCCCATCTGTCTAGCTCCTGAAGCATTAATCCTTTGTTGTTTAAAATAGAAACATCTTTGATATTTGATTTAATGGCGTCATTTAGGATAGATAACGCGCCTTCTAAATCACCTAGGCTCTTACGATCAATTGCATAATTTAGCCTGAATGCTGAGCTTTTAGGATCTAGTTCAAGCAATTTTAGGTAAACTCGCTCCATAGTATCAACATCACCCATATATTTTGCAACTTTGGCTCTACTCTTTAAAATGCGGCGATCATTAGGTGTTTTTTCTAGTTTTTTATCGAGTTCGTCGGCTTCTTTCCGCAAATGTACCTGTGTGCGTCTCTCGATTTCTTTGGCAGTTTCTTCACTGTTCAGTTTCATACAGGTTGACCCTTTCTTCAGGTACACACTTCCCCCGGAAGTTTTATCCCCTGAAGTTTTATAGAGATATATTTTATCTTCTTCTGTCTTGATAACGTGTATTTGCAAAACATACAAGTCTTCTATAACCTTCCGCTCCACATTTAAAACATCATGAAAAGTTACTATATAATGATAAGGAGAAATAGGCGGATCTGTCATTCTTAATTTATTAGGAATATTTTTACCAATCTCGTCTCTGTCATTTCGATTAAGAGTGACTCCCTGAATGATCCCCGAGTCATCAATGCCCAAATAGAGATATCCCTCTATTTGAGCATTGAGGAATCCAACCACATACTGTTCAGCATGGTTCACAATAGTATTGACTGGCCGCTGTGACTTTATCTCCTTAAACTCAACAGAATCTCCTTCTTCTTGAGGAAAAGTTTGTCCTTGCACAAAGTTAATCGGCTGTGTCATATGTATGGGCATAAACTCTAGTTTCAATATTACAGCAATTTGCAATTTTGATCGCAATCTACTAGAATTCAGATACCAACCTTTGTTGGAGTATTTTTTTATGTCCTTGCAAGAGCTTAAAGAAAAAGCCAGCCAACTATCAGTCAGCGATCGCCTTGCCCTGCTAGGTGCGATCGTTCAATCGCTGCAAAGTACACCAGAAATCGAAAATTGGCAATATTTAGTTTCACGTCCTCATGCTTGGCGCAAACAACTTTATATTAAGGGACGTAAATTACTGGCATCGACTATTTGGCGAGACATGACTGCCAATCAGATGTCACCCGAACAAGCTGCCGAAAATTGGGATTTACCCCTGTCTGCTATCTATGAGGCGATTCATTACTGTCAGAATCATCAAGAAATTTTAAAATTAGAAGCAGACGAGGAACGCTATCGATTGGAAGTAAAAGGAGTCCAAGTTGAGCCTACGAATGCTGCTTGACGAAGATTCTCAAGCAAAGTATTTAGTCAATCTTCTTCAGGCAGCCGGTCACGATGTAGCCACAGTCAATACATTGGATTTAATGAATCATCCAGATTCAGTCGTGCTAGACGCTGCCAGAGAAAATGAGAGAGTGCTACTTACACGCAATTGTGATGACTTTCAGCAATTGCATCAAGCGAACCCAGAACATTCAGGAATTTTGGCAGTTTATCAAGATTCTGAAGCTTCTAAGAATATGAGTTATCAGGCGATTGTGAAGGCAATTGATAATTTAGAGACGGCAGAATATGACCTCAATAATCAGTTTGTGGTTCTCAATCAATGGAGTTATTAATTTATCAGAAACCAGGAAGAGATTCTAGTTGTTCACTTAGAATCTGCATAGATGACGAGGAGGCTGAATGAAAACCGCGATCGCCCTACCAATTGACCAAATCACCAAATTCTGCCAACATTGGCAAATCATCGCACTCTCCCTCTTTGGTTCTGTCCTTCGTGACAACTTTCAGGCAGACAGCGACATCGATCCTCCACCATCCGAGTAGCGAGCGTCGGATATTTTACCGTAAAACAATTGCTGGTAACTTCATAGTTGCGATCGTTGTTTTCACTAATTAACTGAAATTATGATTTTTTTGCACATTTTATGATCAGCAAGTCTTGGCTTGCTACCCCTCAGCAGCAATATGACAATCCTGCTGAGGGAAAAATAGCAAGCTGGTAGATTCTCTGGCGATCGCAAGAAGTGAGTTTTGTTCTCCCCACGAGCGAGGGGGTAGCTAACCCGGATTTGATATGATGCTTGAATTCCTTGGAAGCAGTGTATTTGCTCGTTACGGATGAAATAAAGCCATGCGATTTGCCACCTATCTGCACCCACAAACATTTTGTACTTCCAAACTCATTCAAGAAATTTCTTTTACGGGCTATTCTTTTACTTACTACAACCAAGTTAGACAGACTCTTAAAAAATCTCTGAAAAACTATCCTGCATTACCCTTAAGAAAAGCTAGGATAAGTGATTATCTTAGGGTTCACAGTCGCGAATATCTTCAAAAGATTATATTGCAAGCCCTCGATCGACCTCTGGATGAAATCAGCATATCCTTACCAGAATTGAGTATTGAATGTCAAGGCTTGGAGTATTGTTTACCCGGTTATCTCTACGGTTTGGGAGGAATGATGGAAGCGATCGACCAAATGAAACAGGGAAACCTAGAACGCGCTTACTGCTTCAGTATGGTTGGGCATCACGCTCATATTAATTGGGGACACGGTTACTGTCTCTTAAATCCTCTTGCTGCTGCTGGTCGATATGCTCAAGCCCAAGGATTTGAAAAAGTATTGATTGTTGACTGGGATATTCATCATGGCGATGGAACTCAGTCAATCTTTATCAACGATCCCAGCATCTATTGTATTAGCATTCATAGTGGCGTCGATCTCTACATGGCTAAAGCATCAGACTTGAAGGTTGGAACCACAACTGTTGCCGAAGCTGTGGGACACTGTAACATTCCGATCGTTAGTGAATCTTTTCCTATTAAAGTTTTGGAGTCAGAGGGTATAACTGGCAGATTCTACTGCGGGCATCAGAGTATTAGCACTTTTGAGGAAGCTCTAGAAAACCTTCCCTGGCAACCTGACTTAGTTGCTATTTTTTCGGGTTACGATTCACACAGAGATGATTGTGGAAAGGGCATCACAGATTGGACAAATGCTGATTTCTGTAAACTGACGGAAATTGTATTAGATTTTGCTAAGAGATGTGGATGTCCAGTTCTCTCTACTCACGGAGGTGGCTACAGATTACCAGTTACAGTTGCAGCCGCTACTGCTCACGTCAGAACTTTAGCAACCTATGTTTAGTTTTCTGCTGTGTGACAACCCGCTTGAGCACGAAGTGTAAAGCTTTAAACTTGTAAAACCAAACTCGGTCTGACTCCACGATCGCTCCGGGTGTCAGTGTCATGCCCGTAAATTGCCGAAACTGTGTGCTGCGAATAACTGTGGCTGTTGAACCCACACTCGAAGGCAATGTCCATAATCGATCTCGAAAGTTTCAACAATTGCTTTGCCCGTTTTACCCGTTGGGCGATCGGGTATTTGTAGGGGGATGTGCCTATCAACTGCTTCAACAGATGGCTGAAATGAAATTGACTCATGCCCAGCAATTGAGCTAAATCTGCAAGCTTAATATCTTGATTCAGATGTTCGTTGATGTACTCGGTTTGAGTTTCTGATTATATTGTGCTTCGCCAATGCGATGCTATCTCTGGGATGCTTTGGGGAACTGGCATTGCAAGACATAGGTAGATTGTGCCTAGATAGCAATCACTTTTGAAGTCATTGTAGAAATATAAAGTTTTAATTTTAATAATTTTCTCTGACTTTAGTTCGCTTGGTGTCCAACTTAAAAATTCAACACACAGCAGCCACCTTGACATGGCTGGCAGTACGCACCTTACTTGTATCTAGAGACGGGTTGTTTCAAAAATATCTTCTCTATCTTTAGGAATAGATAAACCCGCTCCGATCTAACCAGACAAAAATAAAGTTTTGAGTAAAAAGGCGGGGGTGGAAAGTACGAATGCAGATTGTAGGGTTTCCTGGCCTGTCATTCCCAAGTGCGATCGCCGAAGATAAGAGTATAGAAATTAAACGGCTGGTTTTCACCCGCCCTTACACAAAATGAACTTACAAAAAGAACAACAAGTAACAATTCTACAAGACGAAACAGCAGCGGCAGGAAATTCAGCCAACCCAACAGTTGAAACTCCTTTATACGCCTCAGAATTTGCAGCAGAGGAAAAAGTCAGAGTGGAAGAATTTAAGATTAGCGGCGACAGCCTAATTGGTAAAGTCAAAGAACTAATTCAGCAAGGAAAACTCCGCCACCTCGTCATCAAAAACTCGCAAGGGCGGACTTTGGCAGACATTCCGCTGATGGCGGGATTAGTAGGTGGCGTTGCAGGCTCAGTAGTCTTTCCAATTGCTGCTGTACTTGCTACAGTGGGAGCAGTTGCGGCTCATTTGACTGTAGCCATCGAGCGCAAAGAATAGTCATTACTCATTAAAAATCTTCTCTTCAAGTCCGCTTTCGCGGACTTTGTTTGTTTAGTAGGGATTTTAATCAGCGAATTGTCTGATCAACGCAAATTATCTGGTAGTTTCGCCGCAGGTTGGTCTAAATAATTGTAAACAATCCCCGAAATCCGACGGACAAAATCTCTCACAATCGGGTCATTGTAAGGACGTTTGACAAATATTGCCGCTAAATAACGCTTACCGTTGGGCATATCAATAATTCCCGCATCGCCAACCACAAAGCCGATATCTCCGGTTTTGTCAGCAATCACGGCTCCGGGGCCTAAACCCGAAGGCAAAAGCGTTCTAGTTGTTGTGTTCCGCAGTAATTCTAAAGCTTGTTCCCGACTCGATTCAGAAACTAATTTATCGCGAGATAGCATCGCCAGCAACTTTACCATATCCACAGAACTTGTGGTATTTGTTCCTTGAAAATCTCCCAACCAATTGCGAATTTTGGTGTCCGTTAATCCCCAACTGCGAAAACGCTCGTTGAGTTTAGCAATTCCCCCCAAACGTTCAATAATCATGTTGGTGGCTGTATTGTCGCTGATGGTAATCATTTTATCTACGGTTTCTCTGATGCTAAACCGAGTACCATTTGGTTCGTCTTGCATAGTGCCAGAACCGCTGGCAACTAAGTCGGGCTTCATAACTAATGTTTCGTCTAGGCTAACTTTGCCCGCGTCTACATCTTGATAAAAAGCAATCAAAATTGGTAATTTGATGGTACTGGCGGCCGGAAATACTCGATCGCCCTTGATATCCAAATAGTTTCCTGTATCTAAATCCAGAAAAAACATTCCGGCGCTCAGGGATCTATACTGTTCGATCGCACTTTCGATTTGAGGCTTGATGGCTGTCATTTCCGAGCCTGTTGACATCACCAAATCAGTAGAATAGTTTCTCTGATTTCCCGGCGAAACAGTGGGCGTAACTTGACCGGCTGCTTGTTCTACGCTGGTAATAGCTGTGGGTATAAAAGACTCGTTGCTGGCTATTTGCTCGGGATTTGGCAACTGAAACGACCAGCGAGTGGCAGATTCTCTAATGACTCGGACTTTTTGCGGGTCTAACTTATAGCCAGGAGTTAATTGTATCACTAACCTGGTAGTTCCGGTGTCAAACTGCCCGACTCTAATTTGTTGAATAGCTGAGTTGTAACTTTGAGGACTTTCGGGATACTCCAAGACTATTCCCGGTAAATCAATTACTAAGCGGGTGGGATTTGCAATTAGTTTAACTTGCGGCTGAACTCGTGAATCTGTGGTTAAATTGAGCTGATTTCCCCTGGGATCGAAGTGCCAAGATGTTAGTGTATCAGCTTTTGCGGGCAGGGCGATCGAGAAAAGACTAAGGGCGGCCGGCAACAGCCATCGCAGTTTTAGAGTCATGTTTGAAGAGAAAGAGTTTAACGGCTGCAGCAAGAAAGCGACTGGAAAAACGTTATCAACCGCTTTCGAGACGAAGCACCTAGCATCATACAGTCAACTCTTGCCCGCAGCCGTAAGTTTTTTATTTGCTTTGAGAGTATTCCGTTTTCGGGACTGATATCAAATCCGGTTCTATTACCCCTTTTTGTTCCAGTATCGCGCAGGCCGACAAAACTTTGTACACTGGCGGATTCTCTTGGCAGAATTCTTGTTGTGCAGGCACAAATTTTATTCACCTGAGATGACTTCAAGTTAGGCGACTTCTCGATTTCTAGCATCTTCGAGCGAGTCGATCGCGGCTTTTAAAAACACTTTTCCTTTAGCAACAAATCGGCGATCGCTCAAAGGATCGTAAGCTTCCCAATTACCGCTAACTTCGCGATCGCGCCACAAAAACCAGCAGCGGTAGATTTCCCCGCTATCTATATCATCGCACAAAGCCAGCCAATCATCCCCCGTGAGAGCGCTAGCATCTAATGCTACCAATTCCATCCATGCAAGCGCAGTGCAGGCATCGATCGCATCAGCGTCAACGGAGTCAGATTTGGTAGCTATAGGTTGTGGCGAACACAGTGTAGACTTCATAATTTCTCCTTAATTCAATTAAATCAATCAATCAATGAATTGCCCTATTTATGCAACTGACCCGGTACACCAAGTGGAAAAATTGTGTTTTGATAAATTTCTGGTTGGTCAAATTTACCAGCGGCTGATGCTTCTGTTAAATTATTAAGTGTATTAATTGTGAAAATGGCGGCGGTTCCCAAAGCGGCCATTGCCAGTCTGTGTAAGATTTTGCTCATTTGGCTGCTCCTTTTTTGCTTGGTGTATCTACTCTAAAAAGTTAAGTGGTGATTAGCGGCGGAGATTGGGGAGTTAAGAAAAAGTTTTTCTCCTCAAATATATTCAACTGTTGAAGCCGTTATCAGGACAGAGTTTCAGGAGTCGATCGCCCAAAAAACCTCTGACCGTAAAATTTCTTAAATTCCGCCTCGCGGACTATCTCCCTTAAAATCCCCCAAAATAGGAACTTAAGGCGTTAAAATTTCTAGATTCGTTCCCCTTTCACTGCAAGCGAAGTGCTCAAGTCAAAACGCGATCGCGGTCGCATTCTCACTGCCTCTGGCTTAAAGAAACTTAACGAGGCGCTCCAAGAATGGTCTGACCGAAATAACATTAGAGGTACTCTGACTGAAATCGAGGCTGAGTCTGGTGTCGGTGCCGATACAGTCAGCAAAATTAAGCAGGGTAGAGAAGGTGCGGATTTGAGTAAAATTCGACAGTTGTTCGCGGCTTTTGAAATGACTCTGGCTGCTAGCGACCACCGATCGGCTAAACTTGAGGAACCGGAAAATTTAGACGAGCTGGACAATTTGTCACCAGCGGGGGAAACAGGCACCAGCAGCAGAATTGTTAAAGTATTTGTCAGTTATCGCAGCGCCGAACCCGATCGCGAGTTAGGAAAACAGTTAGAAATAGCCTTAAGCGCGATCGGTCATACAGTTTTCACAGCAGAAAATAACATTAGATTGGGAGATAATTGGTTCGATCGCATTAATTTATTCCTCCAAGAATGCGATTATTTGCTGATACTTTTGCCACCAACGGGAAACCAAAGCGAACTACTAACATATCAAGTTCAGCAAGCAAAAGAACTGCAAGACTCCCGCCCTGACAGAAAACCAATAATTCTCCCGATCCGCGTCGGTTTTCCCCTGAACGCGCCTCTAAATCACGACTTGCGGGGCTATCTGTACCGCATCAAACAGAGGGAATGGAAAACCACCGCCGACACTCCAATTATTATCGAAGAAGTGCTGAATTTGCTAGCAGAAAAACCCGCACCAGTCACAGAAAAAACGGAAGATTTAACGCAAAAACAGCTATTAGAAATTAGCAGCGACGAAATACCTCTACCCGCCGCCGAACCGGAATTACCGGGAGGACAAGTCGATGTCGCTTCTCAATTTTATGTAGAACGCCCGCCCATCGAAGAAAACTGCTATCAAACTATTGTGCAGCCCAGCGCGTTAATTAGAATCAAAGCACCGAGACAAATGGGCAAAACTTCCTTGATGGCAAGAATTTTGCATCACGGCGCCCGTCAAGGTTATTGCACCGTGCCGCTAACTTTTCAGTTAGTAGATAAAGGCGTATTTGCCAACTTAGATAAATTTTTAAAATGGTTTTGCGCTTACGTCGGCCGCGAGTTGCACTTACCCAATCAATTAGACGATTATTGGGACGAGATTTTTGGCAGCAAAGTCAACTGCAAAGATTACTTTGAAAAATACATTTTACCGCAAATCGACAGTCCTTTAATTTTAGGATTAGACGAGATAGATCGCGTTTTCCAATATCCCGACATTGCGGAAGACTTTTTAGGACTGCTGCGGGCGTGGCACGAAGAATCGAAGCGGCGCGATATATGGAAAAAACTGCGATTAATTGTAGTTCACTCCACCGAAGTTTACATCCCAATGAACATCAATCAATCGCCTTTCAACGTCGGGCTGCCAGTAGATTTGCCAGAATTCAACCATCAGCAAATACAAGATTTAGCAGCGCGCCACCAGTTGAATTGGTCGGAGGGGAAAGTTGAGGAATTGATGGCCCTTGTCGGCGGACATCCGTATTTAGTGCGAGTTGCATTATATCACATTTCGCGATCGGGTTTGACACTCGATGAATTAAAAGAAACTGCGATCGCAGATGCGGGAATTTACAGCGACCATTTGCGCCGGCAACTATGGAATTTAGAAGAATACCCAGAATTGGCCCAGGGGATGAGAGAGATTGCACAGGCAGAAAATCCCGTGCAATTAAAGCCAATGCAGGCGTTTAAGTTGGAAAGTTTGGGGTTGGTGAAATTGCAGGGGAACGAGTGCGTGCCGAGGTGCGAACTGTATCGACAATATTTTCGATCGCACTTGAGCGCGATCGTGTAAAATTTTGTGCGTAAGTGCGGTAAGTAATAATCAGGTGAATGATACCCATGAACGATATTTTTTTGATAACATCCGATAATTGGCTAGACTGGATAACCGTGTTTGGTTATCTAGCCTTTACAGCTTTCATTGCATGGCGCGTGTTCACCACAAAGTAGATATATTATGAAATTACCTTCTGCCTCTTCTTCTT
Source organism: Microcoleus sp. MON1_C1 (assembly GCF_036701945.1). Classification (NCBI taxonomy): domain Bacteria; kingdom Bacillati; phylum Cyanobacteriota; class Cyanophyceae; order Oscillatoriales; family Microcoleaceae; genus Microcoleus; species Microcoleus sp. MON1_C1. The sequence continues at coordinate 113,115 of NZ_JAUBRO010000001.1, read as the reverse complement.
TTTTCTTACTTCGCGTCCTTCGCGCCTTCGCGGTTCGTTAAATAAATAGTAAAAAATGTAGATATTAAGACTAGGGTAAAACCCTAACTAAATTCACTACCTCAGACTGTAGTTAGATAGAATCCTCTCATAAATTTCATAATTCTCTCGATCGAAGCAGCAAAAAATTACTCTTTGAGAACCACCATTCTTTTGTATTTTTTCTGAGCATATCTTCACTGCAATCTCACCTGCTAGAGCCTTAGGATATCTGTAAATCCCGGTACTAATGCAAGGAAATGCCAAACTCTCTAACTCTTGATCTGCGGCGATTTGCATACACTTGCGGTAACACTCGGCCAGGAGTTCAGGTTCTCCATGATTACCTCCCCGCCATACTGGCCCTACTGTATGGATGATGAAGCGCGCCGGCAAGTTATATCCTTTAGTTAGCTTAGCATCCCCAATCTTACATCCTCCAAGCAATCGGCACTCATGAACAAGTTCTGAACCTGCTGCTTTGTGTATTGCTCCATCTACTCCGCCACCCCCAAGTAAACTGGTATTTGCAGCATTCACGATTGCATCAACTTCCAGTTTTGTGATGTCGCCCAAAATAACTTTCATATTTTTTGTAATAGTAAACTCTAGGCAAGTTTAGCAAAGAAACTCGTTATCTAGTCTTGCGCTCTCAACTTTCGCAAAATCGGAATTTGTTCCAACTGTTCGGGCCGTATACAATCCCAGTTTAACCCTGTCGGACGCGGATAACTTGTATTAGTCTCAATTACATCCTCAGCAGTAATAATCCAATTCAGCGCCCAATCGTGAGCCTGCATTGGTAAACGCGAATCTGCGACTATTTGCAAAGGATGCACTGTTGTCACAATTGGCGTATCCATTTGTACTAACCCGAATTCCTTCAACATAGCCAATTCCAAATCGGCAAATCCTGCACCTTTCCCGGTTCTTCCACCGTTGGGGCCTGCAGCTACACAGCCGACTATTACTAAATCAATCGGCTCCATTTCTGCAAAACTTACCAATTTTCCGCAAGCGAGTGCTTTGCGGGCGATCGCACTTTCGGCAATTGATAGATTTTGCCGCTGCAAATTTTCAGCAGTTAACTCTACAAAACAGCGCTCGTCCGTCAATCGCGGTACTGCCATATACAGGCGTTTTCCATCTTGCAAAGCTCGCATCCGCACCGGAATTTGTGGCGAATCTGGATTGCACTTAATCGTTTTTGCTTGTTGCCATATTCGTAAAGTTGCCAATCTTTCGGCAGCCAACTCAGCACCGACAAAGTTGGGGATATGACCAAACGGATCGCCAATAGATGCGGCTTGCTGCTTCAGCAAAGACCAAATTTCAGCTCTTAACTTGTCTTTGTCGTCGTTATATCCAGTCCAATCAGTTTTCATGCTGTAAGAAGAAGGAAGAAGGAAGAAGGAAGAAGGAAGAAGGAAGAAGGAAGAAGGAAGAAGGAAAAATGCTCATCTAGCAACTTTTTTAGCCATTTGTATCTGAGATTTAATTAAGTATATTCATTTATTGTGGTACAATTAATCATACAAAATTATAATAAGCCCTCGATTATTTAGTCTCTTAGAGAGGGACTTCGTTTGACTCTTGAGGGGTTTAAACCGCCGAATGTTCTTTTTTATTTTATGAATTTTACCACAAAGCCCAGTTACTATCAAGTCGGTGGGAGTTTGACAAATAACGCTCCGAATTATGTCAAGAGGCAAGCCGACGACGACCTTTATAACGGATTGAAAGCCGGGGAATTTTGCTATGTTTTGAATTCCCGGCAAATGGGAAAATCTAGCTTGCAGGTGCGGACAATTCAGCGGCTGAGAAATGAAGGAATTGCTTGTGCTGCGATCGACATTTCGGAAATTGGCAACCGCGGCGTCACTCCCGAACAGTGGTATGCTGGTTTGCTACGCATTCTCGAAAATAACTTTAACCTGTCCGATATTGTCAACGTGCGGACTTGGTGGCGCGATCGCAATTTTTTAACTCCGGTTCAAAGATTGAGCGAATTCATCGAAGCCGTACTGTTACCCAACATTTCCAGCAATATTGTCATTTTTATTGACGAAATCGACAGCATTCTCGCCCTAGATTTTCCCGCCGACGATTTTTTAGCCTTAATTCGCTCGTGCTACAACAAGCGCGCCAACAATTCAGAGTTCGATCGCCTAACTTGGGCCCTCTTAGGCGTAGCATCGCCAACGGATTTGTGCCGCGAGAAAAATGCCAGCAGCAATACCCCTTTTAATATAGGCAAGGCGATCGAATTAACTGGTTTTGACGAAACAGAAGCTCAACCGCTAGCAGCGGGGTTGGCAGAGTTTACAAACTGCCCTAATCAAGTTTTGAGAGAGGTTTTGTATTGGACGGGCGGGCAGCCGTTCCTGACTCAAAAGCTGTGCAAACTATTGTTGGAAAATGCCGAATTAATCCCGAATTTACCCCCCCCAGCCCCCCCTTGGCAAGGGGGGGAGGAAGATGCAGCCCCCCCTTGGCAAGGGGGGGAGGATGATCCAGCCCCCCCTCGCCAAGGTGGGGAGAAAGATAAAATTCACTCTTCTCAAGAGTGGGTTGAAAAGGTAGTGCGCTTGAAAATAGTGGAGAATTGGGAATCTCAGGATGTCCCAGAACATTTGTCCACAATTCGCGATCGGCTTTTCAAAGAAAACCAGCGCATTGTTAGGAGACTGGGATTGTATCAGCAAATTTTAGAACAAACTGAAATTGTCCCCGATGGTAGTGCCGAACAAATGGAGTTGCGATTAAGCGGATTAATTGTTAAGCGCGGGGAAAAATTAACAATTTCTAATCCTATTTATGAAGCTGTATTTAACAAACGATTAATTGAAGAAAAATTAGAAAAACTCTCGCCTTACTCGGAAGCCATCAAAGTCTGGCTAAATTCTAGCTGTGAAGATGATTCCCAACTGTTGCGAGGGAATGATTTGCAGGCAGCATTAGTTTGGGCGGCAGGAAAAAGTTTGAGAAACGAAGATTTTCAGTTTTTGACTGCCAGCCAGAAAGTTATTTTGAGCGACCAAAATCAACTGCTGCATTCAGCTACACTAGAAACCAAAAAAGCTGTCTGGGATGCCGAAAAAGCTTGGAGTGAAGCTGACTCTGCCAAACAAAAAGCCAAACAGTGGATCGGCATAGGTTCTGCGGTACTGGCAGCATCGTTACTGGCGGCGATCGGCTTTTCAACTCTCGCTTACCAGCGGTTTAAACTAGCACAAGCAAGTATTGAAATCGAACAAAATGGCAGCGATGCTTTATTGTTGGCTGTTTCTCAAAAGACAGAAAACAGCGAAGCTTTATCAGAAGCTTTACTGAGGGCGATCGCCTCCGGAAAAAAATTAAAAACCTTGGTTGAAAACAAACATAAGCTAGAACAATACCCGGCAACTAGACCGCTGTTAGCCTTACAAATTATTCTCGATAAAATTAGTGAAACACAGCAGATCAAAGCCTCATTAAGTCCGCCAAGAAAGATAAAGTGGCAAGCTCATAAAGGTGCAGTTACCAGCGTCGCTTTTAGCCCAAAGAGGCACATTTTAGCAACCGCAGGAATAGACGGTCGAGTTAGAATGTGGAACTTTTCCGGGCAAAAAATTGCTGAATGGAAAGCTTTACAGCAGTCAGTTAATATGGTAACTTTTAGCCCGAACGGTAATTTTTTAGCGACCGCCGGAAGGGACAGCAGTGTTAAAATATGGAATTTATCAGGTAAAAATATTTCTACTTTGAAAGGAATTCAAGGCTCTGTTACCAGCATCAGTTTTAGTCCCGACGGAAAGTTATTAGCGGCGGCAGGGATAGACAGCTATGCTGCAATTTGGGATTTGTCTAAACTGCCACAATTAGTATCGTCTAGCCTGAAACTCCCAGGTCACAACGGCTTAGTGAGAAGCGTAAATTTTAGCCCAAGCGGCGATTTCATAACGACTTTAGATGGCAAATCTACAGTGCGACTTTGGAATTTGTCGGGCAAGCTGAAAAAAACACTGCCTATTCAGGCAATTGGGCTCAGTTTCACTCCGGCTCAACACCAGTATCGCTTTGCTACAGTAACATTGAATGGCAAAGTTGGGCTGTGGAATCTGTCAGAAAAAGAATTAGTTAAGGAATTTCAAACCTTGCATTTTGATGCGAAATCAATTAGTTTTAGTCCCGACGGAGAACGGCTTGCTACAGTGGGAATTGACAAGACTGTACGGCTGTGGAATTTAGCGGGGCGGCAGGTTGCTCAATTTGAGTTCGAGGAGAATGTTGTTAGTGTCAGTTGGAGTCGAGACGGAAAGCAAATTGCTGTAGCTGGAAGCAACGGCACTGTCTGGCTGAGGCAGGTTGAAGGGTTAGAAGAATTGCTGAAGCAAAGCTGCAATTTTTTCACCACTCAACCGAAGTATTTTACAAGAGTTTCAACTCTCTGCAAGTAGGGTCATACATGACTTTAGCACGTAGGACACAGCATTGCCCATAGGTGTCAACTTCACGTTAAACCGATAGTCCGACAGGGGTTGAAACCCCTGCCTCAAAGCTAAAGTCCTCTCAAGAGGACTAATGAGTTCTTCAGTCCTCTTTGAGAGGACTTTAGCTATTAGACAGGGAATTCATTCCCTGGCGGACTGCCGGGTGAGCGGGAGGACTGGCAGACGAAAAGCTTAAGTTGACACCAATGGACATTGCCGTGTCTCTACCTGTAGCTAATAACTTATGACTATCAATTTACTTTAACAGGCGAAACACTTACATTAGGATTTGTAACTCTTTTTAAGAGTTCTTGTCGGGCTTGTTCGGGATTTTGACCTTTGGGTACTTGATATAATAATCTACAGGAACCGTCTTGAGGATTAGCTGCACAAATAATTAGTTGACCGGTGGTGGATGCACCTGCTGTGACAATATTGTCCCAGCTTCCTTGCGGTTGCGAGTTGTTGAGAATTCCTGAGACTCTGGTACACCGAGTAATCGCATCTTCTCCTGATTCATTGAAATAGTTATCAGCTAGCCACAAAATGACGGGAATATTTTTGCCTTGTTGGACAGCAATTGTAGCTGGGCGGCCGCCAGCAGCGCCGCAAAAGAATGAAGGCGCTTGGGCAAAGGCTGGACTGTTTGCTAAAATCGGAGCAGCAAGGGCAATAATTGACGCGCTCAAAGCAGACTTTAAGAGCCGAAATTTCATGAGCAGTAATAAGCTTTTTCATTTAAGGTTACTAATAGTCTAAAAAGTTAAACTGTTTGTTGCCGGGAAGATTAGGCATTTAGAGAAAAAAATAAAATTTATTTTGCAAATTTTTGCCGATCGCACACACTGGCCTCATCTAAGCCAAAACTCCGCGAAAAAAGCTCGCTGAGAAACACCAAAGGCAGAAAATAGATGCAGCCACAGGGGGCGCAGGCGCGAAGGAATAGGGTAAAGGTGCGGTTTTTGCTGAGCCTCGCTCTTCCTGAAGCCGTCCCACCTAAAGTGGAACCTGTGTTAATATCGAAAAAAATATTCTCTTTAATAATCAACAATGGGCAATGTTCTGGTGCTGAACGCCTCCTACGAACCCCTTAACATCACCAATTGGCGAAGGGCGGTAGTTTTGTTGCTGAAAGGAAAAGCAGAACAGGTAGAACACAACGGGAAATTTATTGCGCCAAACTTCCCGCTACCAACTGTGATCCGACTGCGGCATTATGTCCGAGTTCCCTATAAAGATATTCCGCTGACCCGCCGGAACATCTTGCATCGGGATGCACACTCTTGTCAATACTGCAGTTATACGGGGGACGATTTAACCCTCGATCATGTAATTCCCCGATCCCGCGGAGGAGGCGACAGTTGGGAAAACCTCGTCACCGCCTGCGTCCGCTGCAATGTCAATAAAGGCAGCCGCACGCCGAAAGAAGCGGGAATGCCGCTGCGCTATCCGCCTAGGAAACCTCACAGCGGTCTTTATTTTGAAGTCACTAAACACGTTAAGAGCGGTATGCACAAAGAATGGCAAAAATATGTAATAGGCCTTTAAAACCCCTGTCAGCGCAAGCGCGGGGGTTTTTTGCAGGAGTTGTTAGTTATGAGATTGCTTCGTTCCTCGCAACAGACACTCTCTGCATGAATTAAAAAATTAAAGAGAGAATTTACGCTCTTAAATCCGGTTTCTCGTCAGAAGTATTGGCTTTGACAACGAGGCATCTACAAAGAAACCGGGTTTAAGATAGAATGTCGCGCACATCCTGAAATAGTTAAATTGTTAATTTTTAATGATGAAAGACCACGCCCTTACCAATTCCGATGGAACATCGGGCAACCGCGAAGGTGAACTTGATACCAGCAGCGAGGTTGTACCCGCAGTGAGTGCGCCTGCGAAACGGCGCAGCAAAGCCGAAGTTGCTTCCGAAGAGAATCGCGGCCGTCTCCGCGAGGAATTGCACGATCGCAAAGTCGAGCAATTGCGCCAAATGTTCGATCGGCACAAAGGCAATCGCCAATTAATATTACTGCAAGATTTTCCCGACCCCGACGCACTTTCAAGCGCTTGGACTTACAAATTAATTGCCGAACAGTACGATATCCAATGCGAAATTATCTACGCCGGCGCCCTCAGCCACCAAGAAAATATTGCCTTAGTTAAATTGACAGGGTTGCCGTTGCAGCGGTGGACGGTGGAAACATTAAAAACTAAGGATTTGTCGGTGTTTCAGGGTTGCGCTTTCATCGACAATCAAGGGACGACTTGTAATTTAACCGAGTATATTTTAGCGGCTGGAGTTCCGATCGCTGCCGTCATCGACCACCACAATTTGCAGGGGGAAATGAACGCAGAATTTATCGATTTGCGCCCTCAAATCCGCGCTACAGCCACGATTTTTGCCGAGTATTTACAGTCTGGACTTTTAGCTCTCGACGGCAGCGTCAGCCTGCACATCAAGTGCGCTACAGCTTTGATGCACGGTTTGCGATCGGATACGATCGCCCTCAGACAAGCTCAGGAGGAGGACTTTTTAGCTGCAGCTTATTTGAGCCGGTTTTACGACCCGCAGTTGCTGAATGCGGTGTTGCAGTCGTCTCGTTCTAAGTGGGTGATGGACGCGATCGAGCGATCGCTCAAACACCGCACTGTCCAGAATAATTTTTCGATCGCCGGCATCGGCTACCTCCGCTATGACGATCGGGATTCTATTCCCCAAGCGGCGGACTTTTTAGTAACAGAAGAGAACGTACATACAGCCGTTGTTTACGCAATTGTTCACGACAAAGATGAGGAGATTGAAGTAGTAATTGGGTCGCTGCGGACTAATAAACTCACTCTCGACCCCGACGAATTCATTAAAGAAGCCTTCGGACAAGATGCTCAAGGACGCTTTTTTGGCGGTGGCAGAAGTCAAGCAGGAGGTTTTGAAATTCCGGTGGGATTTCTTTCGGGCGGGAATGAAAATAGCGATTATGCAAGGCACAAATGGGAAGTATTCGATGCTCAGATCAAGCAAAAGTTGCTTAAATTAATTAGTCCTAAAGACAATCCTGTGTACGATCATTAACTCGGCAGCTTTTAGGTGCGGTCTTGATTCCAACACCAGTCTGGAAATGCGATGCTGGGTTCGACCTCCGGTTGCTACCAGGTTTTGTCGCGTTTTTTTCTCGTTTCGGGCAAAATCTCAATTTGACAATCAGTCCTGCCGGCACTTCAACTCTCATCAACCTCGTTTTTTAACTCTTATTGAGGGTTGGATCTCACGCCCAGCGCACCTCTGTCATGAACAGGCTTTCCGGCCGGTTCCAAAAAAATTAAATTTTCTTGTGGGTAGTAGGGGTCGGGCATGAGAACCCGGGCATAAAAAGTTTATTTAAAATGGTGCAAAATGTCAGTTTGAACGAAGTAACGGGGTTGAAAAATCCGGTTAAGTTCTCAGGGCTAACACTAATAAATTTTATCCCCATCTTCCAAAAATACACACCAAAAAAATCGGGTATTTTAACTATTGTCAAGGGAGGCAACGAAGAATTTTAGTAAACAACCCGGTGTGGGAAAAAATTGAGTGGACTCTAGTTTACTAAAATTCACAACATAATTATTCAATTATAAAACTTCTACAGGGTTATTTTTTTGATATTTAATTATAAATTAGCTAACTCAATCATAATTTGTTATAGTTGGTGCAGGAGATTTCCGATCGCAATTATAAAATAAACGCCGTAGAAAAGGCAAAACACATACAGGAGAGTTTAGATTATTGCCTAACTTCCCAAAAACAACGAGTTGTAGTATTACCAATTTTTTTAAGACAAGTCAAGTATTTTTTTTGATAAACCCAAAAACCGATTCTTATGATTGAAAAAAATATTATATTTATTTGTTGCGGGGTAGAATAGTAACAAATAGCTTAAAAAAAAAGGAACACGGAGATGTCTACAAAACAGACTTTCTCTTGGTCGTTAGAGAAAATCATAGAAAAAAAATCTGAAATTGCACTTCAAATCAACGATTTCGTGGAGCTGGAGACAATTTTGCAATGTGCGCTAGAAGAAACCAGGGTGCAGCTGGAAACCGATCGCCTGATTATTTATCGCTTCCTACCAAAAGGAAATGGCGTAGTATGGGCTGAATCGGTTGATGCCCAGTGGCCGCAAATCCTAGGAAAACAGATTTATGCTCCTTGCTTGGAAGCTACCTGGGTAGAGCGTTACAGCCAGGGACAAACGAGCAGCATTTCTGATATTCCCAGCGCTCATCATCAAGCTTGTTATGTAGAATTGCTCGATCGCCTCCAAGTTCAGGCAAATTTAGTTGCGCCAGTCTTGCTAGATGACAAACAGCAGCAATCTCCGAAGCTTTGGGGACTGTTGATTGCTCATCACTGCCGAAGTCCGCGTCAGTGGGGACCTCTCGACGTTCAGATCCTGCAACAGGTTGCAATGCACATCGGGTTGAGGATGCGGCACTTGGAATCTCACCGCCCGGTGCTGGGGCCAAATCAACCGCCGGAACTCGAAACAGAACCGAATCAAACTGATCCCAATACAGAAAGCGCGCCAAGAGTCCATCATCAAAATTGTCTACAACCAGAGTTTGCCTGTTCCCTGAGCGGGGATATTGTCCACCTCAAAGCCTTTGACTTGTTGCAAAACCCGATCTGGATATTTGATATTGAGGATTGGCAAATGCGGTGGGCAAACCAAGCATCCTTGTATCTGTGGGATGCTTCCACGCGGCAGCAACTCGCGAGCCGCAACTTTAGGGATATGTTGTCAGAGTCTACTCGGATTCGCTTGCAGGCCTATGTGCGACAGTTTGAGCAAGGCCAAACCTTGTCCGACCAGTGGACGTTTTATCCGGGCGGTGAGCCTGTTTCTGTCGGCTGTCGGTGTTCTGGCATCAGGATTGATAATGGGCGTTTGGCAATCTTGGTCGAGGGTACGGTCGAAACCGCTCATCAAATCGAACCAGAAACCCTGCGATCGATCGAGGCACTCCGACACACCACGCTCATGGTTTCGCTTTACACTCTCGAAGGTGTGCCGCTGCTGCAAAACCCGGCGGCCTTGCGCTGTTACGGGGAGGCGCTGCACCCTGGCTCTGCGACAGACAATGCTTTTCTGAGCCGCTTTGTTGACCCTCAGGTAGGAGAGCGAGCAATGGCAGTTCTTAAGTCCGGTGAGGTCTTTAGCACGGAAGCTCAAGTGATGACTCTGGCGGGAATTCGCTGGCACGGGATGGACGTGCGGTGTACCGACGACCCGGTAACAGGCAACCCGATGTTGCTCGTCAACGAAAAGGATATTACCGACCGCCAGCAGACAGAAACAGCCCTGCAAAAGAGTGAAACCCGGTTGTCAGAAGCCCAGCGGGTTGCCCGCATGGGTAGCTGGGAATGGGACGTGATTACGGGTAAAATTACCTGGTCTCCCGAACTATTCGAGATTGTGGGACGATCCCGGGCCCTGGGCGAACCTACTTATGAAGAAAACCTGCTGCTTTACCATCCCGAAAGTGCCGAACAGCTACACCTGGTAGTTCAACGAGCGCTCACTCGCGGAGTGCCTTATCTATTGCAGCTCAAAATCCTGCTCCCGAATGGTTCTATCCGCCATATCGAAGCCAGAGGACAGGCCGAACTCAATGCAGAGGGACAAGTCATTCGGTTGTTTGGTACATCCCAAGACATTACAGATCTTGTTCAGGCGGAAACAGAACTCAGAGAATTGAGTACAGCTCTTGCTAATGCCGTCGAAGGCATCTCGCGGCTGGATATTTTCGGACAGTACATCACCGTTAATCAAGCCTACGCGAATATAGCAGGTTATCAACCTGAAGAAATGGTTGGTATGAATTGGCAGAAAACAGTTCATCCCGACGATTGCCACAGGATGATGGCGGCTTATCAAAAAATGCTAGCCGAGGGCCGAGTGGAGGTTGAGGCCCGGGGTATCAGGAAAGATGGCTCGATCTTTTACAAGCAGGTGGTGCTGTTGGCAGCCTACGACTCGCAGGAGCGATCGATCGGGCATCACTGCTTTATGAAGGATATCAGCGATCGCAAGCAAGCAGAAGCAGCCTTACAACAAGAGTTCCAGCGTCTGGCTGTGGTGATTGCCACCCAACAGGAAATCGCCATCCGCAATCCTAACCTGGATGCAGTGATGGCGGTGATTACCGATCGAACTCAAAAATTGATCGGCGCCGATGGGGCCGTGATTGAAATGCTTGAAGGGGATGAGTTGGTGTATCGGGCAGCGAGCGGTATCGCCAGCGCCTATGTGGGATTACGGATCAAAGTAGCGACAAGTTTATCGGGAAAATGTATTGCGACCGGCCAAATCATGCTTTGCGAGGATTCAGAAACCGATGCACGGGTGGATCGGGCTGCCTGTGAGCGCATTGGTATCCGGTCACTGGTGGTTGTTCCCTTGTTCTATCAGGACGATCGGGTTGGCGTCTTAAAAGTTGTTTCAGCTACACCCTGTGCCTTTACAGAGCCACATATTCATACCTTACAACTGATGGCCGGGTTTCTGGCAAGCAGCCTGCATCTGGCTTCAGAGTTTGATGCCAAAAACATTCTCCTGAGTCAATTACAGGAAAGTGAGGAACGCTACCGTTCTGTGATTACTAGCATGACAGAAGGTGTCGTACTCCAGCTAGCAAACGGACAAATTACTGCGTGTAATGCTAGTGCCGAAAGAATTCTGGGGCTGACCCCCGAGCAAATGATGGGGCGCACATCCGTAGATTTAGACTGGCGAATCGTCCGGGAAGATGGCCAACCGTTCCCGGGCCAACAGCATCCGGCAATCCTCACCCTACGCACGGGACAAGGGCGATCGAATGTGGTGATGGGCATTCACAAATCGGATAAAACGCTGACTTGGATTTCGATTAATTCGCAACCGCTGTTCCATCTCAATCAGTCTCAACCCTATGCAGTAGTGACGACTTTTGCTGATATTACAGAACGCAAGCGGGCAGATGAGATGCTAAGACACCGGGCGGAACGAGAAAGATTAATTGCTACGACAGATGGGTTAACACAAGTAGCAAACCGCCGCTGTTTTGATGAGCGATTGCAGTCGGAATGGCATAGGCTGATGCAGACCAAACAACAGCTTTCGTTGATTATGTTGGATGTAGATTATTTCAAGCGATATAACGATTGCTACGGACATCAAGCTGGGGATACTTGTTTGGTGAAAGTCGCGAAAGCCGGAGCAGCGGCGGTTAAGCGTTCCACCGATTTGTTTGTGCGGTATGGGGGCGAAGAATTTGCTGCTATCCTGCCGAGTACGGATGCTGCAGGGGCGATCGCGGTTGCTGAGTCGATGCGTCAGGCAATCCGAGATTTGGGAATCCCTCACGAGCAATCTGATGTGAGCTCGATCGTGACTGTGAGCATGGGAATTGCGACTGTGATTCCCTGCTGCGAAAAATCGCCGGATGAACTGATAGCCGCATCCGATCGAGCATTGTACGATGCGAAACGACAAGGGCGCGATCGCTACAGAAGCGCCAACCAGATGACGGCGCCAGATTTCAATCCAGTTGTAGAATAGGCAAAATATGTCGATCGCGCCAAACTTCACCCATAAGTTCGTAGGCGTAAGCCGGGGCGTAGCCATCGCACAGCTATCAAAAGGACAGCGACAGTGGATTTATATCTGATCCGTCACGGTATCGCAGCCGAGCCCGAAGAATATGATACAGACTCAGAACGCCCGCTGACTAAAGAGGGCAATCGTAAAACCAGGAAAATTGCCCAACGGCTGTATGAGCTCGAAATTCAGTTTGACTTGATTCTCACCAGCCCCCTACTGCGGGCGCAGCAAACCGCCCAAATCCTGCAAACAGCCGATTTGAGTTCCAAAATAGAAGAATCCGGGGCCCTCGCACCTTCAGGAGAAATCGGAAACTGGCTGGAGTGGTACAAACAGTGGCAGGAAATAGGTAGCCGCAGCTTGGCCCTGGTGGGCCACCAACCAGACTTAGGCCACTGGGCAGAAACTTTGCTGTGGGCTCGATCGCAAGATGCCCTGATTCTCAAAAAAGCAGGTATCATCGGCTTAATCCTCCCGGAGACCGGCTCCCCAGTGGGCCGCAGCCAAATGTTTTGGCTAACTCCGCCCAAGTTTTTGCTGCACTAGAAACAGCGAACCGCCCCGACATTAACAGGACGCGCCAGCCCTCTTAAAACCGCATTCTCGGACGGCGAAACCGGGTTTGAGGGGCGACAATACGCAGCGGTGCGATCGGGCTGTCTGTTGAAAAACCCGGTTTCTGAACCCCAATTAAATGATTATTTGTCAACACTGTGACACTATCTTCGTTTCTGGTAATGTACTTTTAGTAGATTGAACTCACACAAAACGGTATCGCAATGGTCGTCGGCGAATTCAAACCAGGTTTAGAAGGTGTTCCCGCCACCTTGTCCAGCATTAGCTACGTCGATGGACAAAAAGGGTTGCTGGAATATCGCGGGATTAGCATCGAGGAACTGGCACTGAAAAGCTCCTTTCTCGAAACTTCATATTTATTAATCTGGGGGGTACTTCCGACAAAGGAAGAACTCGAAGCTTTCGAGCATGAAATTCGCTATCACCGCCGGATCAAATATCGCATCCGGGACATGATGAAATGCTTTCCAGAAAGAGGACATCCCATGGACGCCCTGCAAGCTTCAGCGGCCGCCTTGGGCTTGTTCTACTCCCGCAGAGCTCTGGCTAACCCAGCATACATTCGAGAAGCTGTAGTGCGGCTGCTAGCTAAGATTCCCACAATGGTAGCAGCGTTCCAGCAAATGCGGCGGGGAAATGACCCGGTGCGACCGAGGGATGACTTGGACTACTCGGCTAACTTTCTTTATATGCTCAACGAGCAAGAACCCGATCCGCTGTTAGCTAGCATTTTTGACACTTGTCTGACTCTCCACGCTGAACATACAATTAATGCCTCTACATTTTCGGCAATGGTAACAGCTTCGACGCTGACAGACCCTTACGGAGTGATTGCTTCAGCAGTTGGCACTTTGGCGGGGCCGCTGCACGGGGGAGCTAATGAAGAAGTGATTGATATGTTGGAGCAAATTGGTTCGGTAGAAAACGTGCGGGCTTTTGTCGAGAAGAGTGTTGCAAATAAGGACAAAATCATGGGCTTCGGTCACCGAGTTTACAAGGTGAAAGATCCGAGAGCAACTATTCTTCAGAGGTTAGCGGAACAGTTGTTTGAGAACTTCGGCCATGACGATTATTACGACATTGCTGTCAAGTTGGAAGAAGTGGTTGAAGAGAAATTGGGTCACAAAGGAATTTATGCAAATGTAGATTTCTATTCTGGTCTGGTTTACCGAAAAATGGGAATTCCGCTGGACTTGTTTACGCCGGTTTTTGCGATCGCCCGTGTTGCTGGCTGGTTGGCCCACTGGAAGGAACAGCTAGAGGCAAACCGCATTTACCGCCCGACTCAAATATATACGGGGACTCACGGTGCTCCTTATATTGCGATGGAAGAAAGGTTGCCGTCCTAAAGCAAAATTATCAACCCAGAGATGAAAAGGGCCAGAAGAATTGTTTTGCTTTTGTGAAGTGGTGAATTAAAAATTGCTTTCGCGTTGCGAGTCAGGAAGCAATCTCTGTCTGTCACGATCTGCCCTGCTGGGTTGTACCCCTCTTGTATGTTGTGGTGTTTGTTGGCGACAATAGTAAGAAGTGACGATTTTCAGGAACTCCGGTCCTCAGGCTTGCGGGTCTGAGGCTTTTTATTGCAATATTACGAATAGCTTTCGGTAGGTTGCTGCGCGCGCACCCTACTTGTATTTACGCTTCGCTTGTATAGTATTAGGTACAAAGTGAAGATGCGCGATCGCATTTAAATTCCTCCCGCTTTTAGTCGTCAGAACATCTATGGCTTACAGCAACAGCGAAATTGAGGGCAAGTCTTTCTACCAATCCGAACCCTTGATCGCCCGCTTGAGAGGGATTATCCGAGATTATCCCGAAGGCGTTGGCATTATCAAAGAGTTGATCCAAAATGCTGACGACGCTAAAGCAACGCGGGTAGAAATTACTCTTGATTGGCGGCACCATCCGGTCAAACAATTGCCTGACGATCGTATGGTACTGCTAATGGGGCCGGCGATGTTAGTCTACAACGATCGCGTGTTTGCAGATAAAGATTTTGAGAGCATTCGCAGTCTGGGACAAAGCGAAAAAGCGCGAGATTTGCAGAAAACGGGTAGATTTGGCGTCGGGTTTAATGCAATATATCACGTTACAGATTATCCGAGTTTCGTATCGCGCGATCGGATCATCTTTTTTGACCCTCACGGTGCAGCTATTCCCGGCACTTCCCGACAAGAACCCGGACGCGAGTGGAATTTAGCAGACGCTAAATGGTACGAACAATATCCCGATTTTATGCAAGTCTACGCAGCGGGAGGATTGCCATTAGGAGATACAAATTTTAAAGGCACTTTGTTTCGCTTGCCCTTGAGAACCGCAGAACACGCTAAAAATAGCGAAATTCGCAAACAAGCTTTTACCGAATCCAACGTCAAGGAACTACTAGACGCACTGATTAATTCAGGTGAAGAACTGCTGCTATTCCTGAAATCTGTTCAGGAAATTAGAGTTTACGAAATACCCGCCAACAGTCAACAAACTCGGCAAGAGATTCTGGCGATTGTTACCCAGAACCAGCAAGAAGTACGAGAAGCGCGGCAACAACTCCTCGATGCAATTCCCAAGACACCAGACAAATTGCTGGAATTGTGCCACAATAATCCAGCCGGTTTAATATCAGTTTCTTACCGCCACGAGATAGAAACGATTAGCGGGAATCGGAATACCAAATCAACTTGGAGAACAGTAAGTTTAATTCGCACAGATGAAGGCGGCGAGTTGGCAAAAGTCATAAAAGCAATGTACGAAAGCCAAGAAAAAGTCTTGCCTTGGGCGGGGGCTGCTGCTAGGATTAATGCTGTTAGTACCGAGGAAAACCCTCAACCTGTGGGCGGGAAAGTTTACTGTTTTTTGCCACTTCCCCTGGAAACGGGGCTACCCGTTCACCTCAACGGTTTTTTTAATTTAAATAGTTCGCGGGACAACCTCAGCAGCGACAGCGGACAAACTGGAAAAGACCGACCGAGATCTATTTGGAACCAACTACTCGCGCAGCACGTTTTGTCCCACGCTTATGCTAACTTAATTGTTGATTTAGTGCAAGATATTGGCAGGTATCAGCCAGAGGAATTTTACAAACTTTGGCCTATTAGCAAAATTACTGTTAGCAAAGCTCTCGAAGAACTGCACCGTTTTGTCATACAGTTATTGTATCAGAGAGCAGTTGTGCGATCGGCTGTAGAACACGCTGTAACTCAACATCAATTCAGCGGGACAGTGGTGTCACAAACAAGATGGGTGACGCCTCCGACAGTCAGAAATCTACCTTCTAAAAAGTTGTGGGACGAATTATTAGCAGCAATGCGCGCCGACAATATCGACATTCCCGAACCGCCATTACCAGAGTCAATTTTGGCAGCTTTTAAAGATGCAGGTTTGCCGTTGCAAACATTCACTGCAGCTAACTTGCGACAGCACTTAACCGAAAACAAACAGCTAGGCGTCCCATTGCAAGATGCACCGAAACCCAGCTTGCAAAATAGACAGTGGATTGCGAATATGCTGCGCTATTGCATCAGCGACAATCACCGGGATTTGCGCGGTTTGCCGCTAGCTTTTCTCGCTAATAATACTCTGCAAGTATTTGGTTACAACCCGATAGGCACTATTTACTTTTCCGAAGAGACATCAAGGCAGATATTTGCCGATCATCTAGAATGGTTTTTGCATCAAGATTTAAGCCAGGTAGTGCCTCCACATAACATGATTGGCGTGTCAGAAATGAAGGCTACAGAAGTAGCGAGAAAATTGGTTTATGTCATTAGTTCAACGCAGTCACAATGCGATTGGCAATCTGATGCACTAAATCCACCAAATGCAGAGTGGTTGACTCTCGTATACAATTATTTTTTTAAGATCTCCCCCAGATATCTGTCGCCAGAAACAGTCGAGGAATTAAAGAAAGTTCCACTGGTTCCGGGAAATGATGGTAAGCTTCACAAAGGAGGAACTGTGGAAACTCCTTTGTTGTGCGCTGATAATATTGCAGCGGAAACGATCGAGGCTGTACAGTATTTTGGGGTGACGCTTGTCAAAGCACCGGCTAAACTTGAAAGTGCGATCGCCCAATTCGCTCAAAGACACAAAAATCTGTTAGTCTATTTTCTGACAGGCCCAGATGTCCTAGACACAGTATCTTCGCGGTGCGATCGAGGTTTGCCGCCCTACCACCAACAGCATTCTACATCTCTTCTCAATTTCCTGGCAGCTTCAGAACCAACAAATTACAACCAAGATAGCCTCAACAAGCTGCGTCAACTACCAATTTACCCCACAACTTCCAACGAAATAGTTTCCCTTAACGATGAAAATGTCTACCTTCCAGGCGGCGGATACGAACCGCCAGAAATTGCGGGTACGTTGAGGCTTTTACGCATAGAAAAAAACAGGCAATGGCTGCGGCTGTTCCAATTTTTGCAAGTTCCGGTACTGAATCGCGCTAGACTAATTCGCGAGTGTTTGTTACCTGAGTATGCCTCATTTGCTCCTGAAGAACAATTAATCGCGCTGGCGTGGATTCGAGAGCATCTGAATGATGCTTGCAAAGAACTAGAAAAAGCAGGAGAGAATGCTTTTTCATTCCAGGAAGAGCTGAAAAAGGCGCGTTTGGTACGCTGTAGCGATCGCAGATTACGCTCTGTCGAACTAATTTACAATCCCGAAAGTCAAGTAATCCGCAACATTCTCGGAAATTTAGCAGCTATTCCAGACATGGAATTTTACTCGCAGGATTATGCACTCTGGCTCGATTTTTTCGATAATTTGGGGATGCGAAAAACCTTGAGTGCAGATGACATTGCAGCTTGTGTTGACAATCTAATTCAAACCGCCAATCGTTCGGGTACAGGCGCAGTAACCGATGCTTGTATTGCGGTTTTTAACTACATAGTTGATAATTGGGAGGCACTAAAATATACCCAAATTGGGAATACCAACAAAACACTGGCTGAAACACTCGCAGATAAACCTTGGCTTCCTGTCGAGCAAAATCCTGAGAAGTTAAGCCAATATCCCGCCGCTGCGATACCTGAACCCAGGCTGTATCGCGCTAAAGATGTCTGTTTCATTCAAGATGTTCGCTTAGTTGCTAGCCAAAAATTTTTATTTGCACGCCCTGAGCGCGACTTGCTGAAGCCCGAAATCAGAACTGCACTTGGTTTTCAGCCTGTAGATACCACTACAGTTATCGACCACTTTGATACACTAATCAAAACTTGGGAAAATGACAGTTGAAATCACGACATCCGACGATCTAAACGCACATTTACAATCAGTAAAGGCAATTTACAAGTATCTCGATGATACTTTCATCAAAGGCAGTATTTCCAGCGAACAACGCCAGCAAATTCAAAAGCGCTTTGCTCACCGTCAATGTCTGTGGGATGAGTCTAGGGGTAAGTTTTGGCGGCCAAAATACGCTTTTTTGGATGACGTGCCTTTTTTCGGCAACCGCCGCACAACTATAGCGGTTTCTAATCCATTTTCCGAAGTCTATCAGCTTTTAGGACAAGGGATATCGCCTGTTGTGCAAGATTACCTAGATTTTCTCGAAGAATTAGCAGCAGAGTACAGCAACACACCTTTAAACGCAGCAGATAAAAACTCTGCGATCGAGGTCATCGGCCGTCTAGAATCTCAACAGTCATTAGAAGGATGCACAGTTAAAAACCCACCGATACTTACTGCTAACATCACACTTGCTCCCGCCTGTGAAGTTCTCATCCCGGACGCACCTTGGCGCAAAGATTACATTGATCCCAACCAGATACTGCACCAGCAAATCTCCCCAAAATTTGCCAAAGCTGCGGGAAGTCTTTCTTTATTAAAAGATGTGATTGAACGTCCGACGACGGTCAAAAATGCCCTAAATGCTAAAAGTAATGATTGGTGTCTAGAATGGCAAAATACGCTAAATTCTCCAGAATTTCTATCGGGTTTAAAGCGGCTGATTTTCCACGAGCGCGACTCTGAACTAATCCTCGATCTCATCTGGATTGCAAAGGCTAAAGTTTCGCCAGCTAGTCAAATTCATGTAGATTTATTCTGGAAGGGTGAAACCAAAATCGCGGCATCTATACCGGGGACTCAATACTTTGATGAGTTGAATAAAATATTTCATATTATCAGTAGCAGTAGCAGATACATGATGCTCTGCTATTTAGCAGAGAGTATTAATGCTCGACTCGGCGAATATGCAGTGCAAAATCTGCTGCCGCTGGCAAGCATTCTGGATGCTGAGCCGAACAATATTAATGCTTTGCTAAATGAGTTGCGAATTAGGTCTTTACCGGGCGATTTGTCTGCCGTCACCGCCCCTAATTTAGAAATTACATCCTCTGCAGGAGAAAAGGGCGATCGAAAGGGAGATAGCTCAATTTATTGGGGCGCATTTTGAGCGAGGATAATGAGCATTATTATCGGCTCTGTAAGGTACGCAATGCGTACCCTACCAGCCTCTATTCTTCAGTCCGCGCAGGCGGACTTCGTTTGTATAGACGCGGTTTCAACCGCCGAATCTAAACAGATTGAGTTACATGATGGCGGCTAGTCAATTTATCCAATTGATTCACCAACAAACTCAGGAACAATCCCACATCGGTAACAACTCCAGTAGATTCGATCGAACCGCGATCGCTCAATTTAGTCACCACCGCCGGATTAATGTCCACACACACCATCTTCACACCAGCCGGGGTCATATTTCCCACACCAATTGAGTGCAGCATAGACGACAGCATTAACACCATATCCGCACCGCGTAACAGCTCAGTATATTCTTCTTGAGCCTTCACTAAATCCATTTGGGTGTCGGGAAGCGGGCCGTCATCGCGGATCGAACCTGCTAGGGAAAACGGTATATTGTTCTTGACGCACTCATACATCACACCGTTAGTAACCAGCCCGGCTTCAACAGCTTTTGCAATACTCCCGTAACGCCGCACAGTGTTAATTATTTTCAAGTGATGTCGGTGTCCGCCGCGCACAGCAACACCGCGTTTCATGTCAACCCCTAAAGAGGTTCCCATATTCGATTGTTCCATGTCGTGAACTGCGATCGCATTTCCACCTAACAACGCTTGTACGTAACCTTCCCGAATCAAATGCGCTAAATGTTCGCCACCGCCGGTATGGATGACAACAGGCCCCGCCGTAACTACAACTTTGCCACCCCGATCGCGAATTTGGCGCAATTCCCACGCTACTTGTTCCACTACCAATTCTACGCGGCGCTCGCTAGAAACGCTGCCGGACATAAAGCTGAATTCTTGAGAATTGCGCTGTTCCCGCGATTCTGTTTTGCGGATGGTGCGGATACCCACTACATCTACAACGACTTTTTCACCTACTTTTAAATCGCGCAATAATTTGCATTTAGCCACTGGGCCCTCAGCAGTTTCCGTAATAGCTACTGCTCCATCCATCCGCTGATTTTGTACCTTCACCCACTGGTTATTTACCCGCACTTCTGTGGGATAAATCGTACTCACATAAAAGTCGTCCGGGGCGACGCCATCTTGCACTACCGGCTCTAAAATAGCGTCGCAAATCTCTTGCGGCGGAGGAACTGCACCCAAGTCAATCAGCATTCCCATGATTTCTTCCATCACATCGTGGGAAGGAGCCGAAACTTTAACGTCTGCAGATGACGTGCTTTGCCGCTGCTCTCCTAAATTGAAATTGAGCACTTGGAAACTGCCGCCGTTTTCGATAATTAAGTCTAAAGCGCGGCTGATTAAACCAGCATCGAGCAAGTGACCTTCCATGCGAATTGTGCGGCTTTCTACCATCACGTTTGGCGATCCATCTTCTTGAATCGGTTCCGTTACCCGCAGCGTCAAACACTTACAGGCGCCGCCCGCTTTCAGGAATTCGGTCATCGGCGTTTCAATTACTTGAAAACCTGCCTGAGTAATGCGCGTTTTCAAGGCTTCGCTAACCTTGTTCATTACCACTACTTTGTCAATATTGACGGCATTGCAGGCAAAATTGGCGGCATCTGCTTCTTCAATGGCAATGCGTTTTTCCGGCGCAACTCGCATTTCAATTAAGCGGTTGGAGTAGGAGTCAAATGCTGCTGGATAGTAGAGCAAATAGCCACCTGTCAGGGGACAAAAACAGGTGTCTAGGTGATAGAAACGTTCGTCAACTAAACGCAGCGAAAGCACTTCTATGTTGAGCCATTTTGCTAGTAACGGGTGCGAGTCGAGTTCGGAACGGAAGCCGTAGCCGGCCCACAACCAGCGTCCTTCGCGATCGAGCAAAGCATCGCCCGCGCCTTCAAACGGCAAGTCTTTCGGGAGTTCGTGCACGGTGAAACCTTTGCTTTCAAACCATGCTTTGAAATAGGGCTCTTCGCCTTGGCGTTCTTTGTGATAGAAACGGCTGAGGACGAATGTATTGCCTAAAAGTAAGCCTGCGTTTGCGGTGAAAACCATATCCGGCCAGCCTTTTGCGGGCGGTACGAGGTCTACCACAGCGTTGTCTTTGAGGACGTGGTAGAGTTTTTCCCACTGTTCGACGGCGCGATCGCGCGATGATTTGTGTACGTTGCCCTCCATCCACGGATTAATCACGTAATCCACATCGTAGTGGTCAGGAGCACACATGAGGAAGCGAATTGAGTCAGTCATAATTCAGTAAAAATGTGGTAGACGCTACAGCAGACGTATGTTGACAGAATTTGTATAAGAGCAACTGTAATATTCACTACTAATTTTAGCAGCGTAACGTCTGGAGGCTTTTAAGGCTAACTTTTTATTATATCAGGCTTAGGATTAAATTATACTAAATCACAGACTGTTAGCAAGAAATACTGGAGAAAATGCCAGGTTATGACGCAACCTAAAATAGGTTCTGATAGACGATTAATATGGTTTCCGTTCAATTGCCCCCAATTGGACGATCGGGACGGGTTTACGGTCGTCTCAGGCTGATATTAGAGATTGTTGGTGGACTCGCCCCTACAATAATTATGGTTAATTGGCCGGACAGGATATAACAGCTTATCCTAGCTGTTAATTTTCAACTTTTGCGAAATCGGAAGTTCGATCGCAAATTCTGTTCCCCGGCCAACTTCTGAATGACACTCCAACTTACCGCCGTGCCTGTGTTTAACAATTTGGTAACTAATCGACAACCCCAAACCAGTGCCGCTGCCGATCGGTTTGGTAGTAAAAAACGGGTCAAATATCCTTGACTGAACTTCGGGACGGATACCGGGCCCGGTGTCAGAAATCCGCACACACACTTGCTTTTCTCGGCTGACTTCAGTAACAATGCGAATCTGCTTAACTTTGCAAGTACAGTTTGCTGAGGACTCTTCCACAGCGTCGATCGCATTCAACAACAAATTCATAAATACCTGATTTAATTGAGCCGGATAACACTCGACTTTTGGCAGTGTGCCGTAATTTTTAATAAGTTGAATTTCCCGACGTTTTGGCTGTGACTGCAATCGGTGCTGCAAAATCACCAAAGTGCTCTCTATCCCTTCATGAATGTCTATTACTTTGCGCTCTGTTTCGTCAAGTCTCGAAAAGTTTCGCAAAGACAGCACTATTTGCTTAATTCGATTAGCACCTTCTTGCATAGAAGCCATGATTTTCGGAAAATCGTCAGCGATAAAATCTACCTCGATTTCTGCCAATTCTTGAGCTATTTCTGGAACTGGTTCGGGATAGTGTTGCTGATAAAGGCTGAGCAATTTTACTAAATCGCCAGCGTACTGTTTGGCCGGAAGAATATTGCCGTAGATGAAGTTGACAGGGTTATTAATTTCGTGGGCAACTCCCGCTACCATTTGCCCGATACTTGACATTTTTTCGGATTGAATGAGCTGGGATTGAGCATTTTTTAAGTATTCCAGAGTTTGTTCTAACTGTTGCGCTTTTTCCCGTTCTCGCAGTTCGCTAAGCAGCAAATCTGCTTCGGCTTGTTTGCGATCGCTAATATCGATATGCGTGCCCGTCATCCGCACAGGATTTCCCGAAGCGTCGCGTTCCATCACCTTCGCTTGACTCAAAATCCACTTCCACTCGCCGGATTTTGTCAGCATCCGAAATTCCTTTTCGTAAGTCGGCTCTTTGCCTTCTAGGTGAGCATCTAGCGCTGCTTTAACCGGACGCCAATCCTCTGGATGTACCAGTTGCTCCCACGATGCGATTTTATTTTCTATTTCCTCTACTTCATATCCTAGCATCGTTTTCCACCGCGAATTAAAATAGACTTCTGCCGTGACAAGATTCCAATCCCACAATCCCATCGCACTGCCTTCAAATGCCAGCTCAAAACGTTCTTCACTAAGAAGCAAAGCAACTTCGGCTTGTTTGCGATCGCTAATATCCATTACTGTTCCCAACAGTTTGATTACTTCCCCGGTTTCGTTAAAAACCGCTTCTCCCCTTCCTTCCACGTATATGATTTGACCGCTAGTATGAAAAAATCGGAACTCTCTTTTGTAGGAAATGCCTTGTGAGATAGTGAGGGTGACAGTTTTTTGAAACAAGTGTCTGTCGCCGGGATGACACATCTTTAAAAGTTGGGCAGATGTCGGTTCAGTTGCAGTTGAGTCAAGACCAAAAATGCGGAATACTTCTTCTGACCAAGTAATTTTATGGGTGACTAAATCAAATTCCCAACTGCCGATATGGGCAATTTTCTGGGCTGCTGCTAGACTAGCTTCGCTCTGTTGAAGTTTAAGTCGCTGTTGTTTATCTTGTTCGAGAAGATTGGCTTGAGCGATCGCAATTCCCATCTGTGCCGCCACAGCGTTCAATAATCTGATCTCATCTTGTGTCCAGTGACGCGGGCTATCGTACTGGTGCAAGCATATCATTCCGTTGGCTTTTCCCTGGTAGGAAGTGCGGATGGATATCAGCGACTTCAAACCTATTTGACAGCACAAATCTCTGACGTTTTCTAGCAGGGGTTCGGAAAAAACATCGTCAGAAACTACAGCTTGATCTTGGGACAATAAAAACTGAACGTGAGGATTGCCCTGTACGGGGATTTCTAACTCTAAAAGTGATTGTGATGGGCCTTTTCTGTACTCAGCGACATTAAAAATTCGGGGAACTGGGTTTTCTGTGTAGGTGTGAATCAAGCAGCAATCGGCATTAAAAATTCTGCCTATTTGGGCCGCCGCGGTTTGAAAAACTTGCTCGGGATTTAAGCTGTAGCGGATTTCGAGAGTAATTGTTTCTAGAAGAAATCTTTGCTTGATTTGCCGTTCCAAAGCAGCTAAAGCTGTTTTAAGTTCGAGTTCTGCTTGTTTACGATCGCTAATTTCAGCAGCAGTTCCCAGAATTTTCCAAGGTTTGCCGTCCGCTGTTCTGGCAAACACGCTCTCCCGGCTCAAAAACCAGCGATATTCACCATTCTTGTGCTGTATCCGGTATTCAAAATCAAAGCTTTCGCCATCTTTGGCTGTCGCAATTTTTTTTCTTTGTTCTAAGAATCCAGGGATATCGTCAGGGTGTATTAACTTAGGAATAAATGTGGCTGCCATCTGCTGTATTTCTTCAAACCTGTAGCCAATATCGCTATAGATTTCGCGGTTGACGTAGAGACTTCTCTCTTCTATCAAATCGTAAACGTACAATAAATTAGGATTAGTTTTAATTACTGCCGACAGCCAGTGCTGGCTTTCTCGTAGTTGTGCTTCGATCCGCTTACGTTCTTCTATTTCAGCTTCTAACAGCACATTTTTTGCTAAAATTTCTTTAGAAAGCCGACTGAGCAGCAGTTGATTTTCGACGCGAGCTACGACTTCTTCTATTTCAAACGGTTTAGTAATATAGTCTACCGCACCCAACGAAAAAGCTTTGACTTTATCAAAAACTTCATTTAAAGAGCTGATAAAGATCACAGGAATATTTTTCGTTTTCGGAGACGCTTTTAGCTGTTCGCAGACTTGATAGCCATCCATACCGGGCATCATGATGTCCAGCAAAATCAAATCCGGTGGACTCGATCCAGCAAAGTTGAGGGCCAATTTGCCATCTCGTGTCGGCCGCACTTTATATCCCCGCTTAGACAAAAGCCGGGATACAAGTCGCAAGCTTTCTGGATTGTCGTCCACCATTAAAATATTTTCTTGTAAAGCAGTGTTTGGAAGTCTAATTGTTTCTCGTCTGGGATTTTTCTCGTCAGTTGTATTCACAGCAGACCCTCAAATTATTCAAATTTTTTATGTAGGAATACTTTTAAGTCATTAACCATTTGTAGCTAACACTTTCAGGTAAACCAGCACAACTCTTGGGTAGATAGCACACTCCTAAATTATCTGTAATTATATCAAAAATAAGAAGAGTGGGAAAATGTGTGGAAATCTAATTGTCGCAGCCCATCAAGAAAACAGCCGAGATTCCTCAAATCACAGGCTCAGCAAGCAACTTGGATTAAAGGTAAAATTTTTACAATGTCTAGAACCGGGTTTCGCCTGCCTTTACCTGGTGGCTCGCTATTGTGTTTTCTAAGCAAATATCCTTAGTCGAAATGACAATTAAAACACCCCCCGATCAGTGGTGTCAACTTAAGACTAAAATCCTTTGTTTCTCTGGTTTGTATCCAAGTCTTGAGTCCGGTAAATCCCCTTTCTTAAGCAAGGCTAGGAGAATTTAGGCATAAGTGTCAACCAGTATACCGTTACTACATTTGAGCTTAAGTTGACACCAATGGGCCCTGAAACACTCCTACAATATCTTATATTTTATTTGCACCGTCCGGCTGATTTATGGTATCTTTCTCTCGACCTGCAATTCCCCACAAGCGGCGTACACGGCTTTCACGTTATACCAATTCAGAAAAATCCGAGCGATTTCTAAAGCTAACTGCGGCTTACCTCGGTCAATCAACCACTGCAAAAAAGGAGTCATCGTCCGCTCGTTCAGCATCCCACCTAATGATAAAACTCCCCACAGTATTTGGTGCAAAACAGTCATTTGAATCATCATCCGCACTTCCCAATTAGGGTGCTTTTGATAAAACACAACTCCCATTCTCCCGCGCTGAATTTCTCGGTCAATCATGCCCGGAATTTGCTCTAAACTAAAAGGTGGATGCCAGTGATAGCCGACAGCCGCCGGACATTTAATCAGTTTCAAACCTAATTTTTTCAACCTAACACCCAATTCTAAGTCTTCCCATCCGTACAGTTGAAAGCGAGTGTCAAAAAGTCCAGCAGCCAGCAGCCAGTGGCGGGCGATAGCCACATTTCCAGTAGCAAAATAAGCAGCCGAAAAATCGGTGATTTTGTAAGGCTCTGAGGTAGGATTCTCGAAATTGCAAGTGTTAATCACACTGCCGTAAGTAAAAACAGCATCAGTATCTTTGTAACCCTGTAGTAAAGCATCTGCGTGTGCTTGCAAAAAATGCTCTGTTACCACCAAATCGCTGTCAATAAAAATAATCGTATCGCCCTTGGCATCTTCAACGCCCAAATTCCGGGCAGCCGCGGGGCCTTGGTGACATTGAGCGATCGATCGCACATGAGGCAACAACTCAGCATTTGTCGCCAACCACTCCAGCGTCCCGTCGGTCGATCCGTCGTCCACCACAATTACTTCATACTCTCTGACAATCTCACCGAACTGCTGATTTTCCAAAGCCAGTAGACATTTTGCCAAAATCGGTTTACGATTGTACGTCGGAATCACAACACTAAAAAACACGGTTTTTCCCCATCTCCACAGTTACCGTATCCCACGGTAGCAGATTTTTCGCAGCAACTCCCCCGCGAAATAGCCAAGTTTAGCAAAAAAAGAATATATAAATCTGTGCTATTTCTGACAAGAATCGATCTCAATTAGGTGCATAATGAAAAGTCGGTTAAACCTCACATTAGGCACCATTCTCAAGAACAGGCAAGATGCCTGTTCCACAAAAATGATATTTTTTTGTGGTGTGGGCATCTAGCCCGCCCTGAAAAGCTTAGTGACAAGGGTGCAAGATGTCAGTTAAATTCAGGATGTAAATAGCAATGAGTCGCGCTAAAAAAGTTGTGCTAGCATATTCCGGCGGAGTCGATACCTCCGTCTGCATTCCTTACCTCAAAAACGAGTGGGGTGTGGAAGAGGTAATTACTCTGGCTGCGGATTTGGGACAGGGAGACGAATTAGAACCGATCCGCAAAAAAGCTTTAGCATCCGGTGCTTCGGAATCTTTAGTTATTGATGCTACCGAAGAATTTGTCAAAGACTATGCGTTTCCAGCGATTCAAGCTAACGCACTTTACGAAAACCGTTATCCCCTTTCGACTGCCCTGGCTCGCCCGCTGATTGCTAAATTGTTAGTAGAAGCTGCGGAAAAATACGGTGCAGATGCGATCGCCCACGGTTGCACAGGTAAAGGAAACGATCAGGTGCGGTTCGATGTGTCGATCGGCGCGCTAAACCCCAAGATTAAGATTTTAGCACCTGCGCGGGAGTGGAAAATGAGCCGCGAGGAAACGATCGCATACGGCGAGAAATGCGGTATTCCGTCCCCGGTGAAAAAGTCTTCTCCTTACAGTATCGATCGCAACTTATTAGGAATGGCTATTGAAGCCGGAATCCTGGAAGATCCTTGGGCGGAACCGCCGGAAGAAGTTTATTTGATGACAAAGGCGATCGAACAAACTCCCGACACACCCGAATACATAGAAATCGATTTCGATTGCGGAAATCCTGTCAGTTTGAACGGCAAAAATTTATCACCAGTCGCCTTAATTTCCCAACTAAACGAAATAGTTGGAAACCACGGAGTCGGCCGGATTGACATGATTGAAAACCGCTTAGTCGGGATTAAATCGCGGGAAATTTACGAAACACCAGCGATTTTAGTTTTGATGCAGGCGCACCGAGACTTAGAAAGTTTGACGCTGACAGCCGATGTGACGCGGTACAAACGCGGCATCGAAGAAACCTACAGCCAAATGATTTACAACGGTCTTTGGTACAATCCTTTGAAAACTGCTTTAGACGCATTTATTCAGGACACGCAAAAGCGAGTAACTGGAACCGTGCGGCTCAAACTATTCAAAGGAAATGCGACAATTGTTGGTCGCAAATCTGAAAATTCTCTCTACAGTTTCGACTTAGCAACCTACGGCGCAGAAGACGAATTCGATCACAAAGCTGCTGAAGGGTTTGTCTATGTTTGGGGACTACCAACCCGCGTTTGGTCGGAGAAGAATAGAGGTTATAAATAGGAGCGAATTAGGGTTAAAAACTCGATGTTAGCCCGCCGAATCGAATTCGGATTAACAATTCGATCTTAATTAAGAGCCGGGTGGGCATTGCCCACCTGTTTCGCGGATTAAAAGTAGGGCGCGCATCGCTCTTTTCTACCTATGCCGGACTCAATTTTTCCCAAAAAACTTGCACGACTAGATCCGGTTGTTCGCTGCATCGGGTAGCGTCGTAATGTTTGACAAGACAGATGCCAGAATCTATCAAAAGCCGATCGCACATTTCATCTTCTGTTGCGTTTTGATAGCAGGATTCGCTGTCTGTTTTCAGTATCCCTAGCTTGTTTTGGTGGAAGATCAGAAAGTCAACTTCTTGGTTTTGTCTCCCTGCGGCTGTTGTCAGTTGGAGTTGGGGGTTGAGGTTTAGGAATCCTCAAACACTAGAGTTTCTCAATACTTACCAGCAATCCGAACCAGCACGGCTGGCGGCCGAATCAGCCTTGCGCGAGCTTGTTTCTCAACTGTTAAATTCGGGCGCATGAATTTAGCGCAAATCGCACAAAGGATGAATTTATCGACATTGGAAGTACAGCGATTAGTAGGAGGAAATGAATGAGCGAGCGCCTGCTTTCTACCTTCAGATTACAGCCTCGGATCGACAGGTTCGCTCTCCATCGCTAAAACTCCGAAAACGCACTCGTGAACTTGTCTCAATGGAGCACCCGCAACAAATCTCTCCAATGCTTCTATACCAAGAGCAAACTCTCGCAACGCCAAAGAACGCTTGCCGGAAAGTCCGCGCGCTCGCAATTTTTCTAAATGTTCCGGCAAAGAATATTCCAGACCGTAAATAATTCGCAAATACTCTTTTCCGCGACATTTTACCGCAGGCTGTACGAGTCCTTTGCTATTTTTCACAATAAAATCCATTGGTTTAACAACCATTCCTTCGCCTCCCGAATCAGTCAGTTTTTCCCACCATTGAATACCCGCTAATTGGCTGTCGAAATCGGCAATTTCAACTATTTTGTATTCAGTAGCTAACAGGAATTCAGGGTCAGCTTTACAAATTTGTGAAATCTGTTCCATGTGCCAACAGTGATTTTTGTCAGTGTGAACTGTTCCCTCGGTTGCCAAGATGTGGAAAGGTGCTAATTTGAGGTCTGAGATGGATTTCACAGGCCAGCAGTAGCGCTGGTAGGCCTTAACATAGCGATCGGCTAGTTCGGCTCGCTCTTGATAGCTGGTTAGCAAAGAATTAATTTCAACTCCCCGCTGGTTTGCCTGTTCTAAGTTCTTAATCGCCTCCGCAAACCCGTGACGAGATGCTGTTCCCACGGCGGCGTATTGCTCTTTCAATAAACCTTGAGCTTTGGCTGACCAAGGCATTAATTCGCAGTCCAAACACACCCAATCGGTTTGAAATTTCTCCCAAAAATTGCTCGCAGTGAGAGCGACATTTACCCGCGCTAAAAATTCTCTTTCTAAGGTAGAATTATCAAAAAAATGCCGTCCCGTGCGGGTGTAGCAAATGCCCATACTCTCGCTGAGAATGCCAAACCGACGTAAAGCTGCCGATGCGTCGCGGCAAACAATCACAACTGCACGGGAACCCATGTGCTTTTCTTCGCACACAACTGTCGATATGCCCTGCTGTTGGTAGTAGCTAAATGCTTCGGCTGGATGTTCTAAAAGTCCTGGTTCGTTGGAGGTAGCAGCGGGAGACATTGTGGGCGGCAAATAAATCAGCCATTTGGGATTGGCTGCAAACCGACTCATTACTTCTAGGGCTGCGATCGCATTTTCTTCTTTAATCGTAATGTTACTTTGCAGGCGAGTTGAAATAAGGCGTTTTCCGAGTACGTCGCTAATGTCCAGTACGTCATCAAACTGCTGTTGGGCGGTGAGATTCACTGCCGCCAAACCGCTATTAATAACGGGTGAATTAATGTCTCTATTGTTAAGTGGAGTTTGGCTGTCTTGAAAGAGGATCGGTTTGGCAGGTTCGCAGTAAATTCTAGCAGCAGGAACGCTGACAAATTCTCTTTCGGGATACCGCAAAGCTGTTAGTTTGCCTCCGAAAACGCAGCCCGTGTCAATATCAACTGTATTGTTCAACCATTCTGTTTCTGGAACGGGGGTGTGTCCGTAAACAACCGCTGCCTGACCTCGATATTCGGCAGCCCAATTGTAGCGGACGGGCAAGCCGAATTCATCGATTTCGCCAGTTGTTTCTCCGTACAAGGCGAAATCTCTAATGCGGCGCGATGCGCGTCCCTGAAATTCAGCTTTCATCCCGGCGTGGGCGACGACTAATTTTCCGCCATCGAGGACGTAATGCCCAATCAAACTATCTAAAAATTGGCGAATTTCTCGTACTGCTGATTCGCGCAATTCATCGGGTAAAGCGGCAATTTCTGCTAAGGTTTGTTCGAGCCCGTGGTTGATTTTGACATTTTTGCCGTTGAGTTTTCGCAGCAGTTTGATGTCGTGATTTCCAGGTACGCACAAAGCTGTTTCTGCGAGTACCATGTTTCGCACGAGTTTGAGGGTGTCGAGAATGCGCGGGCCCCGATCGACCAAATCGCCCAAAAACACGGCTTTACGCCCTTCTGGGTGCGCGTAGGTAGGAAACTTCCCCAAATCGGATTCGCTGGATTTTTCGATAATTTGGTAGCCCAACTGTTGCAGCAATTGTTCCAATTCGTCGCAGCAGCCGTGAACGTCGCCGATGATGTCAAAAGGGCCGCAGTCGCCTTTGCGATTGTTCCACAAAGGTTGTCTTTCGAGTTCCACCGCGTCGATTTCCTCTGGGGAACGGAGGACGTAAACGTAGCGAAATCCTTCGCGATCTAGAGATTTGAGCGATCGCTTTAAATTCTGAACGTGGCGGCGAATTACATGATTTCCAAAATTGCGGTTTGCACGTTGTTGATTGCGATCGCCACACAATTTTTCTGGTAAATCTAGCACAATAGCAACCAAAAAGCAATGGTATTTTCGGGCTAATTCCAACAAAGGTTTGCGGCTTTCCGGCTGAACGTTGGTAGCATCAATCACCGTTAGCTTACCTGCGGCCAGACGTTTAGCAGCGATTAAATGCAATACTTCAAAAGCATCAGCGGTGGCCGCTTGATTGTTTTCGTCGTCGGAAACCAGACCGCGGCAGTAATCCGATGAAATGATTTCTGTAGGTAGGAAATGCTGTCGCGCAAAGGTGGATTTTCCGGAACCGGATGCACCGATGAGAACGACTAGAGATAGTTCTGGAAGCGTAATTTTCATTGTTTAACAATATAGATTTTTTACTCGTTACCAGGCTGTGCCTGGTAACGCAGATCCAGAGGCTCTGCCTCGAATTCTCATCGAACCTCGCGAGGCAGAGCCTCTGGGCATCGGTTCCCAGGCTGTGCCGGGGAACCAGTGAAAATTGTAATTTTCATTTAATAATATTATTTCGCCAACATCTGTACCAAACTATCTAAAACTGCTTTTTGTTCGTCAGCGCTGATTTTATTGCCATTCAAGCTCCTCCCACTCCGTAGTGGTGACATCATCAAGAAGGACATCATCATGTTGCTCTGCCATTTTTGCGAACGCTTCCTCCCAGCCTGCACGCGGTTTTAGGGCTGCACGAATGACAATCCGATCGCCATGAACTTCGATTTCTACTTTTCCGCTAATACCAATTTGCTCTAACAAAAATTTGGGAATGCGAATGCCCTGAGAATTGTCAATTTCAACGATCTGGGTTTGAATAGATTTACTCATAGCGGAAGCCTGCATTTTTCCAATTTTAAGTATATTGTAAGCACAAACAGACTGTCGGTATTATTTTCACTGGGCGAATATTGCCATTTGCGTAGGCGAACCTACTTCTAAATCTTCAGTTCCCACACAACGAAACTCTACCCCACAGCCAAACCGTTCGGCAACCCCTTTCGCCCAAGTTTGAAATTCGGCCCTTGTCCACTCAAAGCGGTGATCCCGGTGGCGAAATTTGCCCGCGGGCAAGTTTTCAAACCTAACGTTATATTCAATATTTGGAGTTGTGACGATCGCACTTTTGGGTCGGATAAATTCAAACAAAACCCGCTCAAAAGCAGCTAACCGTTCTAAATCCAGATGTTCGATCACTTCAATTACGGCCGCTGCATCAAAACCAGTCAAGCGGCTGTCCCGATAAATTAGCGAACTTTGAATTAGTTGAATGCGAGATTGTTTGGCGGGAGACAATCGATCGATTTGCAAACGTTCCCTGGCAATTTCCAAGGCACGAAAGGACACATCGACGCCTGTAATTTGTTCGATCGAGCTTTCTTTCAAAAGCAGTTTCAGCAGTTTTCCCTCACCGCAGCCCAAATCTACCACTCGCTTAGCACCACTTTGCTTTAAAACCTCCGTCACAGCTTCCAAACGCTCTTGATTCAAGCTAATTCGCTGTTCTAAAACTTCCTCTTCTTGCTGATGAGAAACTTCGAGTTCCTCAGGGTCGATATGAGCTTCTTCTGCTAACTGTGCCACAGCAATTCGCGTCAGACGGCGCTGGCGTTTGAGATAGCGGTTGGCAATTTGTTCGCGGGCGGGATGCGCCTTCAACCAACCTTCGCCGTGATGCAATAATTTCTCGATTTCATCATCGCCCACCCAATAATGTTTGTCGTCATCCAACACGGGAATTAGCACGTAAAGATGGCTTAACAAATCCGCCAAACGGAGTGTATTTTGCAGTTCCACAGAAAAGTAAGGACTCGCGCCCCACTCGGGAAATTGCTCGTCAAGAATCAGGGGTTTTGCTGCGACTTGATAGCCAAGCGGCTCAAACATTTGCCGCAGGAACTTCTCGCCACCGCGACAGGGCAAAACCGACAGATTAACTGTCAAAGGAAGGGGGGTTTCTGCGAGTTCTGGGCGGTCTTTGCAGCGACCGGATAGAGCTGTACTAAAGACTTTGGCGAGGGCGACAGACAGAAAAGATGAGGCAACGTAGGGGCGATCGTTCACGTATTGTTCGAGAGGGCGATCGCCCGATTTCGACTTGCCCCGCACCAAAGCAACCGGATCGACATCTAAGAGTAAAGCCGCCGTGCACTTTTCTGAATTTGCCTCTGGATAAAACACGCTGGCTTGCCCGAAAGTCATCGGAAAGGATTGATGGCGATCGGGATGTTTGTGCAGCAAATAACCCAAATCTGTAGCAGGTACGCGAGTTGTAGAGATGGTTAATAACATAATATTAGGAATTGGGCATCGGGCATCGGGCATCGGGCATCGGGCATTGGTGTTTGTTATTGCATAATTGCTTCTACTGACTACTGACTACTGACTACTGACTACTAAGATTTCTGTTTTTCCACACTTCCCAAATCCAACTTAGCCCGCAACTCTTCCTTAATCCGATTTAAAATAGACTCCTCATCCAAAGAAGACAAAATCTTGCTCACAACAGCCTTTGGCCCATCATCTCCCCAAGAAGCACCATTAGCCAAATAAGCCTTAGTAACTTGACCGATACCGTAGGAAGAAACCCCCGCGATCGCAGCTTGCGTCACCGCCACAGACAAATAAGGCGCTAAAGCCAAACCCCCCGTCGCTGGCGTCGCCAAACCCAAGAATCCTTTCAAAGAACTCAAGCCAAAATTAGCCAACAATTCACCGGCTGTAATCCCCCCCATACTAATCGCAATCTTTTGCAGCAATTCCACCGCGCCCGCTTCTGTCATCGCAATGCCGTAAACTTTAGATAAAGTTAATATCATCACCACATCAATTACCGCGCCGCTAAGAATATCAACTACAGTAATTGGATTAAGTGCGATCGCCACCGCTTTAGTCATTACCCCGTTCCAGATAATTCGATTAGCCGCGTCATCTCGAATCTCCATTTTTCGCTGCACCAACTGCTCGTTAATATCCCCCGCACAGAGCATCGTATTCAGGGCGACCAAAGATTTGCCTTCTCGGTCTAAAATCTCCAAAATCTTTAATTTTAAATCTTGGACTTGTGGCAAACTGCGAGTCATTTGCACGCCCATACTTCCGTCGGGACGGCGCACCGCCCTCGCCGTCAAAGGCGAAGCCGCCGCCATCACAATTTCATCGGGAGACAACAATTCTCTTACGCGCTCGTCTCGAATTTTATGATAAATTGCCAGCCTGTCTGCATCAGGATACTGGTCAATTTTATTAAACACTAATAGCATCGGTTTTCCGGCTTCCCGCAACTGCGAAAGTGCTGCGTATTCCACCTTCGTAATGTCGCCAGCAACTACAAACAAAATCAAATCAGCTTGTTGAGCAACGCGGCGGGCTAAAAGTTCGCGAGTTTCGCCGTCAACTTCATCTATTCCCGGAGTGTCGATTAATTCTACTTGCGACAAACGGTAAATAACTGGCGAAAGTCGATCGGGCAAATTCTTATCAATTCCCTCTCCGACATCCCACTGGCCGATAGTGGTGGTGCGAGTCACCCCGTGAGTCGGGCCAGTTTCAAACACATTTTGACCTAGCAGCGCGTTCAAAACCGAAGATTTTCCCCTTCCCACCATCCCAAACACAGCTATTTGCACGCAAGCGCGCTCTAGCTTGTCGAGCATTTTCTCTAACCCGCCAATTTCCGGTTCCAGTCCAGTTCGCTCTTGAACTGTCAAGTCGAGATTTTCTACTATATCTCGCAGAGCATCTTTAGCGTGGCGCAGGTTGAGTTCTGCCTGAATGTCTGCGAAGCTTAAAATTGTGTCATCTAATTCTCGATCGACATTTGAAAAATCCGAGGCTTCAGTCATTGTTACCTGATGTTATAGCTTTGCTTCACTTAAAGTTTCAACCGATACGATGCTATTCTAGCTTTTTCCGTCTGCTTTGTACATTAGGCCTACGGCAATGGCGTGTTTAGAATCGGGGTAGGGAGACAGCATTGCTGTCTCCCTACAGATCTCATGTAAAACCTGTTTAATTTACAACAATGATTAACCGCCTCCAAATAATAGCCAGTTATCCATTTCCTTTACGTGTAATAATTTTCCTATTAATCTTGCTAGCAATTTGGCTGCCGCTAGCAGCACCAATTTATCTCTTAGTTAAGGATAGTAACCTAGCAACTATTCTGACAATGGGATTGTTGTTTACTGAGTTTCTGTTCCTAGTGCCGCGCTGGGGAAAACAGGTTTACGGACAAACCCAATTACTCAAAAGTTACGGTTTAATCAATACGCGAAAAAACGGTTTTGAGCTTTTAATTGGATTGGCGATCGGGCTTTTGCTTACTTTCAGCTTATTTGCGGTGCAAGGGCTGTTCGGCTTAGTCGCGTGGCAAAATTCTGATAATTTGCCTAGAATCATCGCAGAAGGGCTATTAAGCGCCCTTGGAGTCGGTTTTGCGGAGGAGTTGGTATTCCGTGGTTGGTTGCTGGACGAGTTGCAGCGGGATTACAATTATAAAATATCTCTCTGGGTCAATAGCCTGGTGTTTGCCCTATCTCATTTTATCAAACCTGTCGCGGCAATGCTGGGGAGTTGGCCGCAGTTTCCGGGGTTGTTGTTGCTGGGTTTGATTCTGGTTTGGGGAAAAAGATCGCGCCAAAATCGCCTCGGTTTGTCGATCGGGCTTCATGCAGGTTTAGTCTGGGGATATTACATGATTAACATCGGGCAGTTAGTGCGATATTCGGGTTCCGTTCCCGACTGGGTGACAGGAGTTAACGGCAATCCGCTAGCTGGGGCGATCGGGCTATTGTTTTTGAGTGTCTTGGCCTTGGGAATGCGAAAAATGTCTGAACCTTCCAAATGTTTGTAGTCAGGACGAAGACTCCTTATTTCCCACAGCTTTGAGGACTTTAGTCCTCACTACCACCCAACTTATTCAGAAATTTATAAACTTATGAAACTCAGCATCTTTGCCACTACTACAGTGTTAATTTATACAGGTTTGTTAGCTCCTGCAAACGCACAAAATACCGCACAACTCAAGCCAAATAATTCTTTAGTTCAAGTGCAGACAGCGCCCGAACAAATTCTCAATGCTTGCGTGCAGAATCAGGCGGAAACTCTGCCAAATCCTTTTACCGATGTACCTTCCAATCACTGGGCTTACAAAGCTGTTTTGACAATGTATTATTGCGGGGCTTACCGAGAAGGGACGCCACCTGCTTTAATTAAAGAATTACTGGAATCGGGACCTCCTATTAGAGAAAGTTTGCCTTCCCGATCACCGTTTCCCAATTTCCCATCACAGCCATTTCCCATGATTAATTAAAGAATTACTGGAATCGGGATATCCTACTAGAGGAAGTTTTTATTCCCGATTACCTTTGCCGCATTTCCCATTACCAAGATTTTAAAACTGAGCCCGAACCGTAAACGAATAATCGCCACCTGGTTCTAATTGATAATCCCATTTTTCCAGAAAACGGTGCAGCGGTTCCTGAATCAATGCCCTACCCTGAGAAGGCTCAAGTATGAGTGTTTTTTCTGACGTGAAACGCCACTGAAACTGCCACTCAAAATTCCCGGCAGTCACTTCACCCTCAATCGTGCCTTTTTGCCAAGATTGGCCTGTAACCCGGACATATGCAGTTGTTTCAGGCAAACGTCTCGAACTCACCTTTTTGTTTCCGCGTTTGTTTCTGCAATTGTGCGACTATTGTAAAGGCTCATGGCTTTTTCTACTCCTTGGTGCAGACTCAGTTCCACAGCTTCTACAACCAGTTTAAGCACTTTTTCTACTAACTGACTTTCCTCTGAGGAAAACTTTCCTAACACGAAGGAAATCGTATCTTTCTCATTTTTAGCAGCATCGTTTTGAGGTTTGCCGATGCCAATCCGCAACCGGGGAAATTTGTCTGTGCCCAAATGAGAAATTGTGGATTTCATGCCGTTGTGTCCGCCGGCAGAACCCGCAAGCCGCATTCTCAATTTCCCGATCGGCAAATCCATATCATCGTATACTATTAATACCGACTCCGCAGGTATTTTGTACCAATCCGCCGCCGCCCGAATCGCTTGACCGGAGAGATTCATGTAAGTAAGCGGTTTCAGCAAGCGGATTTTCTGTCCCCGCGGCCGGTTTCCCTCGCCAAATATGCCTTGAAATTTGCGATTTTCCGACAGGGAAATCTGCCAAGATTTAGCCAAGGCATCGACAGCATTAAAGCCTATGTTGTGTCGGGTGCGATCGTATTTAGGTTCGGGATTTCCCAACCCAACTATTAGCTGGGGAATCACTAACTCCGCTGGTGTTTCCGACTTCTGAGAGTTGTTCATTTAAATGTTTGTGCTATCTTCCTTGGGAGTAGCTGCCGCGAGTTTTTCAGTTTCCGGTTTGCTGCTAGTTGCTACTGCTTCTTCTAACTGCTTGGCTTCCCGCGTGAACTCCGACTCAAAATCCCGCGAAGCGTCTTGAAAGCCCCGAATTGCCTTCCCCATACTCCTGCCGATTTCAGGTAATTTTTTGGGACCGAATACCAATAGGGCGATCGTAAAAATAACTGCCATTTCCGGCAAACCAATGCCAAAAATATTCATTTTTTTTCTCCTGCAATTTGTTTAGTTACTTCTTGTTTATTTATGGCAAAAGTAATCGGAAAGGGTAAGGAAAAACGGGAAAACTTAGCTTTTGCCCTTTCTCCTCAACCCTCAGCTTTTACTTTTAGCCTTACTGTTTTGCGATCAATTTTTAGCGGCCTAGGCTCGACCAATCCATATCCACACTCTCCAGAATCAGAGAAGAGTTGTAGATTTGCAAAATAATCAACAAGAACACGAAAAACAGTCCAATGAAAACGCTCATCAACAGCGTGGTGCCCCAACCCGGAGCGACCTTGCCGTACTCTGAGTTAAGGGGTTTGAGTATATCTCCTAACCAAGTTCGTTGTGCCATAAGTCACCTACAATGAATCTCTACAGAGAAGTTTGACATATTTTCACCGCTAATTGCGATCGCAATTTCTCAGAAAAGCGGGAACGGGACTCGGACAACGGGGAGTGGGGGTTGGTTGCCATACCGTAGAGCGCCTAAAATCACTAGACTTTCAGACGGATTGTTATTTTTTGTAATATTATAGAGTGGATCACTCATAATCGATCAAAAATATGGAACCTGCAGCAGTTCTCGGCATTTCTCTGGGCGTGTGTCTGGTGGCAATCACCGGTTTCTCGATCTACACCGCTTTCGGTCCCCCGTCTAAGGAATTGAGAGATCCTTTTGAAGAACACGAAGACTAAAGAAGAAGGAAGACACAACACGGATTCGGACACGGAGACACGGATGAATTTAAGTGTGTTTCCAGATATCTCCTATTCTCTGTCTCTCCCTCTCTCCCTGGTAGATATTCTTCTAGGGGTGGGAAGGGAGTGATGCTGTGGGGCGATCGCCTGTCGCCTACTCGTCAATGGTATATTTTTCATAAATACAGTAAATCTCTATTCCATTTAAGCTAAAAATTATTAAGTTTCAGGCAAAAGCATAATGGGCAATACCTTTGGGCATTTATTTCGGATCTCGACATTTGGGGAATCTCACGGCGGCGGTGTGGGAGTAGTAATTGACGGGTGCCCGCCCCTGGTGTCGATCGACGCATCGGAAATTCAAGCCGAACTCGATCGCCGCCGCCCCGGCCAAAGCAAAATTACCACGCCTCGCAAAGAAGCAGATACCTGCGAAATTCTGTCAGGGGTGTTTGAAGGCAAAACTTTGGGAACGCCGATCGCAATTTTAGTCCGCAATCAAGACACTCGCCCCCAAGATTACGGCGAAATGGCGACTACCTACCGCCCTTCCCACGCTGACGCTACCTACGATGCCAAGTACGGAATTCGTAACTGGCAAGGCGGAGGTCGCAGTTCGGCGAGAGAGACAATTGGTAGAGTAGCAGCAGGCGCGATCGCTAAAAAAATTCTCAAACAAGCAGCAGGAGTCGAAATAGTCGGCTACGTCAAACGCATCAAAGACTTAGAATGTGTCGCCGACCCGGACACTGTTACCTTAGAACAAGTAGAAAGCAACATCGTCCGCTGTCCAGATGCCGAATGTGCCGAAAGAATGATTGAACTGATCGAAAAAGTTCGCGACAGTGGAGATTCGATCGGCGGTGTAGTCGAATGCGTCGCCCGCAATGTACCCAAAGGACTGGGAATGCCCGTATTCGACAAACTCGAAGCCGACTTGGCCAAAGCCATCATGTCCTTGCCCGCCAGCAAAGGCTTTGAAATTGGTTCCGGGTTTGCCGGGACTCTGCTCAAGGGCAGCGAACATAATGATGAATACTATACTGATGATAAGGGTGTAATTCGTACAGTGACGAATCGCTCTGGCGGAATTCAGGGTGGCATTGCTAACGGCGAAAATATCATTTTGCGGGCGGCATTCAAGCCAACTGCAACAATTCGCCAGCAGCAGCGCACCGTTACCCGAGAAGGCGAAGAAACGCTGCTGGCTGCCAAGGGACGGCACGACCCTTGCGTTTTGCCAAGAGCTGTGCCAATGGTGGAAGCGATGGTAGCTTTAGTGTTGTGCGACCATCTGCTGCGCCATCACGGACAATGTGGAACCTTAAAGCCTGAATTTTAAAATGGAAATCAGCTTGTCCTCTGTAGCGGCAACTCCCGTTGATTGCCCTCAACCCTCCGAATCAATAAAAGGTATAGATGATTTTGTAGTACAGTTTTGGGGCGTGCGGGGCAGTGTTCCGACACCCGGACAGGAAACTGTTCGCTACGGCGGCAATACTTCTTGTTTGGAAATGCGAGTCGCTGGCAAACGCTTGATTTTTGACGGCGGAACAGGCTTGCGGATGCTGGGAGACCAGTTGGTGCAAGAAATGCCCGTGCAAGCTTATATGTTTTTTACTCACTATCATTGGGATCACATTCAAGGTTTCCCGCTGTTCGCCCCAGCTTTCATCCGCGGCAATAGCTTTGATATTTACGGGGCGACTCCGCCGGATGGAGATTGCATGAAAAGGCACTTTGTCGAACGGGTGTTGCACTCGAATTCGCCGGTGCCGCTGATGGGTTTGCAGGCAGATTTGAATTTCTACGAACTCCATCACAACCAGACGATGATGCTGGACGATATTGAGATTAGGACGGGTTCTCTGAATCACCCGAATACTGCTATGGGCTATCGGGTGACTTGGCAGGGACGATCTGTTGTTTATTGTTCGGATACCGAACATTTTCCCGATCGCCTAGATGAGAATGTCTACAATTTAGCCCTCGACGCTGATGTGCTGATTTACGATGCGATGTACACAGACGAGGAATATCACAACCCCAAGTCTCCCAAGGTGGGTTGGGGACACTCGACTTGGCAGGAAGCGGTGAGAATGGCTAAGGAGGCCCGGGTGAAACGAGTGGTGATTTTTCACCACGATCCGGCTCACACAGACGATTTTCTCGATCGCATCGCCGAAGACGTGCAAATTGCTTTTCCCAAGGCTGTCATGGCACGCGAGGGTCTTATTTTGCCGATCGGCTTCTGAACATTCGCCTAGGTGAGCTCGATCGAACCATCAACCGATCGAACCATAATTGTTATGTGAATATGTGGATCTGGGGGCGAGACCAGCTCCACAATTTTTTTTAATAGGCAGCAAACTCTTAACTGCATGGTATAATTCTTGCTTGTTAAGTTTTTAGGTCGAGTATTTAAGGTTTTTTTTATTCTTCAACCGCGTCCGCAAGACGCCAAGACGTAAGATAATTGGAGAATTGCCAAGGGTGAAAAGGAGACTGTTTTGAATGTCAACAAACACGGGGAGGCGAGGCGATCGCACGCCTGAGTGCTAGTCTGATGCCAGTAGACTTCCAGAAGCCTTGTTACAGATTAATTATTAAGGACAAAAACTGAAGTTATAGCTCGGATCAAATAAAAGCGCAATCGGTTTTTTCGGATCGTGAATATTGACAACTCTCAAAAGCTAATAGCTTTTAGGCAGAAACTGAGAAAATTTTCAGCAGTCAATTTGACTAACCAGAAAGAAACGATGGCTCTTGGGTTTGGCAGGAGCTGCGGCAAGCGAATGTTATGACTTGACTATCAAAATGGGAAATTTACGTTTTAGATCTTCAGCACATCAATACAGATGGATTGCCTTAGGCAGTTTTGCTGTAATTATGGGTATTTCAGGCGCCCTGGCCTACCGCCTCGCCCCGCCCCCCGGATTCATGGCTCAAGGCACTCTCACTTCTAATAATCCGCCAGTCAAATTTTCGAGTACGGGCACGACAATTCTCAAGCAGGGAGAGCAACTCACCCCAGAGGTTCTGCTGGCAGATAATGTTGTCAAAGCAGTGGCAGATGCAGTTAAGCTGTCGCCCCAGCAAGTTCGACAAAATGCTAGTGTCAAGATTTCTAAGCCGGAACAACCCCTAGAGATTGTTGTTGGGTATCGCTCGCTCGATCAGGAGCAAGCAATCCAAACGGTGGATATGTTGATGAAGGGCATGGTGGAAAAAAGCCGCCTGATTAACAGATATCGGTGGCAATCAGTCAATCAGTCGCTCAACCAACGCTTGGCACAAGTCACTCAAGACCTGAAACAAGCTCAGCAAAAACTCGACCAATACGAAAGAGAGCGCGCTCGGCTGTTGCAGCAAATGAAGCTTCAGCAAGACTTTTACAACAAAACTCAGCTTGCAATGGCCGATACGCAAGCGTCGGAAAAAGAAATGGTTAGCAGTTTGGCCGCCGCTACAGTCCCGCAAATTGTGGCGACGCCCACGAGCGATCCGACAGTGCCTCTGATTTTGGGAATTGGCTTGCTGTTGGCGATTTTGGTCAGCCGGGGTTTGATTCCTTCGGTGGCGGATTGGAGGTACAAGGCAGCTTTTCAGCGAGAAGAGAGCGAAAGGCTCCAAAGTGCTTTGTACCGACTGATCAAAGAAGGCCGCGGCGAAATAACTCTGGTGCGGTTTGCAATGGAAACGCGGCTGTCGCCGGATGTCGCTCAGCGTTTTTTGAACCAACAAGCTGAAGTCTTTAATGCCAATTGCGAAATTAAAGACGACGGCAGCATCTTGTATCACTTCCACATTTAAAGGGCTGCGGGCGATCGCGCTCCACAGAAAAATTTAGCCGATCGGGCCCTCACTGCTCGATCGGCTGTTTTTTTTCTTAATAGGACTTATATCAGGTTGGGTCGATCGACTATCCCCCTCTAGGTAGGCGCGGGTTTACGGGATCTATAACTTATACTACTACTTACAGATTTTGGTGAACCCGCCGACGCGAGCTGGCGTTGCGGTGATTTTACCCGACATGATATTACGCTCAACCCGGTTTCTTAGCTTGTAGGATGCCCCGGAGCTAAAAATTGCTCGATCGACACAGGTGTGGACTAACGTAGAGCACCCGAAGATTCTGCCAGTTCCTCCCAGACTGGCTAAAAAATATTTTTTTTGTTCCGCTTGCTTTTTGCTTAAATATATGTATAATGATAAAAAATCAGTAAATGTACGGTTGCTTTTTAGCTAATTTATCTGATTAAAGGGTAATTTATCCTTACATCTTTCTTAAGGTAGAACTACACTCAGTAAAAATGCTGTAGGGTAGAAAAATAACTGATGCAGGGATGTTATGTAGTTTCACATCAGAAACTCGATCGGGCAAAAGCCTGGAATCAAACTCCCCGACTGAAAGCGTACATCTTCATATTGAACTTTTCTAATCACCTAGAGGCTAAACCATGATTTTGGAAATAATTGGTTCTTCATTCCTAGCTTACTTTTTGCTAATGTCGGTCGCTAATTACGGCGACACAGGAATGTAGATTAGTTAAAGCACTGATGCACCGAGACAGAAGGCAGCAGGCAAAAAAAACCAGTTTGACAAGTTCGATTAAGTCTCTGTTGGGATTGTGTCTGTCGTGTCCGCTCTGACCGAAAAATGGATGGATGAAGGAGTCGTTAAGTACCGCTGTGACTGGGAAGAGGCAGGCCCTGTAGCTGCCCGGAACATAGGAGATTTGATGGACTGGCGCGATCGGCTCCACGCTTGGGGATTAATTGGCGTCTACGAAAATGGCATAGGGTTTGGCAACGTCAGCGTCAGGCTCGGCAATTCTTGCCAATTCGTGATTTCGGGAACCCAGACTGCACACTTGAGAACTCTGGGACCAGAATCATACTGTACTGTTACCGAATTTAACTTAGAACAAAATTACCTCGGCTGCCGGGGCCCCGTACAAGCTTCGTCGGAGTCCCTGACTCACGGGGCCCTGTACCTTCAGAGACAGGATGTGGGCGCGATAATTCACGTGCATAATCCTAAGCTATGGCAGCAACTGCTGTTTAAGATTCCTACTACTAGAAAAGAAATACCTTACGGCACTCCCCAGATGGCCTTAGAAATGTTTAGACTTTTTGAGGAGGAGAATTTGGCAGAGCGCAAAATTCTGGCGATGGCCGGTCACGAGGACGGTATTATCTGTTTTGGCAGCACCGTGGACGAAGCTGGCAAAGTGCTTTCGGCTGTGATTGGTTACACATGAGATCTTGCACTATTATCAGAAAAAGCTAAGAAACCGGGTTTATTGACAAAAAACCTAGGATTCTACCTGTGTCTATGGCAAGAAACTAAGGTGATGACGTGGATGCCTGATTTGAGTTAGACTGAGCTTTACCCTTGACATCGGGCCGCTGGCTCGATTTAGCCTAATGGGTTCAAAACTTTTGAAGTGCCTCT
This sequence comes from Microcoleus sp. MON1_C1, assembly GCF_036701945.1. Lineage (NCBI taxonomy): Bacteria > Bacillati > Cyanobacteriota > Cyanophyceae > Oscillatoriales > Microcoleaceae > Microcoleus > Microcoleus sp. MON1_C1. Next base: position 69,588 of record NZ_JAUBRO010000001.1, on the reverse strand, counting down.
TGCCTCTGCGGTAAGGGAAAGATATTTTTAAATAGAAACACATTATATAACAAAAGCTGAGAGTCATCGTGAATCAAACTAAACTTGTAAGCTCAAAAGAACTGCAATCAGAGGTATCTCGTCTCACCGAAGAGCTGCAAATGCGCGACCAATTGGTGCAGCAGTTGTCTCAAGAACTTTTCAGGCTGGTGAAGGGCAATTCGAGTTTTGTGCCGGCGCCGGAAGTTTCCGATCGCCACCAAGCTCAAATGCAGGCAATGCGGGAACAACTCCAAGCTGTTGAAGAACAGGTGGGTTTTTATCAGGAACAAATCGCAGAGCGGGATGCTGAGGTTTACCAACTGCGGCAGTCGGTGCAAGAATTGACGGATCGCTCTCGGATGCTAGAACAGGTGGTTCAGGAATTGCCAGGGGTTTACCGCCAAAAGTTTGCCGAGCGGATCGAGCCGATTAAGGAAAAATTGGATCAACTGCAAAAGGAAAACCGCCAGTTGCACACAGAGTTGCAAAGCGTAACTTACCGTCTCGCTGTGCGGAGCCGCAAGGCTAAGGGCTTGGATCTGCCGAGCGTCGATGCTGAGGACGATCGCGGCATTCAAATGCCGAGCTTTGGCAATGTCTAAGGTTTTGATTGTGGCGGGTGGCGAGAAAGGCCCAGCCGCAAGTCTCAAGGCGGCGATCGCTCAATCTCATCCTTTAACTGAAGTCAATATCTGTGGGGTTTCTCAACTCAATTCGGGCGCGATCGCTCCGGGTGGGGCTATCGTTTGTCCCTTGACGCTGGATGTGCCAGAAAATCTCGTTTTTCCGGCTCAAGATGTGTTTCGATTTTGCCGCAATGTTTCGGCGGCGCGCGATCGAGTGGCCCAGGAGTTGCAAGTTCCCGTCGGGGGTGGCAATTTTTGGCTGCCTGTGGTGTTGACGGCAAAGGGGCCACTGTATGCTGAGGTGATCGGTGCGGAAGCTGACAAGCAGTCTGGCGAGTTGAGTTACTCTCAACCGGTACATTTGTCCGATGTTTGGCGACAGCAGTTGTATGAGTTGGCTTACCGCTTGCTGAATCTTTTAAATGCGCCGCCGGCGACTTATTTGATGCAGTTCGGGTTCGTAGGGGAAAGGATTTGTTTCGATCGACTTTGGCCTTTTCCGGCTGCACCTGCGATCGTTTCTGTCGGCGTTCAAGTGCCGGATTTATTTGTCTGTCATTGGTCTTGCTTGACAAATAAGCCTATTTATGATATACAAATTTGCCCTGGGGTTACTTGAAGTCTATGGGAAATTTGAGATTTGAGATTTGCTCTCGGGAGGTCATTTGAATCAAGCAACTAGAGCCGGAGTTTCAGCGGAGATAATTTGGTCGAAACTGTCGAAGATTTCAAAGAGTTGGTCGAGTTGAGTAATTTCAAAAATTAGCTTGACTGTGGCTGAGAGGTTGCAGATGACGAGGCGGCATCCCCGGTGGCGGGCGGCGTTGAGTCCGCCGACTAAGGCGCAGATCCCGGAACTGTCGATAAAATCTACGGCGGCCATGTCTATTACCCAGAGTTTGTGGCGTTCGGGGACAATCTCGGCTAGCTGTTGCTGGAGGAGGCTTCCGGCTTGGGAGTCGAGGCAGTTGTGAGGTTGAAGGATGATGTGTTGGTTGAAGTTGGGAAATTCCATAGCAGTTATCCTACCATCGTAAAGTATGAATAAGTGAGTTCAGTTGCTGATTCTGTTGAAAGAATCAGGGGATTTCAGCTAAGGTTTGAGGAAGGGCGATCGCCCTTGTGGGAATCGGTGGGGAGAGCCGTTGTGATAAATTTAGTAGGAAAACTGGCTAGCTATCGCGCAGAACGCAACGGCCACAATTATCTATTAGTCTAGTATGCCTGAAAGGCTAATTTTTAGTGGAACCAGCGATCGCCACAAGAGTGTGTTCTTCATCACAGCGAAAGATTGCACTATTGGCTGAATCGAGCCAATATATAAAAGTATTGAGCTTTGCAAAAGTTTACGAAGGCAGCATCCAATGTCTTTTGAGTTTTTATCGCTAGAGACTATTCAGAAATTTGCCCATGATTACGGCTATTGGGCAATATTTCTGGGAATTTTACTGGAAAATCTGGGAATTCCTCTCCCAGGTGAGACTATTACGATTGCTGGCGGGTTTTTAGCTGGTAGCGGGGAACTGAATTACTGGTTTGTGCTCGCGAGTGCGATCGGCGGTGCGACTGTGGGCGGAAATTTCGGTTATGCGATCGGCAGGTACGGTGGCTGGCCACTGCTGCTGAAGCTGGGACAATTTTTCCGCTTTCGAGAAGAACAACTGTTTGACTTAAAAGAACAGTTTAGCAAAAATGCAGCTAAAGCCGTATTTTTGGGCCGTTTCATCGCACTGCTGCGAATTTTTGCTAGCCCCCTAGCGGGTATTGCAGAAATGCCTTTTTGGAAATTTTCGCTGTTCAATGTTCTGGGTGCTGCAAGCTGGGCATCTGTAATGGTGAGTTTATCCTACTTCTTGGGACAAGTTGTGTCTTTGGAGAAATTGGTAGCTTGGGCCGCTCAATTTGCGGTATTTGCTTTGCTGTTAGCAGTTGCTTGGATTGCAATTCCTATTTGGTTGGAGTCGCGGAATTTGGACAAGACTAAATAAGATTGGTGGTTAGACTTTTTGCAAGAGTTCTGGATTTTCTGTTTTTAACTGCGGATGAACGCAAATGAACACAGATATTATCTATTTTTGTAAAAAGTCTAATGATTGCTAATCCCCTCTTAATAAATCAGGATTTCTGTCTCAAAATCAGCTCATTTGGAGCTATAAATTATGCCAGTAAAATAATTAATTGGGTAGTGAGTAATTCTGTCATGAATAGGGAAAATATTAGTCAATAAAGACTAAACTCCTTACTACCAGGCATTTCGATGGGTAATTAACATAACATCATATAAAGTGGAATTATTATCTCCAACAACTCAGGTGTTTGACACAGGAGATAAATTTGCGGATTATCGATCGCTATCAACAATACAAGAATAGGTATTAATCGGTCAACAAGTTATGAATGTGGATTGCTACCGTCGCGATGTGGCAGAAAGTTGGGGTTTTTCTTTCTACGGATAGGGGGAATTTCTGGAGTTGGCTAGGATGAATTTTCAGTGTCCAATCTCTGCTTAGTATGAGGATATTCCTGGGGTGAGTTAAAGAGGATTTCAAAAACTCGATCGCTCTAATTATCATTCACAGAATGCTGCGAACAAGGGAGGAGAAGAAGTGCGATCGCAATAATCATGGTGTTCGCTCAAAGGCGATGTAATACATACTCTAGCTCTTCAATTACTTTAAACAGTCCATTAGCAATATATTGAGGACTTACGTAATCAAGGGCGTTAAATCCAGGATTTGAGATTGCTTCACTAGGCTCTCTTCGGACATAAAATAGTAGTACGTGTCTAGATTCTCTGGATATCCCTGAATCCACCAATGAAACACCTTATTTACGGTGCAACCAAAAAAATCAGCAATTTTAGATTGATTATTTCGGTTATTTAGCAATAATAAAATTATAATTTTTCCTCTAATATCTCCTTTTTGTTCCTATTTTAATGCTTATTGCAGTTGCTCTATTTATTTGGGATTCAGATACTTTTGAGCGGCAATTTTTGCACTCCTTGACGGAAATAATTTTGAATTATACCGTATTTAAAGGCACAACAGCTTACTTCACTTTCATTGAAAATTGTAGCAACGAGTCATCAGTTGTGAATTCCTTTTTCTCTTTCTTCCTCTGTCTCCTCTGCGTCCTCTGCGTTTACTTTCAAAATTATAAATTTAACCGCAGATATACACAGATAAAGGCAGATTCAGATTGTCTGTTATTGCACAAAGCAAAGCGAAGCAATCTTCAGCCCCTGCGATTGCTTCTTACTAATTGCCCATTACCCATTATCCATTATCAATTCTCCTTTGCCCTCAATCACTTCCCCGATCGCGAACGCACCAATTCCCTGAGATTCAAACCATGTAACAGCCCGATCGACTTCTGTGCGATCGAGCAACAGCACAAACCCAATCCCCATATTAAAGGTATTGAACATATCTGCTGTGGCAACTTGGCCAGCTTCAGCAATCCACTGGAAAATTGGTAAATTTGGCCAGCTATTGCTGTCAATTTTCACAGATTGATTAACTCCCAAACAGCGGGGCAAATTTTCCGGCAAACCGCCGCCCGTAATGTGAGCCATGCCGTGAATATCTAAACCACTCTTAATTGCTTCGAGGACAGGTTTAACATAAATCGTAGTCGGAGTTAGCAGCACTTCTCCTAAACTTTTGCCACCTAACTTTTCGGGTTGGGAATTCCAGTCAAAACCCCCATCGCCCGCAATTTTTCTCACCAAACTAAAACCGTTGCTGTGTACGCCCGAACTCGCCAGCCCCACAGCCACATCTCCTACCCGCACCTGCGAACCGTCCAACAATTTGCTCTTTTCGACAATTCCCACGCAAAAACCAGCTAAATCGTACTCTCCCGGTTGGTAAAAACCGGGCATTTCTGCCGTTTCCCCGCCCAACAAAGCACAGCCCGCTTGCTTGCAACCGTCAGCTATCCCGGCCACCACCGCAGCTAATTGTTCGGGATTTAACTTTCCCGTCGCTAAATAATCGAGAAAAAAGAGGGGTTCGGCTCCGGATGTCAGCACGTCGTTGACGCACATCGCCACCAAGTCGATACCTACCGTGTCGTGGCGATCGAGATTGTGGGCCAATTTCAACTTAGTCCCAACGCCGTCAGTACCCGAAACCATAATCGGCTCTTTTAAACCCTCCGGAACGCTGAAAAACCCGCTAAACCCGCCGAATCCGCCCAAAACTCCCGATCTGTGCGTGCTCTTGACCATACTCCCGATGCGCGAGACAAAAGCTCTGCCCGCTTCAACATCCACACCTGCTTCTCGATAATCCATAAGTCCGCCAAATCGATTTCCAGTTTTTAGTTTATTCCCATAACAGTTGACAAACAGCTTTTTTCACACTAGCCATTCGCCAGCCCACAAAAGACAATGAATTTTTGTAAATTTTTGTAAATTTTTAGGGAATAACTGAAACGGCTGTAAGCACTGTAACTAAAGGATTTTATGATAGAGGGTTTGGAGAAAATTTGATGAAGATTTGGTGAAAATCGCGATCGCAGCGATCCCCAACCACAAAAGTTTGTGGTAGTCTGTTGCAGTTCGTGAACAAAACACAAATTGCGGATCGAGCATGAGTTGTCAAGTGTCAGGGAAGTTTCCGCCAATTTTTTTTGGGGCGGAAGCATTAAAGCAAAAACGCACCCCGATACTTTGCTTTGACTCACGGGGGAATGGCGAAGGGCAAGAGAGAAATCCTTGACGCCCGCCGCCAAATGGCCAATCCTCCAATCTCGGTTGGCAATGGCTATTCACAAAAATGGACGTATGAAGGAAAAATTTGTTGGTGGTCTACTCGCTGTCCTGTTAGTTCCTGTGGTAGGAACGGCATCCTCTTGTCACGCACAAGCAACAGGTGCCGACAACCAAAACTCTCCGGTTTCCGAGCAAGTAATTGCCACCCAACCGTCCCGGCAGTTAAACGCGAGTCGGGTCGAAGCGCAAAAAGTCGGACAGTATCAGTATCAAGCAAGAGCTGAAATTGCCCGAGACTCGATCGCCAAAATCCAGCCCCACGAGTTAGACGGGCGACAAGCAGCGACAGTCTACGTGCGAAACATTCCAGTCATCACCTTTCTGAACGCCAATCCGGAAACAAACACGAAAATGGGAGAGGCTGGCAACAGCCAAGCCGGTGCTAGCAGTCGGTCAAAAGTAGCGGGCGCCAGAGAAAATCCCAAAGTCGGAAACATTGCCAGCAACGACCGCAACCAAGAACCCGATTCAGTTTGGCGGGCATCAACCTTAGCAGCAAGACTCAACCAGCTAGCCCGCAACAACATCGATCCGAACAGCATTACCGTTAAGTGGGAAAAAGGCGATCGCTACATTATCCAGGCAAACGGCGAGGATTTGGTAAACATCAACGCCGAAACAATCCTCCCCGACAGCACCACCGACTTTAGCCGAGACGCCCTGCAAGCAACCAATCGCCTCCGCCGGCTTCTGGGCAACGCCCCACCCCTGGAAGAAGTCGCAGGCAAACCCCAACCCGAACCCCCCGTACTGTCTCTGGGCCCTGTTCAAGTGCGCCTCAGCGGCTGGGCTTCCTGGTACGGCCCGGGATTTGACGGCAACCTCAGCGCCAGCGGCGAGCGTTTCAACCAAAATGATTTGACCGCAGCCCACCGCCACTTGCCCTTTGGAACTAGAGTCATGGTGAGAAATCTCGACAACGGCCGCACCGTAGTCGTCCGCATTAACGACCGCGGCCCCTATGTAGGCGATCGGGTCATTGACTTGTCCGCCGGCGCCGCCAGCGTGCTGGGAATGATGAGCAGTGGCGTTGCGAGAGTGGAAATCGAAGTGATCGAACCGCCGCAGCCAACAAAAGTTGAACGCTGAACGTTAGTCTAAGGCAGAATACAAAAGTTATCCGAAGTGTAGAAGGCAGAAAGTAGAATAAAACTGACATCTTCCACCATATCTTTGTGGAAGAGGCCCGAAAGCCTGTTAAGGCAGGATGGTGGAAGATGTCAAGTCGAACAAATTCCGACAAACAAATTCTGCCTTCTGCAGAATGCCTTCAGGAGATTCTACCGGTGCGCCTGTTTACTACCATTGCAGCACTTCGCTGCTACTTAAATTTACAAAAGTCTGCTGCACCTCATTTGACAGTCGGTTTGGTGCCGACGATGGGAGCTTTGCACGCAGGACATCTGAGCTTGATCCAGCGGGCAAGGCAAGAAAATGCGATCGCCCTGGTCAGCATTTTTGTCAACCCGCTGCAATTTGGTCCGACAGAAGATTTTCAAGATTATCCTCGGAATTTCGAGCAAGACCGACTGTTGTGCGAACTAGCTGGGGTTGATGCCATATTTGCTCCCTCAGCAACGGAAATGTTCGGCCATCAAGCAGTCGGCGCAGAAACAGAGCAAACCGCCCAAAAACAGATAGAGATTCACCTTTCATCCTTAACTCAAGTAGTGCCGCCACCGGCGATGACATCGGTTTTGTGCGGCAAAGCAAGGCCCGGTCATTTTCAGGGCGTCGCGGCAATTGTTACTAAACTCTTGAGTTTGGTGCAACCGACAAAAGCTTATTTCGGTCAAAAAGACGCCCAGCAGTTAGCAATTATTCGGAAGCTGGTCTTTGATTTTAACTTGCCTGTAGAGATTGTCGCTTGTCCGATCGTCCGCGAAGAGTCGGGACTGGCAATGAGCTCTCGCAATCTGTATTTAACAGCAGAGCAAAAACAGCAAGCCTCCGTACTCTACCGCGCGCTGCAACAAGCCTCGGAAACTTTTTCTTCAGGGGACCGCACCGCAGCAGCCGCACTCGCTGCAGCCCGCGCAGCAGTCGCAGAAGAACCCGCAGTAAAGCTCGAATACGCCGAAATCGTCGATTCCGATACTCTGACGCCGTTGCAGGTTGTGGAAACAGCGGGACTTTTAGCCGTGGCTGCCAGAGTTGGCTCTACTCGCTTGATAGACAATATAATTCTCAGGAATCGCCGGCCCATTGTGGCGATCGACGGCCCGGCGGGAGCAGGCAAATCTACCGTAACTCGCCTTGCCGCAACTGCTTTGAACTTGTTTTATCTGGATACCGGTGCGATGTATCGGGCGCTGACTTGGCTGGCATTGAAAACAGACACGCCGATTTCCGACGAATGCGCGATCGCCGAATTAATCAGTTCGAGTTATTTGGAATACAACCTCGATCCCGCATCAAAGATGTTGAAGATTAACGGCGAAGACGTAACCGAGGCAATTCGCAGTTTGGAAGTGACATCCCGCGTCTCGGAAATGGCGGCAATTCCCGCCGTGCGGCAGTTTCTGGTGGAGGAACAGCGGCGCTGCGGCACAAAAGGCGGAATTATAGCAGAAGGCCGCGATATCGGCACTAACGTGTTTCCCGATGCGGAACTAAAGATTTTTTTGACGGCTTCGGTACAAGAGCGATCGCGCAGGCGACTGTTAGAACTTAAAGATAGCGATCGGGCTAATATTAGCTTGGCCCAATTGGAACAAGACATCGCCCTACGGGACGAAAAGGACAGCACCCGCGAGGTTGCACCTTTGCGTAAAGCGGCGGATGCTGTGGAAATTCAAACAGACAATCTGACTGTTGCTGAAGTTATCGAGCGGATTGTCGGCTTGTACAAAGAGAGAATCGGCCCTAAAAGTTAATTTTACGACCCTGGGGGCGCGCGATCGCCCTCATATCAAATCCGGTTAAACTCACATCTTGCGCCATTCTGGCTTAATAGGCTTTCCCGTCTATCCCACAAAGACTAAATTTTCTTGTGGCGTGGAATCTTCTAACCCGCCCTTGAAAGGCTTATTAACAATAGTGCAACATCTCAGGTTAAACTCACATCTTGCAGTGTCAGGTAGGGACGCGGGCTGATCCGGGCTGAGTCCCGAAGAATATCGTGTCATGAATCCGACTTGAGCGCCGTCCCCCTGGCTGGGGAAAAAGTTCAACCATCCCACGTTTGTATGGGTTAGGGGATTTCTGGCACACAAATCTTAAATTTTTTTATCCGGATGGACTTCCCCGCGATCGGTTATTTCCAGTAGCATTTTTAAGAACAGTCCAATTTAAGATTATTCTCTTAAGTGGATTAACTTGATATCAACATAAAATCTCAAATTAACTGTGCAAGGTGTGAAGGAGAGAATGACGTGAGAAAATTGAAACTGCTGTGGAGGCGGCGAAAAACTTTCATCGTTGGTTTTATGGCAGCCACAGGAAGTTTTTTGCTGGGTGTGACATGGCCACTTAACTTGCGGGCAAATCCGCCCTTGCAACCGATTCAGGCGCAAGTCTTGGCCGTATCCCAGTCCCAAGAACAACAGCCGATGTCCACTATTAATAAGTTCTCCGAGGCGATCGCCAATCGAGTAGAATTTTCGCAACAGGCTCTAGCCCAAGTGCAGGCAATCCGATTTCAATCAGCCGTACCGGATCAGTTTCAAGGTACAACCATTCGTCACGCGAAACTCGATTCCCAGCACAAGGCGATCGCCCTGACATTTGACGACGGCCCCTGGCCGAAAACCACTACACAAATCCTAGATATTCTCAAGGAAAATAATATTAAGGCTACATTTTTCTGGGTAGGAAAATACCTGAAAAATTCTCCCGAAATTGGCCAACAGGTCGCAGCAGCAGGTCACGCGATCGGCAACCACACTTGGAACCATGAATACCTTCAGTATAACGAAGACGGTGCCGCTCGCGAGATCGATCGCACTTCATCCTTAATTGAGGACTTGACCGGCATCCAAACATCAATGTTCCGCCCGCCAGGAGGCATTTTAAACAATGGATTGACAGCTTACGCTCAAAAGAAAAATTATGCAGTTGTGATGTGGTCTGCTGATTCTTTTGATTGGCGCACTCTTACGGAATCTTTAATCGACAACGTGATGAGGCAGGCAAATTCCGGCGGCATTGTGCTGATGCACGACGGCGGCGGCAATCGAGCAAGAACTGTCAAAGCTTTACCGGATATTATTGCTCGATTGAGAAAAGAAGGGTACAGTTTCGTAACAGTTCCCGAGTTATTGCAGATGCAAGAACAAGACTTAGAACAGCAGGAAACAGCACAAAAATAAAAATTTGGAAAAGTGGGACTTAACACCATTTTTCCATTTTTTTGTAGGTCGTGCGATCGATTTTTTCAGAACGATGGCTATATTCAGATACACAAATCGATCGACAATCGCTAGGCTATAACAGAGCATCAGTTCGATCGCAAGTCGATCGATCGCGTGGAGCAAACACAACGAGATGCCATCCCCCAACTACTAGCAATGGGTTTAACGTGGAACAAGTTGCCCACGCGCTTTCTCATGTCGCTGGAAGAGGTGCAGCGATTGGGATAAAGGGCCACTACTCCAAAATAAAGCGTTAGTGCAATTCAATCGATCGAAGCTGAGGAGTTCAGAGTATGCTCACACCCCGATATAACTCCTCGATCGGCATCTCCAGCCCAATACTCGGCAGCATCACCGGATCGCCTGCTTCATAAACCACCGTTTCCCACCGCAGGGAACTCGCATCTTGCACCCGACGACGACACTCCACCCGCATCTGGTTCTGCGCGATTAAAACATACTCTTCCAACGATTCAAGCTGTTGATAATCCTCAAACTTCTCACCGCGATCAAAGTTTTCCGTCGAAGGGGATAGCACCTCAGCAATCAACTTGGGATAACGCTTCACATAACGATCTTCGCGATCGCGCGGATCGCAGGTGACAAACGCATCTGGATAGTAGAAGAACGCATCCGCATAATTCACCTTGACATCAGCCGAAAAAAACTGACAGTCACCATCGCGCAGGTGAAGGTTAATCGCAGTTATAAAATTAATACAGAGACGGCTGTGGTCATCGCTACCTCCCGCCATCGCGTACACCAAACCGCGCCGATATTCATGCCGGACGGTATTATCGCGTTCGAGGGCAAGGTAATCTTCGGGGCTAAACCCAGACGGGATGGCAATCATAGCGTTAGAGGCCAAATCGATACATTCATTTTAGCCATATTACCAATTTAGGGTTGAATCTAAGGGCAAATCCTGCAACTGAGAATTCACCCAATTAGCCGCCGCCAAACCCGATCGCAAAGCACCCTCTATTTGACCTTCCCCGCACAAATCCCCCGCACAAACCAGCGGCAAATTCCTCCCAGCAGGCAAACAAGAAACCGGCAAAGGATTTCGACAAAAAGCATAGCGCCAGCGGTGAACCTGCAACCATTCCGGCTCTTTGATCCAAGGGATTAAATATTCAGCAGCTCTCGAAAGCAATTCCTGACCGACAGTTTCCAAATCAGCAGCTTCTAAATAGCGTTCTGCAAAATTTGCGCTGCTGTGAACCACAAACACTGGCTGTAGCGGATCGAGCCGTTTGCTGCTGTCCAAACCAACCCAAGCTAAATCAGAATTATCGGGAAAAGAAACAGATTTCCACTGCGGATTTAGATTACTTAAATCTGGCTGTTTTGTCGCAGAATAGCCAGCCATAACGCTAATGCAAGGGTCGTACTCCACAGAACGCAACTTGTCAACAAAATCAGATTTAAAACCAATTTCCGAATTCAAAAACATTAAAGCTTGAGGAGCCGGAATTGCTACTACAACAGCCTTAGCAATCAATTCTTGAGGAGTCTGTAAATTGTCATCAGTAACTTCTAGGGAAAGATGCCACATTTGGTTATCTGTAGTAGAAATAGCTTGTACGCGGCGGCTAAACCAAATCTCTAAATCCTCAGCCAGATACTTACCGATAGCATTCATACCCGCAGGTGCGACATAACAAGAACTAGCAATAGCAGAAAGTTTTCCCTGTCTGAATTCGCAGACAGTATCAGTCCAGAGTTTGAGGATATCCCGATCGACCAAAGCCTCAATTAACCCCTGCACCGCATCCCCCTGCGGTTCCAGATACCGCGCCCCGTGATCGGCCCTAGTACCCTGTACGCGGCGGGTAGCAACACGTCCCCCCGCGCCGCGAGATTTCTCAACAACCACCACAGAATAACCAGCTTGACGCAACCGTTGAGCGCAACTCAGCCCCGCCATACCCGCACCAATCACCGCAACATCGAACATAATCAATCAGTCAGCCTTGTGAATCTAAACATCAGCTTAAAGGCTGCGAGCTGAATTTGTACCTTACCGATGACTCAAAAGAGCCGTAGCTTGCGGGACCCGACGCCATCGTCCTGCACCAAGTAGTAGAATAAAGGACAGCACGAATCCATGATTAAGACCAGATCAAAAAATGCCACTGTAGGTAAATCCTAAATCCTCATGGTTGTCAATCAGCAGCAATCTAAAATCTAAAATCTAAAATCTAAAATCGAATAGGGGAGGGCAAAATTTTGGACGAACTCAGAGCAGCACTCGAATTGACAACAGAAGAAGAATTGCAGCAACTAACCGAACTTCTGTTCAGCCGCAAGTTTAACCCTTTAGATTACGTGCAAACCCCCGCACCGATAGATGTACAAAGTCGCGATCGCCAAGCATGGCTCGACGCGGTAGAACAGCGGTTTCGCTATCTTGCAGCCGACGGGTTGACGGTACTCAGAGGGCGAACCCAACAAGTTACTTACAGACAAGCACTAATTCAAGTTTGTCGCTATCTCAAAATCCCTTATCCCAGACAGTTGTCAACCACCGACTTAGAGGCAGAAGTATTTCTGCACTTAATGGGCCGCGCGTGGAAGCGTTTACCAGCAGATGAGCAGCAAGCGCTGACAGTTCGCGTACAGCGAGCGATCGTTGATTCTAAACTCTCAGAACCCCTGCCAATTTCTGCAGAAAAAGACCCGCTCGGTTTGCTGTTCAAAGGTGGCAGCGCTTTAGCTGTTAGTTCCATCTTAAAACCAATGCTGCTCAAACTAATGGCCAATCAATTTGCGCTGCATTTTGCCACCTATCAAATGGCAAAACAAGGAGTGCTTGCAGGTACTGCAACGGCAGCAACCCAGTTTCAAAATTATGTCGCAATTCAGACGGCGCGGCGCGGTATGGCGGTGAGTGCAGCTCGTTACGGTGCGACGCGGAGCGTATTTTCGTTGGTCGGCCCGGTGATGTGGACTTGGTTTTTAGCGGATTTGGGTTGGCGATCGATTTCCACGAACTACGGCCGCATTATCCCGACCATTTTTGCCTTAGCTCAAATTCGCCTGACGCGATCGGAATGCGTTTGGGAACTAGCTTAACGATGGTAGATTGTAGATTTTAGATTTGAGATTGGGAGTGTGGGTGAATATCAAAAATCGGTTGAAATTAGCTGCCAAACAGACAGCCGAAAATCTCAAGTCTCGCCTCCAAAAACATCCAGATCCCCGCCTGCAAATCCCTTGGAATTTCGCCCAAGTGGGGATGCTGATTTTTCCCTTAATCCCGATTTTGGGAGCTTTAGGTTTATTCCTGGGATTGGCCGGCACTTGCAAGCAAAAGTTCCGTCGAATTACTCGCCGCCCGTTGAATCGAGGATTCGCAATTCTGAGCGCGCTGCTAGTCATCACAGCGGTTTTTGCCCACAACCGCATTGAGGCTTTTGTAGGGTTGTACAATTTCTTGCCGTTCTTTATATTGTTTGCCGCTTTCAGCAGTTTAATTCAAACTTTGCCTCAATTGCGGCAATTGTCTTGGATGATTGTAATTAGTTCAATTCCAGTGATAATTTTAGGCCTGGGACAGCAATTTTTAGGCTGGAGCGGCATCGATCAATTGCAGCCTGTTTTTGGCTGGGTACTCGCACCCCAAGGCAATCCCCCCGGCCGTATGGCTTCTGTATTTATGTACGCTAATATTTTAGCTTGCTATCTGACAATTGCTTTTATTTTAGCACTGGGACTGTGGATGGAAGAAGTCAGTTGTCAGTTGGCAGTTGCCAGTCGTCACCACTTACCCATGCCCAATGCCCAATGCCCAATGCCCAATGCCCAATTCCTATTTTTAAGTTGTGCAGTGATCGGAAATGCTCTTGCTTTGATTTTTACTAATTCTCGCAATGCTTGGGTAATGGCAGTTTTGGCAGTTTTGGCTTTTGCATTTTATGCGGGTTATAAAAAATTATTAGCTGCGGTTTTGAGTGTGGCTAGCACAATTTTTTTGTCTGCCTTTGGCCCGGAACCACTGCGGCAATCTTTACGAAGAATTGTTCCGGCTTTCTTTTGGGCTAGACTCACCGACGAGATGTTCCCAAATCGGCCGGCTGCTACTTTGAGAAAAACTCAGTGGGAATTTGCTTGGTCTATGACTCAGCAGCGTCCTTGGACGGGTTGGGGACTGCGAAATTTTACGCCCCTCTATCAAGCTCAAATGCAAGAATGGCTTGGTCATCCTCACAGTTTGATACTGATGTTGACTGCGGAAACGGGAATACCGGCAACGCTTCTGTTGTGTAGTTTAGTTGGTTGGGTTTTGGCTAGGGGTGTTTTGCTGCTGGCGAATTGGCCCCTTTTTCGTGGGGAGATTAAACACGAGAAAATAGCAACACAGGAAGTAGCGAAAAATGCTTTATTTCTTCATAAAGAATCTATAGTTCCTATCACAAACCAGGTGGCTGATGAAGATGTAAGAGCGGTCGATCGCCTAATTTTTTTCAGTTATTTATTAGCCTTCGCCGCCTGTACGCTTTTTAACACTGTAGATGTGACGCTGTTTGATTTTCGACTCAATACTACAAGCTGGTTGCTGTTAGCGGCAATTTGCGGAGTCAGCCAGAGGAAATAAGCGATCGGGCATCGGGCATCGGGCATCGGGCATCGGGCATCGGTTATCGGTTATTGGTTATTGGTTATTAGAACGAACAACCAACAACCAACAACCCACTAATGACTAATGATGTATTCTGAAAATAATGTTGTACACTACCCTGAACTCCTTGCTGGCTAAAGGTTTCGGCATTTGGTGTACAACATTGGTCGCAAAATTTGCACGAGACATCAATGCTTTCAAGCATTTCTGGTGTACAACTTTATTTCATGTACACCAATGACTAATGACTAATGACTTCCTTTATTCTACCGTCACCGACTTCGCCAAATTTCGTGGCTGATCCACATCCAAACCCCGACGCGCCGCAATGTGATAAGCCAATAATTGCAGCGGAATCACTGTTACAATGGGTGACAACAATTCATCGACCAAAGGCACCGGCAAAATGTGGTCAAAAATATCGGCTTCCGCCACACCTTGCTTCGGCGTAACGCCAATTAAACGGGCGTCGCGCGCCTTCGCTTCTTGAGCGTTGGAAAGCACTTTTTCGTAGACACTTCCTGGCATCGCGATCGCCACTACGGGCACTTTCGCATCCAAAAGGGCGATCGGGCCATGTTTCATCTCTCCCGCCGGATATCCTTCGGCGTGAATGTAGCTAATTTCCTTCAGTTTCAGGGCCCCTTCCAAAGCAATCGGAAAGTTAATTCCCCGCCCCAAAAAAATAAAATCTTGGGTGTCTGTAAACTGGTGGGACAATTCCTCCACATACTGTTCTTGAATCTCCAGAAACTTCTCAATTTCGGCCGGCAACTGGCGCAAACCAGCAATAATTTCTGCCAATCTATCCGTGCTGATTGTTTGCCGCTGGTGCGCCAAATCCAAAGCTAAGAAATAGAATGCCATCAACTGAGTCACAAAAGTTTTAGTCGCAGCAACGCCGACTTCTATACCGGCGTGAGTATTGATTACCTGCGGCATCATGTGGGCGATCGAACTTTCGGTTCTGTTAGTAATGCCTAACATTCTCGCCCGAAATTTATCGGTAAAACCGGCGCGGCGCTGCTGTTCCATCCCCAAAGCAGCCAGTGTGTCCGCCGTTTCTCCCGACTGTGTTACCCCAATAGTTAAAGTATTTGCTGTTAGCGGTGCGGGCGCGTAGCGGTATTCAGAAGCGTACTGCACGGCCGTCGGAATATTAGCTAATTGTTCCAACAAATATTTGCCAATTAGCGAAGCGTGCCAGCTCGTGCCGCAGGCGAGAATTGAAATTTGTTCGACATCGGCGCAAAGTTCCTTGGGCAAGTTGAGATTGATGGGAGAGCGCGGATTTCCGGGCTGCCACTCGCTGTCTAAATAAGCCTCCAAACACGCTCTGACTACGGCGGGCTGTTCGTAAATCTCCTTGTGCATGAAGTGTTTGAAGCCTTGTTTTTCGACTAAAACCGGACTCCAACCAAGGATGCGCGGGCTTTTTTTCAGCCTTTCTCCTGCAAAGCTGTAAACTTCGACTCCCATCGGAGTTAGCCTTGCTAATTCGCCATTTTCCAAGGACAAAACAGTGCGGGTTTGAGATACTAAGGCCGGCGTGTCGGAAGCGCAGAAAAATTCGCCTGCACCAAAGCCAATCACCAAAGGAGCTTGCTGTCTGGCGACAATTATTTCCTCGGGAAAATCTGCACAGATAACGGCGATCGCAAAAGCTCCTTCTAATTTATTTACCGCCTTTAAAACAGTTTCCAAAAACGATAAATCAGCAACTTTTTCGGTTTTTTTATCTTTTCCTTCTTCGTTCTCCCTTCTTGCTTCTTTCAAAAGTTCAGCTATTAAATGAGGAATAACTTCTGTATCCGTATCCGAGACAAATTTATGTCCCTGTGCTTTCAATTCTTTCCGCAACTCGCGATAATTTTCGACAATTCCATTTTGAACTACCGCAATTCGCCCGCTATTATCCATGTGAGGGTGAGCGTTATATTCTTCTGGTTTGCCGTGAGTTGCCCAGCGGGTGTGTCCGATGCCGATGGGAGCGGGAGAGTCTATCTCTGCTAACTTTTCCCGGAGGTTGTGCAATTTGCCCTTTGCTCGGATGCAGGTAATTTCTCCTTCGGAGATGGTAGCGAGGCCCGCTGAATCGTAGCCCCGGTATTCTAGTTTCTCCAATCCTGCTAGCAAAATCTCGCTTGCTGCTTGCGTGCCGATATAGCCAACGATTCCGCACATTTAACGTACTACTCCTGCTTAGCGATCGCAATAAAACTCAAGTTTTATCATTTTTACCTTCTTCCGGTCCCAGAATGCAGATTCCGCGACAAAAAAAGAGGGGGCAATTAAATTGCCCCCTCTTTTGTGCCCCTAATTCGATCGGCGTGTCGATCGATTTTTAGTAAGCTAGACCCATACTGCGAGTGGTTTCGGCTCCCAGGTAAACCCGGATGCTGAGAAAATCGGTAGGGCAAGCAGTTTCGCAACGCTTGCAGCCTACACAGTCTTCGGTGCGGGGAGAAGAGGCAATCTGAGCTGCTTTGCAGCCATCCCAGGGCACCATCTCCAAAACGTCAGTCGGACAAGCGCGGACGCATTGAGTGCAGCCGATGCAAGTATCGTAAATTTTGACTGAATGAGACATTGAATAAAGGCTCCCAACGAGTCACTAAAAATTTGCTTGCTCTGCGAATTAACAGATTTGACGGCGAGATGCCACCGCTATAGCCTGCACAGAGAATTAAAGGTTAGTCTACCGCAGTGCCTGGAAGCACTTCGCGAAAAAGCGACAAAACTTCACAGTTATTCACGCTGGGACTCTGATAGAACCCATTTGGGATCTCAATCATTCGCCAACCGTTTGAGCATCAGCCTTATGAAATACAAATTGAGTTTCGCAGTGACATTGGTGAGAGTCTGCTCAAAGTGCTTGACTAAACTCTTACAGCTTTACATCCAAGGATTTGACCGTTCAATCACGAGCGCGAATTGCCACCACGACAAATCCAGTTTTCCCCTCCAGCGCCATTTTTTCGGCTTTCGTTAGTTTCCGTGCGAGTTTAAACCGGATCTGGGTCATAATCTGGGGATAGAGTTTTTACTTTCTCTGGGATGAGCCGAGCCGGGTGATACCCCTTGCCCTTGCCCTTGCAGAACGATCGTCTTCGGAATATTGACGAGCCCGAGTGTGAAAGTAATCGCAGTGGTGAATCAACATTTCATCAAGCCACAGTCCTCGATCACACTGGTTTTTGTGCAAGGGATCTGAGATATTGCACCATTATCAATAACCCTTCTATGGGCGGGCTCTCATGCCCACCCCACAAGAAAATGCACTTGTTGTGGAACAGGCATCTTGCCTGTTGTTAAGAATGGTGCAAAATGTGCAATGGATAAAAAACAGCAAGCTGACTGGTATCAACGGCTAGATGTTGTTTGATGGCATTGGTGCATTTGTAATGGCAGAAGCCTGGAGACTCGACACTCGCAAATTGCACGTATTTTTCGCCGCTACACGGAGCTATTAGAGGATTTCTAGCCGTTTGTCAATCAATTTTACGCTGTGAGGTAATGAAGGGAGATCGGGGAGCCAAGAAGAAACCCACGAGACTAGCGAAGAGAATCGGTGTAAAAGTGCTAAATCCTGTTAATTTGGCGAGTAGCAGAGTTGTACTAATTGGAGTCCGAGTAACTGTTGAATTCAGAGCAGCCATTACACAAATCATTGCCAAAGTCTCGTTGGACGCGGGATTAATGATAGCGATTGCCTTTCCTAAACAGGCTCCTATAAAAAACAGTGGGATGATAATCCCTCCCCGCCAGCCTCCATTTACGGTCGTACTAATGGCAAACACTTTAGCAATAACTAAAGTTAAGAGAAATCCCAAAGAAAAGTTTCCCTCAACAATTTTTTCAATTTGATGTTCGCCAAAGAAACGAGTGAGCGGAAATAAAGCTGATAAAACACCCAGTGCTAGCCCAGCTAAAGTAGTTCGCACATAGATGGGACTGCGTATTGAATCAAACAAGCGACCAACACTGCGAAATACAGCGATAAAAAACCACCCCATAATTGCCCCTACGATTCCATAAGCCATCGCTGCGGCAAAGTCATAAAGGCTGTCCACATTGTATTGAGGAAAATGCCAGGTAGGGCCAATTCCAAGCTGGGTAATTCCTACAAAGATGGTGTAACTTGCACAACTTGCCACCACCGCCGGCAATATTGCTTCAAAATACTCCACAACATTTTGATGGTGCAGGATTTCTAAAGCAAAAAAAGTACCCCCCAAAGGAGCACCGAACAAAACTGTAAAACCAGATGCCATGCCAGCAATACTCAAAGTTCGTAGTGCCTCTCCAGTCAATTTAAAGCGATCGGCCAACCATGTACCAATTGAACCTGTGACTTGCACCATTGGCGCTTCTGGACCAGCACTGCCTCCACTTGCAATACTAATTAGCGACGACAGAATCATCGAAGGATTTTCGTTCATGGGTAACCGCCCACCATTGAGATGAATATTGTCAATAATCAACCCTATTTCGCCAGGATTTCCCAGCCAATGAATGAGCAAACCGATGAGCAAACCAGCAAGGGGCATAATAATTAGTAGAGAAACTCCACTAAAATATTCAAATCCCTGCATTATGTAAGACAAAAACATCCAATAAGTTGCAGCAAATAAACCACAAATTATTCCTAGCATTGCCCATAGCAATACCGAACGTGTGAGATTTACTGGGTTTCGTTTCATTCCTTATTCCTTGTCAAGAGCTAGCCAGTTAGGAAGTGTTAAAAAAATATTTTGTGTAATGGTATACAACTTCTGTTTCTGTTATCTGCATATTAACCTACTAACCACCACACTTGCTATTGAGTGTAAATCTGGCTATCGAATGCGCTCTAACAATCGCAGTCAAACAAGGGCTGACAACGAACTCAGGCACAGGTTATCAGTGGTGTAGCCCCCTTGCAACGCCGTCCGTTGAAGCCCCCGCCGTTAGACTGCTTCATCTTTTGGTGGTGTCAATAGCTTAAAAAACCAATTTGGGATGTCAGATGAGGAGCTAAGAGCGGAAATAAATGGCATAGTCCAGCAGCTTAACCGACAAAGAGTCAGAACTCCGCAGCGCTATTGTTGCCCCACAAGAAGAAGACTAGACTACCTATCCGCACAAAAGGACAAATTTTGGCTGGCATCTTCTATCAACTCCAGAATGTATGAGCGCGATCGAGCTTCCCGCTAGCATTCGGGTATAATTCCGATCTAACGGGATTGCATCTTAGAAAGAACCAAAATCCTTACTACAAACCTGGATTGGATATTAGAAAGGACTAAAGTCCTTACTACAAAGCGGCGCAAATCGATCGACTAAAAGCCTAATTTTTCTAACACGGGCTTAGTTGAAACAATATGTCGATCGAGCCCTAGTTTTTTTGGCTCCACACCCAAAGCCAAAGCCACCAATTGCGACAAATGCAACACCGGCAAACTCAATTTGTGCCCGATTACTTTTTCCACCTCCGGCTGTCGCGAATCCAAATTCAAGTGACAAAGCGGACAAGGCGTTACCATACAATCAGCGCCATTGTCAAGAGCATCTTGAATATGTTTGCCTGCCATCTGAAAAGATTGGTTAGTGGCATAACTCGCCAACGGCCAGCCGCAGCACTGCGTCCGCCCTCGATAGTAAACCGGAGTTGCCCCGATCGCCCGAAACACATTTTCCATCGATTCGGGTTGGTGCGGGTCATCGTAAAGCAGCTTATCCTGAGCTCGCAGCAGGTAGCATCCGTAAAAAGACGCGCACTTCAAGCCCGAAAGCTTGCGGGTGACTCGCTTCTGCACCTCGTCGAGCCCGTAATCGGCAACGATCGCCCACAACAGATGTTTCACCTCGGTACTGCCTTGATAAGGCGAACAGCCTTGTTTTTTGAGTAAACCGTTGACTTTTTCTATGTAGTTGGGATCGGTTTTTTGGCAATCCTTAAGGCGATCGTCCACATGACCAATTACGCCTTGACAAGTGCTGCAATGCGTCAGCAAAGGCAGATTCAGTTCCTCAGCCAAAGCAATATTGCGAGCGTTGACAGTATCTTCGAGTAACTGCGAATCTTCCTTGAAAGTGCCAGAACCGCAGCAAGAAGCTTTTTTGAGTTCCACCAGTTCAATCCCCAACGCTTGAGTGAGGGCTTGGGTAGACAGGTAAAGTTCGCGGGCAGCCCCTTGGGCTACGCAACCGGGAAAGTAAGCATATCTGAGAGTTTGGGATGGCATAGTCGTTTCTGCTGGGGACACAAGGTTCGGGAAAAGAAACTTGAGCCATCGAAGTCGGGAGGCTTCCTGCTTAGTTTTCCCTCTTTATAATTAACGTAATCACCGCCTAGCTAGGAGCTAATTGTCAGCTTTTCTGAAGCATTTTGAGTTGATGACTGACGCACCATCGACCAAAAATCCGGTTCCTCAACGTTATCAGGTGGCTAAAGGAGATGATTGATTTTGGGCTATTGGGTTTTTTTTTGCCTTAGTCCTAGAGTTGCTGCGATCGTCCGTGTCCCAATTGTCGCTGGCCCGTGTCACTTAGAAAAGCGGCCAGCCTTTCTCCTGCAGATCCCCCTTTCGGATAAGATTAGATACGCAGCAACCAATGAGGACACGATGTTATGAGCCAAGACGACATTTTTGCTAGAGTCCAGAAAATTGTGGCAGAGCAACTGGAAGTCGATAAGAGCGAAGTCAAGCCCGAAGCCAACTTTGCTAACGATTTAGGAGCAGATTCCTTAGATACTGTAGAGCTGGTCATGGCTTTGGAAGAAGAGTTTGATATTGAAATTCCCGACGAAGCAGCCGAAGGAATTACTACGGTTCAAGCTTCTGTAGATTTCATCAGCAGCAAACTTGCAGCTCCAAAAGCATAAAATACCTGTCTTTTCCCCTAAGAGGAGAAAAGTTAGAAAACTGGAAACTCCTCTTTTGTTCTGCGTTCTGGGTGTTTAATTTTTTGAAACTGAAATCATGACAAATTTAGAGCGTAAGCGCGTTGTTATCACGGGTCTCGGCGCGATTACACCGATCGGCAATACCTTGTCCGAATATTGGGACGGGTTGCTTGCCGGGAAGAATGGTATAGGCCCGATCACCTTATTCGACTCGTCGCGGCACGACTGCCGCTTTGCCGCAGAGGTGAAGGGTTTCGACCCACACGACTATTTAGAGCGCAAGGAAGCAAAGCGCATGGATCGCTTTGCTCAATTTGGGGTGTCAGCGAGCAAACAAGCTATTGCTGATGCAAAGTTTGAGATTAACGACCTGAACGCAGAACAGGTGGGTGTCATTCTTGGCACTGGCATTGGTGGCCTGAAGGTTTTGGAAGAGCAGCAAGAGATCTATCTAAATCGCGGCCCCGATCGATGCAGCCCGTTTATGATTCCCATGATGATTGCGAATATGGCCGCGGGGCTGACGGCGATTCACACGGGGGCTAAGGGGCCAAACTCTTGCACGGTGACGGCCTGCGCTGCCGGGTCAAATGCCGTGGGCGATGCGTTTCGCTTAGTTCAGGGGGGTTACGCCCAAGCCATGATTTGCGGCGGTACGGAAGCTGCAGTGACACCTTTGTGCGTCGCTGGTTTTGCTGCGGCGAGGGCGCTTTCGACTCGCAACGATGACCCGACTCATGCTTCTCGTCCGTTCGATCGCGATCGTGATGGTTTTGTCGTCGGCGAAGGTGCTGGCATTCTGATTCTAGAAGAAATGGAACACGCTCTGGCGCGTGGCGCGAAGATTTACGCAGAAATCGTCGGCTACGGTTCAACTTGCGATGCGTATCACATGACTTCTCCGGTACCGGGGGGGGAAGGTGCGTCGCGGGCGATGGCTTTAGCGCTCAAGGATGCGGGTTTGACGCCGGATCAAGTGAGCTATATCAACGCTCACGGCACGAGCACGCTTCCCAACGATTCTACGGAAACGAAAGCGATTAAAAAGACTTTGGGAGACCATGCTTACAAAATAGCAATTAGTTCTACCAAGTCGATGACCGGCCATCTTTTGGGCGGTTCTGGGGGAATTGAGGCGGTGGCGACGGTAATGTCGATCGCCAATGACAAAATCCCGCCGACAATTAATCTGGAAAATCCCGATCCTGAGTGCGATTTGGATTATGTTCCTCATACAAGCCGCGATCTAAAAGTTGATGTGGCGCTGTCGAATTCTTTTGGATTTGGCGGCCACAACGTGACTCTGGCATTCAAGAAGTTTGTTCAGTAACGGCTAATCCGAAAATCGAGAGTTAAAAGGTAAAAAAATATTTTTTTACCTTTGTAGGGTAGGCATCTTGCCTGCCCTAACTTTCTGAAGTATAATCCGAGCGATCGTATGAATCAACCAATTATTCGATTTTTGACAACCAAAGAATTATAAAAATCTACGGTGATATCAAAACTACCAGAATGTGCTGACATCGAAAAATTTTTTGGGTTGGCAGCGCCGGAAATCGAAGCTTGGATTATTATTGCTGATTGCAATAATTCAATAGCTAAACATTCAGATTTTAGAGGCAGACATTAACGGGTGCGTTGGTGGCTAAGTACACAAAGAAAACTTTCTTTTGATCCTCCAGAATCACTTAGTGAATATGATTCTAAAAGAGATGGCTGTCGAGAAAAACTATCAGAAGCTTTAATTGAGTCAAGTGTTCAAGATGAAGTCGATCGCGATAAAGCACGCTTTTCTAAAGGATTACATACTCCTTTGCTCTTGATAGAAATCGATCCGAAGGAAGTTGAAAAAAAATGTCCGTTATTTCGCGAACTCTATAACTATCTCAATAATTTTTGTCGTTCTTCTTAGCTTATTCTCCCGGCAATAACTCCAACCGATATCGGTACAAAGCCACAGGATGCCCTCCAGCAGCAAAATAATCCGGGTCTTGCGGCGACAAATAAATCGCTGTCACCTGATCCGCCTCAATTCTTTTACTCGCAGAATCGCCATTTTTCCCGCCTCCAACAACTTGATAAGCCGTTGTTGTTTCCACCTCGTTTAAATAAATATCAGACTCTCCCCGAAACACTTGCTGAGAAATCTCTGTAGACACAAACTCACGAGGATTCGGCGTCTCAGTTCCCCGACTGGTAACAATCGAAATTAATTGGCGTTCCCCTTTCAAAACAGTAATTTGGCTGTTGGGATTGGTCGGATCGACTTTCACCGAAAGTACGCCACCATCGCCTAAATAAGCCTTGGCAATGTTCAAACCGTTAAAAGTGCGATCGGCTACAATCTTTGTAGCTTTTTTAGATGTATTATTATAAATAAAATCAATATTTTTTTCCGGTTGAAATCGCACTTTAAATAATACTGGCTGCTGCAAATATTGGCGATTGCTTTCAAATCCTGGGGTGACAATATTTGGCGCTAAAGGAGCCGCTAAATCCACCAAAGTGCTAGCAACATTCCAATTCCCCGCCATCCAGTCGGGATATACCAAATCTCCCTTAGCTACAGCGATAGGAGGCTTGCTTTCCCAATTCGGAAAACTTGATATGCGATCGCCCAAAACCCCCGCTCTCGCAACGCCACCCCACAGCAGTACCGCCAAAACCAGACAAAAACCCCAAATTACCTTCATACCACATTACATTCAAACAACTAACCTTCTGTCTCTCTTTCTCTTCTTTATCTCTTCTCTGCGTTCTCTGCGCCCTCTGCGGTTCATTAATTCAAAAATTGGACAACAAATCAGTTAAACATCATATTTTATACCATTTTCATAAACAGGCAAGATGCCTGTTGCACAAAAATAAATGTTCTGCTTGTGGGGAGTAGGGGTTGGACAGGCTCTCCCGCCCCCACTACGCAATTTAAAGGTGGAAAAGCCTATGTTTTAAAGCGTCTCAACAGGTGCGGGTTCCCACACCTCTCCGTATTTCTCCTTCAATTGGTGCCAGTTTTCCACCTGTCCTAGTTCGTATTCCCCGGGCTTTCCCCACTGCAAAAACGCGCTCAAAGCAGCATCATTTTGTTCGTCCAGAAAACGGATTGCATAAGTAGTAAAATTGCCTCTTTTCGCCTCGCCAGTTTCAAACTTCACCTGTTTGATTTTGTCCATATTCAGGTGAAACTCAAATATTTCGGCGTGCATATTGGCATACTTACCCTTCGGCAACTCCGCATAAAACAGCTTGTGAATTGAACCGCGCACTTCCAGCACAGCCGCGCTGCTAGTCACGATTAAACGCAGCGTTCCCAATTGTTCGCAAGCTTCCAAGAATTCTTTCAGAGTCGCAGTCATATCAATTTTGGATTGTGGATTGTGGATTTGGGATTAAATCGATAAGAAGAAAATGGTAGTTGGGAATTAGGAAAAGGAATTAGAGAAAAAAGGATAATTCTTCCTTCTCCCTTCTCTCGTAGATAACTAAAGCCTTCCTTCTCTCGTAGATAACTAAAGCCTTCCTTATTCCTTCTTCCTTCATGTTTCGTGCAGTTCGTAAGCAGCGACAATCCGCTGCACTAGCGGATGTCGTACCACATCCGCCTGAGAAAATTCACAGAAAGCAATGCCCTCAACGTTACGCAGAATATTTTGGGCAACTGACAATCCCGACTGTTGGTTGGGTGGCAAATCGGTTTGAGTAATATCACCCGTTACGACCATTCTCGATCGAAAGCCCAGACGAGTCAACACCATTTTCATCTGAGCTGGCGTCGTATTTTGAGCTTCGTCCAAAATTACGAAAGCATTGCTGAGAGTGCGCCCCCGCATATAAGCTAAAGGAGCTACTTCGATCAAGCCTCTTTCCATTAAATCGGCCATTTTTTCAGGGTCGATCATTTCTTGCAGGGCGTCGTAAAGCGGGCGCAAATATGGATCGACTTTTTGCTGCAAATCTCCCGGCAAAAACCCTAATTTTTCGCCAGCTTCCACGGCTGGCCTGGTTAAAATCAGCCGTTCGTACTGCTTGCTTAACAGCGCTTGCACGGCAAAAATAGCTGCTAGAAATGTTTTGCCAGTACCAGCGGGGCCAATGCAAAATGTCAGGTCGTGCGTGCGTACTGCTTGGACGTATTGCCGCTGCTTGAAGGTTTTGGCTCTAATTTCTTCGCCGCGGCGGGTTCTGGCGAGAACGTCTCGCTGCAAGTCTTGTAAATCGCCTTGGCGGTTGGTATCCAAAGCTTGGCGCGCCGTCTGGATTTCAACTCCGGTAATATTTTTGCCGGATTTCCAATAGTCGGAGAGCGATCGCACTAATTTATGACACAATTCTACTTGACTTTTTGTGCCGGAAATCAGCAGTTCTTGCCCTCGCATTACCAGGGTAGCACCGGTTTGTTTAGAGATCATTTTCAGGTTTTCTTCTTGATTACCGGCCAGCGACATTGCGCTTTGAGCGCTCGGTAACTCTATGGTTAGTTTTTCATTCATGCCAACATAAGCTCCTCCAAATAAGCAATTAAAACTTAACAAATCAACGTTAAACCAGTCACTATTTGCGAACAAAAAGACGCCCGTTACTAGGTAAAACCTAGTATCTAAGGCGTCTTTTAGATTTAGCTCCCAAATGAGTTTGGTGCTTGAGGCACAAATCAAATCTCCCTTCTATTAAGTCAGGCAATTTTAGATTTTAGATTTGAAATTTTAGATTTTAGATTAACCTGATGCCGCTGACATTTGAAATTTTAAATTTTACATTTGTTTCCGATCGCAAAACCGGCAATTTCAAACCAAACAGGGCTTGTAATACAAAGTCTACAACAGGCAATCTAAAATCTAAAATTCTTTCTGGGCTATGCAGTTAGTTAATAACCGGGAGTATTTCTGCTCGTTCTAAACGTAGGTGTGTTAGTACGGCGAGGTTGTTCTCTCGGAGTTCTGCTAGCTAAGGGACTCGGCGACGGAGGAGGCGTCCGGGGTCGGAAGTCGCCTCGCGGCTCCCGCGAGCCACGATCTGGGCGGTCGCGATCCGGGCGATCGCGATCCGGGCGGTCGCGATCCGGGCGATCGCGATCGCCCCTGGGCGGGCCAGATCCGCGATCGCCCGCTTCACCATCGTATATATCTAAGTAGAGGGACTGACCCGCCGTCTGCGCCACCGCTTCGAGGGTAGTTCTAATGGCCTGAATATTGCGTCCGCCCCTACCGTAAACCCGGCCTTTGTCGGGATCTTCAAAAGCAAGCCTAACCCAGACCCGCGATTGGCGCGGGTGCAGTTCGCAATCAACCCGCAAAGAGCCTGGGGTCTCTAAAAAAGGCCCTATTAAAAACTTAACCAGTCCAGCATAGTTGGGACTAGCTGACTGTTGCTGTGCTGGATTCAACGTTGGCTCCGGCTCCGACTTGTTCAAATACATGGGCTTTTCTCAGGATGTCACGCACGGTGTCAGTTGGCTGAGCGCCTTCTTGCAGGCGCTTGACAATCGCTGGAACATCCAGCCTGGTTTCGTTATTTCTGGGGTTGTAATAGCCGAGCTCTTCTAGGGGACGGCCGTCGCGGCGAGTAGAACTGTTCATCGCTACAATCCGGTAGCTTGTCTCGCGTTTTTTCCCGTATCTCTTCAATCGCAGTTTGATCATCTTCTTGCACAATAGTCTTGTTCCAATTCTAAGCTATTTTGTCAATGCTCCTTCCCCGAACCCCAACTCAACCCGTATTTCTTAACCTCCGACCAAAATATCGCTACGATTTGCTGCCCCCAAGGCAGGTCTGGCGCCGTCAATGTGCGGTGTAATTGCTAGTGGCAAAATCGATGCTGTTCCCCACTGCTGCACCAATTTTTGCAAAAATATATCCTGCTGCGCTCTCAAAGAGTCCCAATCGGTGCCGCGATTAATAATTGCAAACCAAACTAAACCCCGATCGCGCGTGGGTATGGCTCCAGCCAAAGCAATCACCGTGTCCAAAGTACCAGTTTTTACCACAGCCGACGGCGGAATGTGTCGGTATTCCAAAGTTCCTTTATCGCGCCCGGACACCGGAAACAAGTCAGCAATCGTCAGCCCAGTAGTCTGAAGGTTGCGCCCGATCGCCTGCATCATCCCACAAGCCGCCCTCGGAGACATCTGATTTTCCACTCCCAATCCCGAACCGTTAACTAATTGAAGTTCCTCCTCCGGCACCCCCGCAGCCCAAGTCGCTTGCTGCTGCACTATTTTTGCCCCGCCCAAATCGTCAGCCAGCATCTGAGCTATTTCATTATCGCTGTGGACGTTCATCTGCTTGAGAATTTCGGCTAAAGGAAGCGATCGGCGTTTCAGCAGCAAATGCCCCGAACTCACAAATTTCTCAGCAATGACGCTGCCGGCAACCGTTACTTGCGGCTTTCTAGTTCCCGGAGCCATCTTAGAATACATTGCCACCACATCCTGTGGCCAACTGCTCCCGTCGAGGGCTTGCCGCAATATGTCCCCCGCCACCAAAGGATCGGACTGGTAATTCATGCGGAAATTGCCTGTCACCACCAAATTCCCCGCCACGCGCTCGATCCCCATTTGATTGAGAGCATTGCCAACGGCGATCGCCTCCTCCCACACAAACAGCGGATCGCCCCCGCCGCTGACCACCAAATCTCCCTGCAATACACCATTGCTAATCGGCCCCGTTGCTCGGAACCGCGTTTCAAACTGATAATCCGGGCCCCAAGTCTCCAGGGACGCCAGAGAAGTAGCAATCTTAGTCAGCGAAGCCCCAGGCATCAGCGTCTTGCCCTGCTGACTTACCAGCGGCACCATTCCCGCTTGCACCCAAATTCCCTGATTTCCATCAATCAGGTTCTTGTCTTTTAACTCTTTTAAATATTCTCGCACCGTCGCTTCTGCGGGCAAGTCTGGATTTGCCACATTTATTCTCCCAAAAGCCAAATCTTCGGCCACCGCTAACCCGGGTATCCCTCCCCGCCAAGCCAGCACTGACGCAGCATTAGGCGCGGCAGTGCCTACCCCAGCCATGTCCAGCCACAGAGACACGATCCCTGAGCTAAATAAATCCAGCATTTTTTACTCCTAAAGTCATGTAAACTATTGCATTGATTTTTTCAATTTGCAGTCAAAAATAGTAAAGTAGTGACAAAACAAGTTCTATCAGAGTAGTCGGAAATGAGAATTGTCCGATCGCCGTTGCGAGCGGATTTTAGTTCTTTATTCAGACTTCTGGATTCACGCTCCTGACTTCCTGGTAGAATTTTTAGTGTTTCTCAAACATTGGTCAATGGGATCGACACGCGCAAGAATTGCAATAGACGCTATGGGCGGGGATCATGCCCCCGCCGAAGTTGTAGCTGGAGCGCTTAAGGCACAAGAAGAATTAGGCGTAGAGATTTTGCTCGTGGGCGACCCGCAGCAAATAGAAGACTCGCTCCGGCAACAAGACGCGATCGGCCGCGTCTCTACAGGTCAGCTAGAAATCGTTCCTTCTGAAGGAGCGGTGGAAATGCACGAAGAACCTTTGAGTGCCCTCAAACGCAAGCCCAACGCTTCGATTAACGTAGCGATGAACTTGGTAAAGCAGCAGCAAGCTGATGCTGTGGTGTCCGCCGGTCACTCCGGCGCGGCAATGGCTGCTGCCCTGCTGAGGTTGGGGCGGCTCCCCGGAATCGATCGCCCTGCGATCGGTGCGGTTTTACCGACAATGGTAGCGGGCACCTCTGTACTCATTCTCGATGTCGGCGCTAATGTGGACTGCCGCCCCAAATTTTTGGAGCAGTTCGCTCTTATGGGAACTATTTACAGCCAGTGCGTGCTGGGCGTCGCCGAACCTAAAATCGGCCTGCTCAACATTGGCGAAGAACCTTCAAAAGGCAACGACGCGGCAGTGCGGACTCACCAGTTATTGGTGGACAATCCGAACATTCCTTTTGTGGGCAATGCCGAAGGCCGCGACGTGCTGTCGGGGAAATTCGACGTGATTGTCTGCGACGGGTTTGTCGGCAACGTGTTGTTGAAGTTTGCCGAAGCGGTGGGCGAAGTCGTCGTGCAAGTGCTGAAGGAAGAATTAGTCAAAGGACTCCAACATCAAATTAACGATCCTCTGCTGCAAAAAAGCTTGCAAGGATTTAAGCAGCGGGTAGACCACGTTGAACACGGCGGCGGTTTGCTATTGGGCGTTGCTGGAGTTTGCATTATCAGCCACGGTTCGTCTCAAGCTGGCTCGATTTTTAATGCCATTCGTTTGGCGAAGGAGGCTATTGACAACCAAGTGCTGGAGCGAATTCGATCGTCCAATCACCAAAGCGCTATGGAACAAGAAGCTGTGAATTAGAGGCAGTAAGTAGGAATTAAAAATTAAAAATGTAAAATTAAAAATGTCAGCTTAAACCCACTGTTTTGCTTAAAAAAAGTAATTCCAGCAGTTTAAAAAATAATTTTAATTGGTAGTTTTTAATTTTTAATTCCTCGATCGATCATAAATGGAGAGGAATGTTGCAGCAATCAGGGTTCGGCATTGCCGTCACGGGTAGCGGTTCTTGTACACCGCAGGTTTCGCTGGATAATAACGGTTTGAGTCAGATAGTAGAAACTTCTGACGAGTGGATTGGGGCGCGGACGGGCATTCGCTCCCGCAGGCTGGCAGACGATCGCACTTCTTTGTGCGATTTAGCCTCGGAGGCATCGCTTCAGGCGATCGCAATGGCAGGAATTTCGCCGACAGATATCGATTTGATTATTTTGGCCACCTCAACTCCTGACGATTTGTTTGGCACTGCCAGTAAAATTCAATATCAGTTGGGCGCGACAAAAGCAGTGGCTTTTGATTTGACAGCAGCTTGTTCGGGCTTTGTTTTTGGTTTAGTTACAGCCTCGCAGTTCATTCGGACAGGGGTTTATCAAAATGTTTTGCTGATCGGAGCCGATATTTTATCTCGGTGGGTGAATTGGTCGGATCGGGGTACTTGCATTCTCTTTGGAGACGGTGCAGGTGCTGTGGTATTACAAGCTTCAGAAGTCGATTCCTTTTTGGGATTTGAAATTCGCAGCGACGGCACGCAAAATTCGTCTCTCAATTTGGCTTACAAAGCCGAGTCAAAAGAATTAATTGAGGGCGTCAGCGTCGCAGTTGGCGGATTTCATCCCATCACAATGAACGGTCAAGAAATCTATCGCTTTGCCGTAAAAAAAGTGCCGGAAGTCATAGAAAAAGCTATGTTTCGGGCTAATATTAACGCTGCAGAAATTGACTGGCTGCTGTTGCACCAAGCCAATCAGCGGATTCTCGATGCAGTTGCCCAAAGGCTAAAGATTCCCCCCGAAAAAGTAATCAGCAATTTGGCAAAGTACGGCAATACCTCAGCGGCTTCAATTCCCATTGCCTTAGACGAAGCCGTGCGTCTGGGTAAAGTTAAACCCGGCGATACTATTGCTGCGGCTGGTTTCGGTGCAGGTTTGACTTGGGGGGCGGCGATTTTTAAATGGGGAAGGTAATATTTGGCGGTCGGCTGTAAACTTGCCCTGCTTATTGTCGGGGCTGTGACACTTGCAAAATACAAATCCTTGAACACGCCATACATAGGGCAAGGTGCACAGCCGCACACCCCCGGGGCAGGTGTTATTGACAAGCGCGCCCTGAAATAGAAAATCCTCTATTCTTCGATCGACTTTCCCCACCTAGAAGGTGGAAAATTTTGTTACTGCTATTAATTTAATTAAAGTAGCAAAAAAAATATAAACTTCGTAAAAACTGCAATTATTATGTTAGAATTGTGAGTCGCGAGTAGATAGTTCGTTAACCGAAAGATAGCGGATACCAGCGAGCGAACTTAGAAGCGGGAAACAAAGAATTTTTGCAATCACCAATTAGCAACCACCAATTAGCAGATTACCGGAAAAATGACTAAAACAGCATGGGTATTTCCCGGGCAAGGTTCCCAGGCGATCGGGATGGGTGCAGACTTATTAAACTTGCCAACAGCCAAAGCCAAATTTGAGCTCGCTAAAGAAATTTTAGGTTGGTCTGTCGCGGAAGTTTGCCAAAAAGAAGAAGCAAAACTATCTCGGACTCTCTACACTCAGCCTTGCTTGTTCGTAGTAGAAAGTATTTTGACCGACTTAATGCGAGAAAAAAGCGATCGACCAGCGGTAGTTGCCGGTCACAGTTTAGGAGAATATGTTGCCCTCTACGCAGCAGGCGTCTTTGACTTTGAAACCGGATTGCGCTTAGTCAAACGGCGCGCCGAACTCATGGACACTGCCTCCGGCGGTCAAATGGTGGCTTTGATCGGGTTCGACAGGCAGGAACTAGAATTGCAAATTCAATACAGCCGAGACGTAGTGCTGGCAAACGACAACAGCGAAGCACAAGTCGTGATTTCTGGAACGCCTGCAGCAGTAGAAGATTTGCTTGCCAAAATCAAAGTCAAACGCGCCGTTAAATTGAATGTTTCTGGTGCGTTTCACTCTCCCCTGATGGCCGGGGTGGCGGCAGAGTTTCAACTAGCCTTAAAGTCTGCAAGGTTTTCCGATGCTAAAATGCTGGTGCTCTCGAACGCAGAACCGTCAGCCACTACCAGCGCAGCCACTTTAAAGCAGCGGTTGACTCAGCAGATGACCAAAGGCGTGCGGTGGCGAGAAATTTCGCTGCAACTGCCGCAACAAGGAATCGATCGCGTAGTGGAAATTGGCCCCGGCAAAGTTCTGACAGGTTTGATAAAACGGACTTGTCCGGATTTAGCGCTGGTAAATGTTAGCAGTTTTGCAGATTTGCCCGCTTAATCTATTTTTAGCCTGTGATGAAATGCCAGGCCGTAAAATTGAGAGTTAACAGGCCTGAAGATTGCCGAAAAACAAATAGCACAACAGGCAAATCCGAATATTGCCTGCTGTGCAAATTGCGGATAGACGATCCAGACAGTTAGAAAATCTTTATCAAAATATGTAGAAATCGATCGACCTGACGGGACGATCGACAAATCCTGATGTAAACTAGGCGTAAAAACCAAGCTTATCTGGTATTTATATGAAAAAAGTTCTTTACTGGTTGATGGGCGACAAGGCAGGCAGAACCATAGTAGGTGCCTGGAATTGGATGTGGGGACTGCCCGTAGAATCCGGCGGCAAAGTGTCGGTGGCGGTAGCCGAAGAGTCGCTGCGATCGATGCAAGAATCCGTGCAAAAGCTAGCAGCAGCAGTCTCGACCCAAGTTGCAGCCTACCAGCGCGCCAAAACGAAATATGAAGAAAAAGTTAGAGAAATGCAAACCGTAGAGCGCCAAGTCATCACAGCCAAGCGCCACGGCAACGAAGAAGCAGCCCGCTTGGCAATGGCGAAGGTAATTCAGACAGAACAAATTCTGCCGCAGTTAGAAGCTCAAGTAAAACAAGCCGAACAGTACGTCAACGCTTCCAAAGACAAGCTAAATCGAGAGCGGATGAAGCTGGAAGCCTACAAAACTGATATGCAAAATATGAAAGATATGGCTGAGATTAACGAAGCTCTCCGATCCATATCCAAAGTCAACAACGACCTCAGTATCGATTCAGCTCGATCGCAATTTGAGCAAGCCAAAAACGCCGTCCACGGCCGGAACCTCCAACAGCAAGCTTTAGCAGAACTATCTGAAAACCCGCAAGAAAGACTTCAGGCAGAATTAGAAAATATGACCTTAGACGATGAAGTTAATCGCAGGCTAAAAATGTTAGACGACCCCAACAACAAAGAACTTCCCAGCTAAGGAGAATTTTATGGCTAAGAGCGGGCCTCCCCCCATAGTTTTTATCCTGTTATTTCTCTTGCTAGCGGGTGGTGGCTGGTTCTTTTTTCTGAACAAACCAGCAGCACAGGATGCTAATAATACACCCAGTGCCACACCCTCAGGCGGTAGTGGAGCCAATCTGCCTCCCGTAGCGCCAGTAGTCGGCGGTGCTTCACCTGTGGCAGCTAGTTCCTTTGCGCTTCCTGCTTCCGTAGCTGCGGGTACGACCGTGAGAATTGACGGTTCTACCAGCATGGTGACAATCAATCAGAACCTCAAGAACGGCTTTCAAGGCAAGTTTTCCGGCACGACAGTCGATACCAAAGCGAACGGTTCTGAAAAAGGAATTCAGGATTTGGCGGGGGGAACAGCCGATATTGCAGCGGTATCGCGACCTTTGACGGCTCAAGAACAAGGTCAGGGTTTAGCAGCGGTGCCTGTTGCCCTAGATACGATCGCCCTTGTAGTCGGCATTAACAACCCGTTTAAAGGAGGTTTAACCTCGGCTCAAGTTCAAGATATCTTCAAGGGAAATGCTCAAGACTGGTCGAAAGTCGGCGGCCCGGCGGGCCCGATTAAAGTAATTAACAGACCGGCAGTTAGCGGCACTCACCAAACGTTTAAAGAACAAGTGCTTGGAGGTGGGGAGTTTGGCACGGCGTCAAATATTACCACGCTCGATCGAGATGCTACAACTCCTCTGCTGCAAGCTTTAGGCAACAACGGCATTGGCTATGCGACTTTCGCTCAAGTAGCCAATCAGAAAACGGTGCGCGTTGTTCCGGTCAACGGTGCGACGCCGGATGCTGGTAACTATCCTTACCAGCGACAGTTGTACTACGCCTACAAAAATCCTCCTAGCCAAACAGTTAAGGATTTCTTGGGCTATGCGACTTCTTCGGAAGGACAGAAAGCGATGCTGGCTGGAAATTGAGCATTTGCAGAGTTTTGACATTCAGGAATTCGCCAGAATTTATTCTGGCGCTACACAAGCAAATAGTCCGCCAGAATTTATTCTGGCGCTACACAAGCAAAGTCCGCCTGCGCGGACTACATTCTTCAGTCCGCGCAGGCGGACTTGGTTTGACAAGAAGCGGTTTAAACCGCCGAATAATCTCAAACGGACTCGATCTGATAGGCTAATATTCGATGTAATTTAAAATCTAAGGTTTTTCTGTGAGCAAAAGTCGCGAACCAGTCGAAAGTTTACTTCTCTACTATTTATTCAAATGGTCAATTGTCAGCCCGATGCTGCACCTGTACTTTCGGGGCCGCATCTACGGCGCAGAAAATGTTCCAGCAGAAGGGCCGGTGGTAGTAGTCAGCAATCACGCCAGCGATTTTGACCCGCCGATTTTGTCGAATTGCATGAGGCGACCTGTCGCATTTATGGCGAAGGAAGAGTTATTTAAAGTTCCTATTTTGAAGCAGGCAATTACGCTTTACGGTGCTTATCCAGTGAAGCGGGAAAGTGCCGATCGCAGTGCAATTCGATCGGCTATCCACTCTTTGGAAAATGGCTGGGCGACGGGTGTATTTTTGCAGGGAACTCGCACGCCTGATGGCAGAATTACTGAACCGAAATTAGGTGCTGCACTGATAGCTGCTAAGGCAAAAGCGCCGCTGTTACCTGTTAGTTTGTGGGGAACTCACGCCATTTCGTCCAAAGGTTCGGCAGTGCCGCGTCCGGTGCCGCTGACGGTGCGAATTGGCAAGCTAATTGAAGCGCCCGGTTCATCGGATCGCGAGGAGTTGCAAGCGCTGACTCAAAGATGTGCGATCGAGATTAATGCGATGCACGATTTGGGGCGCTAATTTTATAACTTTTGTTGCTGTTTTTCAGGTTATATCTACAGATAGATGAATGCTGAAGATAAACATCGAAAAATATCAATATAAGTGATTGAAAACAAGCGCAATAATTAGGCTTGAATTTGAGTTTAATTGGACAGGAGATAAGAAGAAAGATATGGTAACAAGCAATCAAACCCGCGCGTTGGGATTGTTTTCTAACCGCGAAGATGCCGAGCAAGCTCTGACAGAATTGAAATCTTCCGGGTTTCCAATGGATAAAGTTTCGGTTGTTGCTAGGGAGGCAGGCGAGTCTGTAGGCGAGACTGAAACGATCGCTCAGGTGGGCGATAAAAATCTAGACACAGGAGCAGGAGTGGTAGCAGACACTCTGACAAATAGTGCTTTAGCCACCGTGCTAGTGGGTCTCGGAAGTTTAGCTATTCCCGGAATCGGGCCGATAATTGCAGCGGGTACTTTGGGCGCCTCACTGGTGGCTAGCGTAGCAAGCACTGGCCTCTCGGCGGCGGCTTTCGGTGGGGTGGTGAAGGCCTTGACTGACTTGGGAATTCCCGAAGAAACAGCTAGAACTTACACCGATCGCCTGCGGGCGGGAGATTATTTGGTGGTAGTAGATGGCGCTGAGGATGATATTAGTCGGGCTCAAGGGGTTTTCAGCAGTCGGGGCATTCAAAATTGGGGCGTTTTTTAAACAGGAATTGTGCACCAGCTCTATCTGTAGGGCGATGTACACCCCACCCTTGGTGATAACAACCAGCTCAAATTTAGTACCCGACTTTTGTGTGAAAATTAGCGCATAGATCCCCCCTAACTTAAAAAGGGGGGAACCGGAAATGCTCTTTTGTCCCCCGGGAAGGGCATTGAGATTAAGCTAAAACCACGCTCTAGAGGTGGTTTTAGTCTTAAATTTACATTCATTCATTGCCCACCCCCTCCCTACAAGTCAATTATTGATATTGATTTTTATCGCTCATCTTTTGATGCTGAGGCGGTGACATAAGCGACAGCTAAAGGCGAAATTTTTTCTGTAACTGCTGCGATAACTTGGCGATCGAAGTCAGTCCAAACTCTGGGGCGATCGAACATACAAGGCTGCAAAACCCCCCACAATAAGCCGTCAGCACAAAGGTGAGCGTGAATCAAAGCTCGATGTCCGAACTCTTTTGCCTCAAAATTTTTGTTGACAACTTCAGGATTTGCTGTTTCAACATCCTCAACAAAAATCGACGGTTCAGTTCGCAAAGCTGCTGCAAACAAAGGGTCTTCTTCCCCTAAAGATTCTGGTTCTTTTTTCCATTCCGCGTCCCACACCTCGGGATAGTTTGAGTTGCGACGCCAGCAGTAAGGTACTCTGCCCATTTGCGTTTCAGGATTGCGGAGGTAGAGAAAGACGCGATCGCAATTTAATACCTCGCCTAAAGCCGGCACCAAAGCCGAAAAAACAGCATCCGGTGTTTTGGTGTCACTCAAAATTTTATCCAGAACTTGCGGCAGAATTTGGGCGGTCATTAACTTTGGCTCTTGAAGTTCATATACTGATTTTAAACTACTCGTTCTCTTCTGTTACGCATTTATCATCAGCATCTTCCCCGTTCCTTAAATAGCTATAGAAGACAAGTTTTAAAACCTGAGGCAATTGCAAAAAATTAACAATTGCTCAATGCTTCCCTGTGTTTATTCAATTCGGGCTTGGCTGAAGTCAGCACCCGTATAACCGGTTGTCAGCCAAAGAATAGCCCTAGCGCCGTCGCGAACAGCTTTTTCCACCGGTTCGGGGGTTCGCCCAGACGGAACTGCCACAGGCTTAAAGCTAATGCCTCGACTGCCGAGCACGATTTCGCCGATAATCTGAGCTCGCCGCATATGATCGTCAGAAGTGATCAGATACACGCTCTCAATCCCTTGAGCTTTCAATTCATCTACCAGGGTGGTAAAATTTGTTACCGTATCCACCGCTCTGTAGTCTAAGTGCAGGCGATCGGACTCAATTCCCGCTTCTGAAAAGACCCATTCCGCGAACTCCGGATTGCTCCCAGACGACACCCAAATCGGCAACTCAGGATGATCCCGAGCAAATTTGGCGGCAAACACCTCTCGCTCCGTAGCCCCACCTAGAACTAACACAGCTTGGGGTCTCTGAAATTCGCTCTTAACCTGCTGATAGCCAAACCAACACGCCATCAAAAGCCCTACTAGGAACCAAAAACTGCGTGAAGTGTTCAAACGCTTGTAACGCTGCGTGTTTGAATTGATTCTTAACCACATCTAAACCTATAAAAATTTTATGTAACTCACAAAAAAACCATAACAAAAAATACCGCACGTATAGCCCACTAACAGGAATTAAAAATTAAAAATTCAAAAAGGGTCGGGGGATCATAGATTTTAGATTTTAGATTTTAGATTTTAGATTGACTCTACGCTGGTGGTGGGGCTTAAACAGGTGATTTGAGATTTTAGATTTCAGATTTTATAGCAACAGCTTGGCGGTTGCTATAGTTGTCTGGCAGCCAACTCCTTAGCGGATATGCAAAAAAGAGGGGTAAAACTTAGCCTTATCCCTCCTGCTTTTAATTTTTCTTGATTTTTAACGGGACTGGCCGGGTTCGAACCGGCGACCTAGCGCTTCAGATTTGTGTGAGTTTCCCCACTCTCTGGACTATACCTTCACCATATGCTTGCAGCTTTTAGGTGGTGACCGTCTAGTCTCTAAACCTTCCTGATTTCAATATAGGCGATTGTTTAATCGCGCTGAACTCAGGCTTGGCTTGGTATTGCCTTAGAGTCATAGGAACCCACGAACTCTTTAGGTTTCACCAAATTTGACCACATTCACTCCCAGAGTTTCCTCGCAGGGTGCCCGATTCTTCAGGAGGCGCTTGCTCTATCCATCTGAGCCACAGCCCCAGTTGCGGAACCGTTTTGATTATAGCAGTTAATGTCGATTTTGATTTTTTTATTCTGGAGGATTACCGATCGCAGGCTACCAGTTTCGCAGCGATGCGGGCAAAGTTTTCTGCTGCGGTGAGTTTACCAGCACCGTAACAGGCGCGCTGCCTCCACGCGGTGACGGGGAGATGTCCGGGGGGAGCATCTTCGTTGAAGGAGAGCTCGCTGTAATATTTCCAATTTTCCTTGACTCGCCAGCCGACTCGATCGCAAAATTCAGTATAATTTGCCTCGGTACTTTCCCAAATCTGCTGCTGCACGCTCAACCCGAACCGCCCGCTGCTGTATTGTTGCCAAAGTTGGTCGATCGTGCGAAGGTCTGTAGGAGGAAAACTGTCAATATCGGCTGCACTCAGCCAGCCTTCGTCTTCCCTGACAGCGATTTGCAGCAAGATTTCCCAAGTGTGTTCATCAGCTTTGCGCCATTTTCCGGTTTCTAATAGCTTTGTCAGTTGGCGGTAGTCCATCCCCACTTCGGAGATAGCCGGAGTTGACTCAGGTATGGCGCCGATTTTGTCTTCCAGTCGCAGTAGAGTGCTGACTATCAATTCGGGGTTTAGTTGTTCGAGGCGGTACAGAACCCATTCTAACTGAGATTGAATGTATGCGCGGGCGATCGCCCCTTCCTGAAATTCACTCTGCAACTGCTCAAATTTAGCTGACCAATTTTGTTGATTGCGGGTCAATTCCCACATTTGTTTTGCCCACTGCAATCTAACTTGTTCTTTTTTTAAATAAGTTTTGGAAGGCTTAGCACGTTGCGGGTAGGGAGTCAAATCCCAACCGCAAATCGAGCAAAACTCTGCTTTTTCTTCTATGTATTCAGCACCGCACACTGGACAGTTAGACATATTGCCATAAATTCGGTTGCCAAGTAATTATATGACCTCGGGTAGATTAACCATAATTCGATTAGGTACGCACTTTGCCGCCTACAATTACAGTTTATCTGCTGTAGTAATATGCGCTTTTCGCACCCCAAAGTTAGAGTTAATTATACCGCTCTAACAAGGCAAGCGAATAGTAAACAAACTGCCTTTGCCCAAATCTGATTTTACCTCGATCGTGCCGCGGTGAGCTTCGGCAATTTGCCGACAGAGGTGTAGTCCTAAACCTGTACCGGATCTCTTGTGAGTTCCAGGGCCAAACCTTTCAAATAACTTTGCTTTCTCGGTGGGAGAAATGCCGGCGCCGGTGTCTTTGATTTCTATGATTACCCATGCCAGCGGTTGGTTTTTGAAGCTCGTATAAACAGGTGAATTGGCAGCTTTTAAGCTGACATCTATTGAGCCGTTGTCGGTGAATTTAATCGCATTTCCGATTAAATTTGTCAGCAAGCGGTGCAGTTCCAGACGATCGCCCGGATACTTCGCAATCGGTGCACTTTCTGCACTTTCGGTCACGTCTAAATTTATTGACAAACCTTTAGCATCCGCTAGGGGAGCTAGTTCTTCAGCTACCTCAGTAATAAGCTGGCGCAAGTCCACGGGAGCAAAACTTAGGGATTTGGCGCCTGCTTCGTAGCGGTAGACTTCCAGCAACATATTTACCATCGTAATCAGGTTTTTGTTGCTGCGAACCATCGTCCCGAAAGCGTCGCGCATGGGAAGGGAAATTTCTCCCAAAGCTCCCTGCTGCATTAAAGTTAGCATTCGATCGGCTGCTACGAGGGGCGTCCGCAAGTCGTGAGCGAGTCGGGAGACAAAATCTTCGCGCTGGAGGGCGATCGAATTGCGCTCGTCTACGCTGTGTTTAAGCCGCAGGAGCGATCGTACCCTTGCCAGCAGTTCATCCATTTCGACTGGTTTGCGGATAAAATCGTCTGCTCCCATGTCCAATCCCTGCACTACGCTCGCACTGTCGTGAGCCGTGATCAGCAAAATCGGGATAAAGGGCAATTCCTTATTTTGTCGGATTCGTTTAGTGACTTCGTAACCGTCCATTCCCGGCATCATCACGTCTAGCAGTACCAAATCCGGGGCTGACTTGTCAATTTGACTCAAGGCAGAAAAGCCGTTTTCTGCAGTGCTAATTTCGTAACCTTCTTCTTCTAGGATTGTTTGAACCAACAAAACATTATCTGGTGCGTCGTCTACCACCAGAATCCGATCGGCTTTTGTGGCATTCGGAACAGATAAATAACTCATTTAATTGCTAGCCTGGAAATAAATACTAAAGTTTAATATGGCATCCGATTTATGTTTTCACATTTTTACACTTGTTAACTCTGTCATAAGGAAGATCTCACCCCTTTACCAAATCTTTTTACTTTTGATCGCTCGGATGTAATATAATCTACTACTTGGTTGTCATCCTATGCACGCCGTCCCAATCATCGGGCGGGGGTACTTCCAAATAGCTCAGGGATCGGTCGAGGTGAACTTCCACAGGTCGATCGCTGGGTCGCATTGCTAAAGCTGCTTCAAAATAACTAATAGCTTTCTGAAAATTTCTAGCAATATAAGCATCCCTACCGTTACTGTAAAGTTCCAAAAACCGAAGGGTTTCCCCATCGATGGGTTCAGAACTATTTTGCAGCAACTCGTAAATACCCACTGGCTGATTTTGGCCCTTAACCCGCACCTTGTCTAACTCTCGCACCCAAATCCCTTCGCGGCACAAACTGTATGTAAATTCGCTCAAAATTATATCGCAACCGTACTCCTTCGTAAGCTGTTCCAATCGCGAACTCAAATTCACCGCATCCCCGATTACCGTGTAATCCATCCGCTTTTGGGAACCAATATTTCCCGAAACCACCTCTCCGGAACTAATCCCAATTCCGAAGCGAAACGGAACTTCGCCGGGGCGAGAATCATTAAACTCTTTCAAACGCCGGCGCATATCTAAAGCCGACTGAACCGCCATCCAACCGTGACTTTCCGGGGGATTCAGCGGCAGGGGCGCGCCGAACACCGCCATTAAAGCATCGCCGATAAACTTGTCTAAAGTGCCTTCGTAGTGGAAAACCGCCTCCACCATCGTCTCAAAATATTCGTTTAGCAGGGATACCACCTGGGACGCTCCCAGATTTTCCGTCAGCGTGGTGTAGCCGCGAATGTCGGAAAATAAAATAGTCACTTCTTTCCGTTCGCCCACCATCATGGCGCCTTCACCCAAGGCCATCACTTTATCTACAACTCCTGGAGTCAGGTAGCGGTACATCGTATTTTTCATCCGCTTTTCGCGGCTGATGTCTTCGAGTACCACTAAACCGCCGCGCACGCCACCCTCTGGATTGATCAGCGGGTTGACAGTCAAATTCAAACTGCGTTCAATTACTTTAATTTTAGAGGCGGGGATGGGCAGCGGACAATAAGGGTGATACAGGGCAGAATTTCGCAGCGCAAATAGAGATTGGGCATTAGCTAATTCTGCCAGCGCTACTTCCTCAGTCCACGCGCTGTTTTCGCCCCAAGCGTAATATAAATTCGGATCGGCGCGATCGGGCACGGCCAAAATATAACTTTCTTCTTCTTCTTTTTGTTGGGAATTTAACGTTTTTTCTACCAACAGTCCTACAGTTAAACTTTGTTCGGGAACGTAATGTCGGGCAGCATTGTTGAGACTGTCTTCGAGTCGAAATTGCAAATTTTCGATCGGCACAACTTCCCAAACATACCGATTCACCAGTTTATCTTCCCAAATCTGGGGATTGTGTTTGCTTTTAGCTTGATTGACCGGACAGCCCAACAATTCTAAGGCTGCTTCGTTGATCGTCACAACTCGCCCCTTCAAATCCGTGGAAATCACTGCATCAGAAAGACTTTGCAGCATATCTTTTTGATACTGTTTTTCCACCATCACGTTCTGAAACAGTTGAGAATTTTGCAACGCCATTCCCGCTTGGGAATTAAACGCTCGCAAAAACTCTTCGTCGGAAGGGGTGAAAGTACCTTGGTTCTTATTAATTAGCTGAGTCACCCCGATGAGCTCACCTTTAGCGTTATGCACGGGCATACACAAGACAGTGCGAGTGCGGTATCCCGTTTGCTGGTCTGTAGAGGGGTCAAAGCGGGGATCGTCGTAAGCATCTGTAATATTTAGAGGTTGACCAGTCGAAGCCACGTAGCCAGCAATTCCCTTATTAGCAGCAATGCGGAGATCTACCATCGTTTTGCCGTCGGCCTTGGCGACTTTTGTCCAGAGTTCGTTGGTTTCCCGATTTAACAAAAATAGCGTGCTGCGATCGGCTTGCATCAAGTCGCGAGCTTGATCCATGACAGAGCGCAAAGTTGTTTCCAAGTCAAGACTTTGACCCAAAGTGGTAGTGGCTCTCAAAAGTGCAGCAACCCCTCGCTGGTTGCGGGCCACGACGTAGAAAGACTGACAGCTTTCGAGAATAATCCCGATCGAATCTGCAAAAGCCTGGAACTGCTGTTCGTCTTCTTCGCTAAAAGGGACATTGCCAGCTTTATTTAAGAGTCTGACCACCGCTACGGGTTCGTGTTGGCTCTTGCTGCTAAAAATCGGCATACAGAGCATGGTCTCGATCTGGTAGCCCGGTGGTTCGTCTACTTCGGAATTAAAATGCTCGTGCGATCGAGCTTCGGCTACATTGATCGATTTTCCGGTTGTTGCTACGTAGCCTAAAATGCCTGCATCCATCGGCAAGCGCACTTCTAAATCCTCGCCAAGCAGATCGACTGTTTTGTGCCACAGTTGTTTTTTGTTGCAGTCAACCAAAAAAATTGTTGTCCGGTCTGCTTGCAGAATTTGACCAATTTTGACAGTGAAGGCATCTAAAAGTTGCTCTAAGAGACTTTCGAGTGCTTCATTGTTAATCAGGTCCATCGCCCGGATAAATTGCTGAAATTCAGCCGTGATAAAGTCGAGCAGGCACACTAATTCAGGAACTGGCAGGCTCTTAACGCGGGAGGTCAATGCCCCCATAAAATTGACTTGAGTCAGTGTAGCCAGAACGCTACCAGTATTGGAGAATGTCATGATTAACTGCTTGCTCAGAGGGGTAAACTGACTGCAGGTTGAGCGGCGCTAGATTCGGCGGCAGTGCAAACTCTTGAATTTGTTTGCAAGCGCATCGCCACTCGCTTGTCGCTTTAATGAATCGTGAGTTCAAAAGTGTCGCACGCAACTTCAGTTTGCTTGTTATGTATGCTCGATCGATCTTTTTTACAACCTCGATACTGATGAGGGTTCGTCAATTCAAGCTGAACTTGAGTTCGCAAAACTGCTAGCCTGAAAATTAGGTGACAGGCTTTAGTTCGATCGAGAGTGCAGTGTGGATTTGACGCTCTGTGCTCGGCCCCAGCGCGCGGTGTGACTGTTTTAGCGCACTCGGCGACCGTATCCGGTCAGGTAAAGGGCGCTATGAAAGCAGCGCGCAAGGCATTCCTACAGAGCTTACTCATAGTTTAATGGTAAACGCAACAGCAGGATAACGACGGTAATTTATGGATCAAAAAAGTTCGATCAATCTTTGAAAACATCTCTGCTCACTACCAACTGACGATCGAACAGCGAAGCTAAGCTGGCAGTGATGTTTAAAGGTGCTACAGATCC
This sequence comes from Microcoleus sp. MON1_C1, assembly GCF_036701945.1. Classification (NCBI taxonomy): domain Bacteria; kingdom Bacillati; phylum Cyanobacteriota; class Cyanophyceae; order Oscillatoriales; family Microcoleaceae; genus Microcoleus; species Microcoleus sp. MON1_C1. Next base: position 26,267 of record NZ_JAUBRO010000001.1, on the reverse strand, counting down.
TGACATTTAGGCCGCTCTGGGCATGGACTCGGCAAACACCACTGATTGATAGTACCGCTGGAGTTGTGCGGCGGCGGCGGCCCAACCCCAGCGTTCGGCTTCTCGGCGAGCGTTATGGCGCAGGGTTTCCCGTTCTTCGGGATTGGCAAACAGACGCTTGGTGGCGGCGAGTGCTCCTTCTTCGTCGGCGGGGTCAAATAAATATCCGTTAACGCCGTCGGTGACGATATCGGGAATTCCGCCGCTGCGCGCCGCCACTACGGGCGTCCCCGCAGCCATTGCTTCTAGGAGCACTAAGCCCAGGGTTTCGGTGCGGGAGGGAAAAATGAAGGCGTCGGCCGATGCGTAAGCTGTTGCGAGTTCTTGCCCCTTGAGGTAGCCGACAAAATTGGTGGGGGTACCGGCAAAATATTGTTCCAGGGTTTGCCGGTGCGGGCCGTCTCCCACTAGCGCGAGGCGGGCGTCGGGAATCGCTGCGAGGACTGGTTTGATGCGCTCGATTTCTTTTTCTGCACCCAGGCGGCCGACGTACAGCAGCAGGGGACTGTCTGGGTTATTTTGAGAAAGGCGCGATCGCATTTCTCGACTTGCCAATTCCGGGACAAACATTTCAGTATCTACGCCCCGCTGCCACAAATCTACTCGCTCAATGCCGTGGGTTCTCAATTCCTCCACCATTGCTGTGGAAGTACACAGATTCAATTCTGCTTGGTTGTGCGCTCCTTTGAGCAGTTCCCACAATAAAGGTTCGAGGACTCCGAAACCGTAGTGGTGCAAGTATTTGGGCAGATGCGTGTGGTAAGAAGCCAAAATCGGAATATTGAACTTTTTCCCGTAATATATACCGCCCAATCCCAAAATAGCTGGATTGACAACGTGAATAATATCCGGTTTAAACTGCTCTAATTGGCGACCGACAGCCGGAGAAGGAAGTGCCATTTTCAATTCCGGGTACATCGGCAAAGGCAAACCCTCCACACCGTAAACTCGGGCGCCTTTGTATTCTTTAATCCCGTAATCTGGAGAAAATATCAGAACTTGTTCGCCCGCCCGCTGCAAGTGATCTACAGTGTGAATCAGGCGCGTCACAATACCGTCTATTTTCGGCAGAAATGTTTCAGTGAACAGAGCAATTTTCATAAAAATAAGTTACTTAGGGAGCCGATAATCCTAGCCTGCGGCCAAGGTCATCGGTAACAGGATACACTGTCTCGCGGGGAGCTAAGTCATGGCGTGCGATCGGCTGCTTTTCTACACTTCTTCTTTCTCTTTCACTACCGCTAATTTCGAGCGAGAGGTTTTTTGGATAAGATGCAAATTCCCGGAATGCCAATTGATAAAATTCTCCCACCTAAAAGCCATCTCCCACTTTCGGCAAAGCAATTAATTCTGTGAATTTCCTGTGCTGTTCTGGCAATTTATAATATTGCTGTTTCAGTGGCAGATTGGGCTTCCCTAACTCGCTCGGCGCTAATGTTGATAACTCGCCGTTACTGCAACCCCTTCGGCTATTAAATAATAAGCACAAACTGCACTCGCTGACAATCCAGGCAGAACAACCAAAAGCCACAGAACGATAATTTGACTTTTCACGGCTTTATTCCCAAAAAACCAGCCGTAAAAACCTTATGGCATTTTTCAATTAAGCGCAGAGGACGCAGAGAACACAGAGCAAAAGAGCAAAAAGATAGATATGAAAAAATTAATCTACAAAGAAACCCATTCTGAACTTGCAAACATTTCTCCTCTCTTCCCTTCTTTTCTTTTACTTCGCGCCCTTCGCGCCTTCGCGGTTCGTTAAAAAATCTCTTACCCCGCAGGTAGATACCAGAACTTACTTCCAAGAAACCTTCGGCAAAATCTGGTTTTTATCGACACGGTGCTGATATTTTGTAGCAAAATTCAGCAGAGAATCGAGCAGGGAATCAGAGAGATAGTGCGGTTGTAAACCGAGGTCTAGCAAATTGGTGTTTTTGGCATTGAAATAATGTTCTTCTTTCTCGACTCTGGGATTTTCGATGTTGTTGATTTCTACTTTTAATCCCATTGCCATGCCTGCTTTTTGCACCAAGGAGGCTAAGTCGCCGACGCTGAATTGTTCGGTGAATTGGTTGAAGACGCGGAATTGTCCGGCTTCGGCGGGGTTGGCGATCGCCAATTCCACGCACCGCACGGTATCCCGAATGTCTAAGAAGCTGCGGGTTTGTCCGCCGGTTCCGTAAACTGTCAGAGGATGACCGATCGCAGCTTGGATGCAAAATCTGTTCAACGCTGTCCCGAATACTCCGTCGTAGTCCAAACGGTTGATCAACAGTTCGTCCATGCCAGTTTCATCTGTGAGCACGCCGTAGACTACGCCCTGATTTAAGTCGGTGGCTCTTAAACCCCAGATTTTGCAAGCAAAATGGATGTTGTGGGAGTCGTGGACTTTTGACAGGTGGTAGAAACTGCCTGGTTGTTTGGGATAGGGTAGTGTATCCTTGCGGCCGTTGTGTTCGATCGTGATGTAGCCTTCTTCAATGTCAATATTCGGGGTGCCGTATTCGCCCATTGTCCCCAATTTCACTAGGTGACAGTCGGGGAAGTCTTCGCGGATGGCGTACAGCAGGTTGAGTGTCCCGACGACGTTATTGACTTGAGTGAGGACTGCGTGTTCGCGATCGATCATCGAGAAGGGGGCGGAACGCTGTTCGCCGAAATGGACGATCGCCTCTGGTGCAAATTTTCTCATGCTTTTGCTGAGAAAATCGTAGTTGGTGATGTCACCGACGAACAAGTCGATCGACTTGCCCGTTAAATCTTGCCATCGCTGGAGTCGTTGCTGAATCGGTGCGATGGGAGTGAGGGTGTCGCTGCACAGTTCCAGATCCCAGTGCCGCCGCACGAAGCTGTCGAGGATGCCAACTTCGTAACCTTTGTTAGAAAGGTAGAGTGCGGTTGCCCAACCGCAATAGCCATCGCCACCAATAACCAGGACTTTCATAAATCAACGGTGAATCTTGCTTGCCAATACTGGGTTAATGTACCAGGTAATGGTGCATTCTGAACCTTTAATCAAGCGTGTTCGCCCAGGAGGTACTCTGTTTTTTTAGATTAAACCGGAATTTCGTCGGCGAAACTGGCCCGGCGGGTGAATTCAAAGGGGCCGGCCTGGGCTCCCCAGACGTGGGCGTCGGTTTCTGGGTCGCGTCCGCGATCGTGGCTAATAAATTTGTCTTGGTCAATCTCGAATTCGCTGTCTAGGTAGGTTTTTTTGCCCTTTCTGACCACCATGCAGCCTTTTCCGGGTTCGACAGACCCTTTGAAGCTGTGCCCCGTCCACTGCGTAATAAAGGTGCAGCCGGGAAGCAGTGTCAGTTGTGCTTTTTTGATTTCTTGCAGCCGTTGCGGGTCGCGGGAAGCGCCGTAGAATTGTTCTTCGTTTTCTATGGCATAATTTTCGATCTCGATGCGATCGTCCACCGGGACTAATTTCAAAACTCGGACTCGGTACGGTACATTCAGTTCAATATCGTAAGCTTGTTCTAGGTACAAGCTGATCCCATCCAGAAGTTCGACGGGCAAAGGCCTCATGCAGACGCGGATGTGGGCGAAGAATGGCGGGTTTTCAAAGGCTTGGGCTTGGTTGCTGAAGTCGGCAGCCATCCAGCGGGCGAGGGTGACGATATCGGTGGAATGAGTCATTTCGATTTTAGATTTTAGATTTTAGATTTTGGATTGAGGGAGTAGAAATTATTTTAGGGGAAATTCAGGTGCGATCGCACTTTAGATCGCTGACTTCTTAAATAAGTCGGGAATCTGGGTATTCTGTTTTTTCCAGGTAGCCTTACTTATCAGGAAATCATGAAACTATAAGCAGTCGAATCTAGCACTATCGAAGCTGTAGGTTATGACGAAACCACGTCAACCTTGAGGTTATTTTCAATAGTGGCAAAACCTATCGATACTTTGAAGTTCCCAAGACTGTCTGCTTGGAACTAATGGAATCTGATTCCAAACGTAGTTATATGCTATCTGACGTTATTGATTGTTTTCCCTCTGAACAAGTAAAGAAACGGCGACGATAAGTAAGGCATTAATCTAGGCTTGGGATACTTCTCATTTTTAATGCGAATAAACCTCACATTTAGCGTTCCTCTCAATATATTGCTGATTAGATACCTCTAATTAATTATTTTACTCATCTTCTAGAGCATTGGGGAATCGAGCGATTTTATATTTTATATTTTATCATTCACCAAATTACTTAGGGTCAACTATTAAATTAGCTGTAGCATCAAGTTCTATGAAACAAAGTATTTGCGCCGTCAATCTACAGATAAACCTAGAGATTTTTGGCGCAAATACTTTGTCAAACTGATACTTTTGCCAGAGATTAAATACTCTGGTTCAGACATCTAAATTAGCAAATTAGATGAGTTTGACAGCCCGCAGACCAAACATCAGCACTGTCGCCAAGCCGATCATGCCGCCAAAAATCCCAAAATAAGTTATTGCTCCGCTAAGAGTCATTGCAATTTCTCCAAAACAATCAATAAAAAGACCTATAAGAACTATAATCTAAAATCTAATATCTAAATTAGATAAATATGCAATCCATAATTAAAGTTGACTTGGGGCCACAATCTTACAATGTTTGCGTGCGATCGGGCGGCTTAGACGAACTCGGCAGTCTGATGGGCGATCTAAGTTTGGGCAAAAAAGTTCTGCTGGTGTCGAATCAGTCGATTTTTCGGCAGTACGGCGAAAGAGCAACAGCAGCCCTCGAATCGGCCGGTCTGGAAGTCAGTAGCTGCATTTTACCACCGGGAGAACAGTACAAAACTTTAAATTCAGTGCAGAAAATTTACGGTGCGGCTTTGGCAAACCGTTTAGAACGTTCCTCGACAATGGTGGCTTTGGGCGGCGGGGTTGTGGGCGATATGACGGGTTTTGCTGCGGCGACTTGGCTGCGGGGAATTAATGTGGTGCAGGTTCCGACTTCGCTGCTGGCGATGGTTGATGCTTCTATAGGGGGCAAAACGGGGGTAAATCATCCTTTAGGGAAGAATTTAATCGGGGCTTTTCACCAGCCACGTTTGGTGTTAATTGACCCGGATGTACTCAAAACTCTGCCGGCGAGGGAGTTTCGTTCGGCGATGGCGGAAGTGATTAAGTACGGGGTGATTTGGGATGTTGAATTGTTTGAAAAGTTGGAGAATTGCAAGCGTTTGGATCAAATGCGCTATGTGAAGGCGGATTTGTTGGCAGAAATTTTGAGCAGGTCTTGCCAAGCTAAGGCTGAGGTGGTAAGCAAAGACGAGAAGGAATCGGGTTTGCGGGCGATTTTGAATTACGGACACACCATCGGTCATGCTGTGGAAAGTTTGACCAATTACAAGGTGATCAATCACGGGGAAGGAGTGGCAATCGGCATGGCTGCGTCAAGCCGATTGGCTGTGGAGTTGGGAATGTGGGATGCTGAGTGCGATCGCCGCCAGTCTGCTTTGATTGAAAAAGCGGGTTTACCTGCCAAATTGCCTGCTGGTGTGGATGTTGAGGAAATTTTGCATACTTTGCAACTCGATAAAAAGGTGCAGGATGGCAAGGTGCGGTTTGTGCTGCCGGTGCGCTTGGGTGAGGCCGCTGTGAGCGATCGGGTGGATGGGGATTTGATTTTACAAGTTTTGAAGGAAATGCTTTAGATTCCCGTTTTTGGGGTTGTTTAACCGCCGCTGAACGCTGATTAACGCCGATCGCCAAAGATGTTTTTTCTTTCAATGTGCGATCGGCGGTTGAGTTTAGGAACCGCTCGACCGCGAATTAATTTCGTCCAAAATTTTATCTACTCTGTTAGCGGCTTGAGTTCTGCCTTGCTTGATAAATAACTCCTTAGCTTTTGTGAGGCTGGCTACGGCCTCGGCTTGGTTTTCCTGGCCTCCTTGCTGGTACAAACCGACTCCTAAATTGTTTAAAGCATCGGGATATTGATCGTTAATTTTAACGGCTTGTCTCCACTGAACAATTGCCTCTGGCAACTGCCCCTGACTTGCCATTGCCACGCCTAAATCGTTGTGAGCTTTGGCGTGCTGTGGGTTGACTTCAATTGCTTTTTGGAATTGAACGATCGCATCGCTCATTTTACCTTGCCCCGACAGCATAGTTCCCAACTTGTAATAAGCATCCGCTTGTTTGGGATAGCGAGCGATTAGTTGCCGGTACAAAGCTTCGGCATTGACAAGATTCCCTTGACCGTAAAGGTCGTTAGCAGTTCTCAAGCCCACCGTGTAGCCTTTACCTACAACTTGGCACTTTTTCTCAGCGTTGCCTTCCTGCTTGCAAATCCTGAGTTCGTCTCCCTTCATTTCGTAGGACATTACTTCCCGAACAGCAGGGCCTCGGCGCGGTGGCTGCGAGTTTTGCGAAAGTTGCAGGGCGATTGGCTCAGCTTGTGCCGGTTGGGCCGCTGCGGCATTCCAGATTCCTGCACCTACCAAAATGCTTGGGGCAATCCACCTCAAAGGTTTGAACAAGCGAAACTCTCGATCGTTTTTCATGTCTTTTGTGGAAACGTGTTGTTGATATCCTGGGTTTCACTAGCGCCGTAAGAGTCGGAGCAGATCAGGGCCCACCCGATGAAATAGTTAGTTATTAACAGTCGAGATATTTTAGCACTGTGTGACCGAGTTTGAGTTAAATTAGAGTAGAATTCCGATCGATTCTCAGTCAACCTTAGCAGGAAAATAGAAATGGGGCAGTCTATTCTTACCATGCTCTTTGCGCTCGTCCTCGGCTACGCTGTTAACTCAAGCGTCAAAATAGTCAGTGGTGGCGACGAAGCTTTAGTGGAACGTTTGGGTCAATACAAGCGCACCCTCAAGCCAGGATTCCACTTTATCAGTCCCCTGGTCGAAAAAGTCGTCTGCGTGGACACAAGCCGTGAAAGAGTTTTAGACATTAAACCTCAGTCAGCAATCACGGGAGATAATGTGGCTCTCGAAGTCGATGCCGTTGTGTATTGGCGGGTGGTGAATTTACAGAAAGCTTATTATGGAATCGATCAAATTGAAAATGCGATCGCCAACTTAGTTTTAACGACGTTTCGCGCTGAAATTGGTCGATTGCCAATGCAAGACATCTTGGCTTCCCGAGATGACATGAATAAAAAGTTACTCAAGAAGTTGGACGAAGCTACTGAAACGTGGGGCGTCAAAGTAATTCGGGTGGAAATTCAAAGCATTACACCTCCTAAAAGGGTGCAAGAAGCTATGGAATTGGAGCGCGCTACCAAGAGCGAGTGGCAAGCAATGGTCAATAAGGCGATCGGCACTAAGGAGTACATGAGGCTCTTAGTTGAAGCTTTAGACTCCCATCCGAATAGCACGCAAGTTTTGAATTACTTAGTAACCGAAAAATACTTAGAGGCTCAACAAAAATTGGGCGAAAGCGACAATGCCAAAATTCTGTTTATGGACCCGAGAAATATGTCAGAGGCCCTCAACAATTTGATGGAGTCTATCCCTGATGTCCCTTCGGAAGCTGGCGGCGGCGGGGAAATGAAACTTATGGATACTCCAACTTCTCAAGACTGATATCGGAAGATGGCGTCGGCTACCTGAGAGACATCGCGCATTTCTCTGACATCGTGAACGCGCAAGATATCTGCCGAATTTGCGATCGCACCTGTACAAGCCGCCGCTGTCCCCCACATTCTTTGTTTCGCTTCTGGCTGATTCAAAATGTGACCGATGAAGCTTTTTCGCGATACTCCGACTAAAATCGGACAGTTTAAAACACGGAATTTTCGCAGATATCGCAGGATTTCTAAGTTTTGACTGTAAGTCTTGGCAAAGCCAATACCAGGGTCGAGAATTATTTGAGATTTGTCAATCCCCGCAGCAACTGCCGCCGCAATTCGACTCTCTAAAAATTCCCCGATTTCCCCAATTAAATCCCGATAATCTGTGAGTTTTTGCATCGTCTGGGGAGTTCCCCGAATGTGCATTAAAATTATTGGCACTTTTAACTGAGCAACTGTTGACAGCATTTCTGAGTCAAAAGTGGCTCCCGAAATATCGTTAATTATATCAGCTCCCGCCTCAACCGCAGCTTTGGCAACCTGCGCTCTAGTAGTATCGACAGAAATAGGAACTGAGCCAAAAATCTCGGCTTTTTGTCGCAGTATGTGTACCAGAGGTATAACGCGATCGATCTCCTCGGAAGAGGATATTTCCACTGCACCAGGTCGAGTAGATTGACCGCCAATATCAATAATATCTACCCCCGATTTTACCATACTTTCCGCTTGCGCTAAAGCAGATTCTAGGGTGTTGAAATCACCGCCGTCGCTGAAACTGTCAGGGGTTACATTCAAAACGCCCATTAAATAAGTGCGTTTTCCCCACTCGAAAGATTTATTTCTAATTGTAATTTTTTTGAGGTTATTTGTCATATCAAATCCGTTGGCATAGGAATTATGTAGTGTGAGCGTCCCCCTCGCGATTTGGGTAGCGAGCTCTTAAGCTTGCACTGACATCATCCAAATTATTATTCCGATCAGTTAGAGCATGGGCAGCAGATGTGCCAGACGCACATTGACACCAAGTTCTTCGCCAGCACCAGAGCCAGAGCGAAGGGCAGAAAGCATACTCAGCCATTCGTAGCATCCCTGCCAAGGATAGACAACTGCTGCACCGCCCCGCACAACGCGCTCGCCATTACTACTCTTCCCACTAAGCCAAGGTGAGCCATCTGAGGGAGCGCCTTCATAGTTGTCGTGCCAAATGTCTGCACAGATGTCGCCGTGAAATCCCATGTTCACCAAGCCAAAGCGGTTGCTGGCGGCATCGTTGGCAGCTTTATTGTTGAAATTTTCTACTAAGTAAAGGTTTGACAAATCGTTCCCCCAGAAAAACAGTGTTGTACTTCCTGCACGGCAAGCATATTCCCACTGCGATTCTGAGGGAAGAACGTGTCCAGAGGCTTGTAACAAGGCTTCTACTTCCTCGATAGATAGATATGCTACCTCTGCATTAGGCATGGGCGGCCCGTTCAAATAATCTCTGTATAAGAAGTTGCTCTCGTCAACGGAAATCAACTCATTGGCTTCGCTCCAGCGCAAGGGAAAACGCGCCAAGAGAAAGGGAGCAAGGTGTACCGGATGAACAGGATGCCAAAAGTTACTGTTGATGAAGCTGTCATCAATAATATCTACTACATCTTGTTCATCGTCTTTTATTACTTGTCTGCCAAGCGCGACCAGTGCCTGCTTCTGGGTGTCATCAAATCCCATCATGAAGGTGCCACCAGGAATCAGGAGAAACACAATACCTGTTGCTTTTTCGCGTATAGAGAAGATACGGATGGGCTGCTCTGAAGTATATGTTTTCGCATCAGCCACTTCAAAGCCATTGAGTTGCCAAACAAGGGCATTGACAATCTCGTCTTGTCGAGCCTTGCTTGCCGTAGCCCATTGCGCTGCATTATGAAGCTCTTTCATGGCTGTTGGGTGAGGAGGAAGCACACTTTCTAACTAAATTAAAGGAAGTTGCAATCCCAAAAGGTGGTTAGTTGCCCCATCATCAACTGGTACAGAAAGATTTTCGGGTAACTGGTAGAGATTGTTATTTCTCAACATCAAAACTCCCGGTACAACCACCAATTAGCAATTACCAATTAGCAATTACCTATTACTGATAATTGACAATGCGCGAGAAACTCGCAGCTTCCAAACTCGCACCGCCTACCAGAACCCCGTCAATCTCCGGCATCGCCATAACTTCATCAATATTCTCCGGTTTAACAGAGCCGCCGTACTGAATTGGCACGTCAGGATTAGTCAATTTACTGCGAATCAAACCAATAACTCGGTTAGCTTCCTTTGTTTCGCAAGTATCGCCAGTGCCGATCGCCCAAATCGGCTCGTAAGCAATGACTAACTTATTTTGGTCAACACCAACCAAATCTTTTTCCAATTGAGAAAAAATGTGAGCTTCTGTTTCGCCTGCATCTCGCTGCTGCTTGGTTTCCCCAACGCACAGAATCGGAATTAAATCGTATTTCTGAGCAGCTTTCAGCCGCAAATTCACCGTTTCGTCAGTTTCCCCAAAATATTGGCGCCGCTCACTGTGGCCGATGATGACATAACGCACACCAAGTTCACTGAGCATTGGCCCGGAAATTTCCCCAGTAAAAGCTCCTGACTCTTGCCAGTGGACGTTCTGAGCACCGAGTCTGATCCGGCTGCCGTGCAAATTTTTCGAGAGGACAGCCAAGGAGGTAAAGGGAACGCAAAGCACGACTTCCCGTTCCTCTGGGGTTTCGGTCAGGCAGGACATGAATCCTTGAAGAAACTCTAGGGATTCAGCCCTAGTTTTGTACATTTTCCAGTTGCCAGCAATAACTATTTTCCGCACGGGTGACTCAGTAGCTCTGTGAACATCAAAATCAGGCAACTTATAGTTTAAAGCTTTAGCGTACATTTCGAGCCCTTATTGCCCAAACTCAATGCGAGCTTGCTCAACTAAGTCAACGGTGACGACTTCGGTTTCCGCTTCGCGGGCCAACTGCTCGATGCGGACGCGAGCTTGTCCCCGGACAAAATAGGGAATATTTTTCAGCTTCGCCTTGGCTTCTGGCGTCCATTTTAAATCGTCGGAAAATTCTGAATCGGGCATGGCGTATTGAGCGATCGACTACAAGCCTTCATGGCTCTGGCTTTGATGGAAAGCCTGGATGTATTAAATTTACCACGAATTGCGATCGGGTCACACCTTCTCACTCTGCCTTAATTTTGTTGCTTAAAATAGCCGAGGCTTCTTGTAAAAGCTGATTCTGCTCTTGTCGAATTGCCTCCAACCTTATCAAAATATTAGCAATTCGTTCCTGAGACTCCAAACTGTTTGATTCAACTCCCCTCAATTGTAAAGCTGAATTATTTTTGTCTTTGGGATTCTTTGAAACCAATGAGTTTACAACCACTCCACCCAGATTACTTACAGATTTAGAGCCGAGACTCAAAACCCCTTGCATCAATTTTAAAGGGATTTGCAGAATAAATAACCATCCTTTTGCAAAAAAGTTACCTAAAGCCTGTAAGAAACCCAAGATAATGAATATAAATAGTAGCAACATTGCTAAAGATATCAGCGGGTGACTCACCAACCAGAAGACTACAGGGTGCGAATCCATCCAATTTTTAAACATACCATCGATAGCACTTTGAAGGGCATTGGAAGTGGCATCGCTGATAATTCCTGCCTTTTGAAGGCTATCTTCTAATGAAGCCTTAGCCTTTTCTGTAGCTTGAGTTACACTCTCTAAAGCTTGGCTAGTGCTTGGATTCAGAGGATTGACGGCCGAGTTAGTAGTTTGATTAATAGTTTCTTTAGCAGTTGCCGCAGAGTGAGAAACAGCATCAACAGCTTTGTTGGTAGTTTCACTGACGCGACTAACGGCTTGATTCGCGAGTTCAGATAGAGAAATCCTCGCTTTTTCGGTTTTATCCGCTACAGTACCTAAAGCATTATTCGTAGCTTGATTAACAGTATTAACGGCAGAATTCGTAGTTTGAGTGAGAGCTTCTTTTGCCTGATTCGCAGATTCGGAGAGAGAAGATTTAGCTTCGGCGGTTGCTTGTAAAACCGAATTAACTGCTTTTCCGACTTTTTCTGTCAAAAATTCTTTCGTTTTTTGAAAGCTTTGAGAAACATCCGACAGTGCTACTCCCATAGTAAGTGACCTCCATCAACTTAACTTATTGTTTCCAAGTGATTATAGTATAGCTTCTGTTTTTGATAGCGGGACTTTAGCCAAAAAATGAGCGATAAATAGAGCTAATATATATAGGGTAAGGTTTTTAGGCTAGTCTCTTTCCTGATGGAATCTGATGAGAGAAACAGTTTGGACATCCATGCCCCCATGCTTTGAAAGATGGTGCCAACGCTTTGACGATGTGTTCCCCACTCAAGCCCAAAGACAGGAGTTTAGACACTATCTGGGGGGATTATTGGGAGAAAAAAGAGAAAAAACCTATCCCAGCTCGCGCAGAACGCTGTAGATGTTTCTTAACAAAGCTTACGCCATTTTGCAGTCAGAGCTTCCTAGTGCGAACAAACGTTCAACTAAGGGCGAAGCTATACGCGATCGTGTGACCATCAGATGTATTCCCCAAAAATAAAGCTGGCGATCGCTCAAAGATGAGGCAGGAATTTGATGTACCTGAAAAAGCCTGAATTAAGTTGAGAAATATAGCATATTATCCGATCGGCGATCGCGGGAGAATGGGCGATCGTTCGAGGGATAACTGGCGATCGTCCGTTAAAGCTCGATCGGCGTTGTAAAAACTGTTTAACTCCCCCAAAAATAATTACATACCTACACAAATTAGCGCGGCTTACCAGACTTTATATCTCCGAAAAAAAGCGAGAAATTTTAAGTAGACTGTGGCTGTTGGTTTAACAAACCCGACGCTGCCTAGGATGTTGTTGCGGAAGCTTAGCTGGTGTATTATTTCTGATATATTTGCCACAATTTCACTTTCCCTCCCAAGATCAAAATATGCTAGGCTAGAATGTTTCCACAGCTTAAGATACACCATGACGTATGTATCAATCATTAGAAGAGTCAGCCATTTCGACTAGCCCATCTACGGAACCGTCCTCTCTAATTCTCATAGTGGATGACGATGCCTTGATTCGTTTGCAACTTCGACTGTATTTACAGAAGGAAAAATACCGAGTGGTGGAAGCTAGTGATGGGTTGACAGGGCTAGCAGCTTATGAGGAAGTACATCCAGACCTGATCCTGCTAGATGCAGTGATGCCTACTATGGATGGTTTTGCTTGTTGTCAAAAATTATCTGAAGTGCCTGAGAGCGATCGCCCACCTATTTTGATGATTACTAGCTTGGAAGACAAAGAATCTGTCGATCGAGCGTTTGCAGCAGGAGCGGCTGACTATATCACTAAGCCGATTCACTGGGCTGTTCTGGGACAGAGAGTGCGGCGGTTGATTCAGCAATTCCACTTGCAACAGCAACAAACCCTAATTTACAAGCAGCTAGAGGCCGCCAATCGACAATTAAAATACCTAGCCTCAATAGACGGTTTGACTCAGATTGCCAATCGCCGTCAGTTTGACGAACAGCTAGAGCACGAGTGGCGACGCATGACGAGGCAGCAAACTCCTTTGTCACTAATTTTGTGTGATATCGATTTCTTCAAGCCTTACAACGATACTTATGGACACCAAGCAGGGGATGTATGTTTACAGCAAGTTGCCACAGCTCTCAATCGCAGTATTAATCGAGCTGGAGATTTAGTCGCACGTTATGGAGGTGAAGAATTTGTAGTGATTTTGCCCGACACAGAGCTTGAGGGAGCCGTACACATCGTTAAAAAAATGCAGGCTCGCATCCAAGATTTAGCAATAGTCCATAAGAGTTCTCCGAATCATTGCATTACGCTCAGCTTCGGTATTACCACTGTGATTCCCACCCAAGAGAGCCTGCCAGAAACTTTAATTACTGCTGCCGATGCAGCACTTTATCAAGCCAAAGACCAAGGTCGTAATACTTTTTGTACCAACACTCATACAGTTAATGAGTTTACTCATTAAATCATAAGAGTATAAACTATGCCTCTCGTAATTGGGAATAATTTTTTTTTTAAAGTTGAGCGAAATATCAAGTCCTGCATGAGTAAGCCTTGCTTTTAGTATTAAAGCTTAAATAATCGGTGGTGCGATCTTCATGGAAACTGTCAGGTAAATAACAGATCGGCTCTATAGCGCTTTTTTTATCGGAATCAGGTCATATTCAGCAACTAGCGATTATAAAAGTTTATGGGAGAGTCTACCTCAGTGCGGGATAAAAGATGGTTTGGTGCGATCGCCCTTCTCACTGGTGCGGGTTTTCTGGGCAACTATTTCAGTTTCTCTCTTTTATTTGGGGTTGATTTCCTCTTTGGCAGTATTGCAATACTGATTATTACTTACTACTTTGGCTGGGGCTGGGGAGCCTTGGCCAGTCTAATAGCAGGCAGCTATACTTATGTTCTTTGGAATCATCCATACGCCACAATTATTTTGGTAATTGAGGCTCTGTTTGTAGGGTTTCGTTGCAAGAAGCGCAAAGATCCGAACCTCCTTTTAGTTGATGGGATTTACTGGTTCTTAATTGGGATGCCTCTCGTTTGGCTTTTCTACGGTCAAATGCTGCACATGGAAGCGGCTCAAGTCCTGCTAGTTATGTGCAAACAAGCAGTTAACGGCATTTTTAATGCCTTAGTTGCCAGCTTTATCATTGTTTATGCACCCGTTGATAAACAGGTTGATCGTTCAAAGAATATCCATGCCCTCTCATTAAAACAAACTATTTTTCATCTGTTGGTTGCTTTTGTCTTTATTCCAGGACTGCTCCTATTAGTTATTGATGGTAGATACTGGCTCGCTCAAATTCAGACGACCGTGCAAACTGAGTTACAAACAAACGGAACAAATCTCAGTAGCGGTGTATCTAGATGGTATCAGCAACATCTCTTAGCCTTGAATACATTAGCTGAAAAAGCGCTCATCCCTGAAACCGCCACTGCTGCTAATCAAGCGATTCAATCATCCGATCGACTGCAACAAGACATTAGCCTGATCGAGCAGTGGTTTCCAGATTTCGAGAACATTTATGTGGCTGATTCATCTGGAACAGTTTTAGCAGCCTCTTCTCCTTTAAATCAAACCCGTCGGCGGTTGATTGAACAAAGCACCCAACATAAATCTCTAATTACCCTGGCTCAACAGGGGTTGAAACCTTGGATGACTCCTATCCACAACGATTTATTAATTGACGAACCTCATGTAGCATTGAATGTTCCCCTGCAAGTTCAAGGTCATTTCCTTGGGCTGATCCACGGTTCATTAGCATTGAGCCAGATCCAATCTCTATACATTTTCCAGAAAAACAATCAGCAACTACGCATTACATTGCTAGATCCAAACAACCGACTGATTGCCAGTAATCAATCCGACCAAAAGCTTTTGAACTCTGTTCAGGAGTCAAAAGATGGCAGCACTCGCACCTTAGAGGGAACCTTGCAGCAGTGGGTTCCTAGCAAGGGCAACTATCCAATGATCCGTTGGAAAAACTCTCTATATATACAGGAATTTACGATTAACCCTGCTGAGCTGAACTGGAGATTACGCTTAGAAATTCCAGCAGAGTCCTATGTAGAAAATTTACAAAGTCGCTACAGGATAGATCTGATTATTCTTCTGGTCATCACAATGTTGGCATTTTTGTTGGCAACGGTGGTTAGCGAACGACTGGTCAAGCCATTATCCTTTTTAGCTCTGGCGACTACTGACTTACCCAACCAGCTTTCAGAAAAAACATTTGAATGGAAACATAGTTTTGTTACTGAAATCAATGAGCTTGCTAGCAATTTTCAATTGATGGCGATCGCGCTAAATCAAAAATTTAGGGAGCTTAAACACGTCAACGCTACATTAGAACAGCGGGTTCAAGAACGAACGCAAAGATTATCCAAAATCAATCGATCTCTGAAAGCTGAAATTAAGAGACGTAAACAAGCCGAAGCTGAACTAATAACAAGAGAGGCGGCAATACGAGCTTTATATCAAGTCACTGCTAGCCAAAATCTCAACTTTGAGCAGCGCATCCAAGCGTTGATTGACATGGGATGTCAGACCTTTCGGCTTGAAAGTGGTATCTTGGCTCGTGTGCAAAATAACCGTTATGAGGTGATGGTGGCACGATCGCCCGATGGAGTCCTGAAACCAGGTGATGTCTTTGATGTTAACCAAACTTTGTGCTGTGAAGCTTTAGACACAAATGAACCCCTAACCATCCAACATACAGAGACCTCAAAATGGCGTTACCATCCTGCCTATCTTGCCCTTGGCATAGAAGCTTATATTGGAACACGAGTGTTAGTTGCAGGCAAAGTCTACAGTACCCTCAGCTTTTCTAGTAAATCTCCCCGTGCAGACAGCTTTAAATCTGCCCATGTGGAATTACTGAAGCTGATGGCTCAATGGATTGGTAGTGAAATTGAACGGCATGAGGCAGAAGTCGCTCTGCAAGCGAGTGAAGAGCGGTGGGAACTCGCCCTACGCGGTAGTAATGATGGGGTATGGGATTGGAACGTCAACACCAATGAAGTATTCTTCTCGGCTCGCTGGAAAGAAATGTTGGGCTACGAGGACCATGAAATTCCCCATCACCTGGACGAATGGAGCAAGCGAGTGCATCCCGATGATCTCAATTGGGTGACGCAAGTAATTCAAGATCACTTTGAGGGCAAAACTCCCTTTTATAGTACAGAATTTCAAATGCGTTGTAAGGATGGGAGCTACAAGTGGATTTTGACTCGAGGGCAAGCGCTTTCGGATGAAGCGGGCAGAGTTGTCCGTATGACTGGTTCTCACAGCGATATTACCGAGCGCAAAAACTTAGAGCAGGAAATTCAAGCCAGAGAGCAATTATTGAATGCTTTCTTTAAAGGAGCTTCCCTGGCAGGAGTGGGGCTATGTATCCACGATCGGCAGTTTCGATTTTTACAAATCAATGAGGCACTAGCTGAAATTAATGGCCACTCTGTGGAGGCTCACTTAGGTAAGACAACTGATGAGATGTTGGGGGAATTTGCTCCTGGTATAAATGCACTGTTACAACAGGTTTTAACGACAGGACAACCTTCCATCAGCTTGGAAATGAGCTCAGAAGTATCCAGCCAAACGGGTGCCAAGCGCTACTGGCTCGTTTCTCACTTTCCCATTTTCAAAAATGCAGAGCAGCCTATAGCAGTGGGTTGCATTCTAATTGAAATTAGCGCTCGCAAGCGCGCCGAAGCGGAACTGCAACAAATGAGTGCAGCGCTAGAAAATGCCGTGGCAGGCATTTCTCGGCTCGACCCTCAAGGAGGCTATATCTTCGTTAACGAAACTTATGCAGCCATCTGCGGATATCAGCCAGAGGAAATGCTAGGGATGGAATGCCAAAAAACTGTTCATCCTGAAGATGTTGGAAGGATGGTGGCTGCTTATGAGCAAATGTTGAGAGACGGCAGAGTCGAAGTGGAAGCTAGGGGGATGCGAAAAAATGGCACGATCTTCTATAAACAAGTGGTGATGGTCTCTGCTTATGACGAGCAAAATGTGTTTGTGGGGCATCACTGCTTCATGAAGGATATTAGCGATCGCAAGCAGGCAGAAGAAGCACTACAGCGACAGTTGCAAAAAGCCCTACTGCTGAAGCAAATTACCCAAGAAATTCGTCAAAGCCTCAATGCTCAGCAGATATTTGAAACGGCTGCTATTCAGATTGGGCAAACTTTTGGGGTCAGTCGCTGCTTAATTCGCACATACTTGAACAATCCACAGCCTCAGTTTCCTGTCGTTGCAGAGTATCTAGCACCCGGATATGCCCCCAGCGGGGAGCATGACATTCTGGCGGCGAGTCCTGCTTATACAAAACAGTTGATGGCTGGGGATGAAGCGATCGCCTCCCCGGATGTCTATTGCGAATTATTGCTCACCTGTGCTCATTCTATTTGTACCAGTCTCAAATTGAGAGCGATATTAGCAGTGCGAACCTCTTACCAAGGAGAACCGAATGGTGCCATTTGTTTGCACCAGTGCGATCGCTACCGTCATTGGACCGCCGATCAAGTGGAGTTGCTAGAATCAGTCGCGGCTCAAGTAGGAATTGCCCTAGCTCAAGCCAAATTACTAGAGCAAGAAACTCGACAACGAGAAGAATTAACTCTGAAAAACTTTGCCCTGGAGCAAACTAGACGGGAAGCAGAAGCAGCGAGCCGAGCCAAAAGTGAGTTTCTGGCGATGATGAGCCATGAAATTCGCACTCCCATGAATGCGGTTATTGGTATGACGGGACTACTGCTCGATACAGAACTCAAGGCTCAACAGCGAGACTTTATCGAGACGATTCGCAATAGTGGGGATACCCTTCTGAGTATCATCAACGACATCCTCGACTTCTCCAAAATTGAGTCGGGCAAGCTGGAGCTAGAAATGTATCCCTTGAGCTTGAGAGATTGCATAGAAGGTGCGATCGACCAACTTGCAGTTAAAGCAGATGAGAAGGATATTGAGTTGGGCTACCTGATCCAGCCTCAGACTCCTAAGTTCATTTTGGGTGATGTCACCCGTCTGCGTCAGATTCTAGTTAACTTGCTCAACAATGGGATTAAGTTTACCGAAACAGGGGAAGTGACCATTTCGGTGCAAGCCTCTCTAGTTGATTCTGACAAAACGATTTCTGAGCCTGGGAACTTGTCAGAAAGCTTGTATGAAATTCAGTTTGCCATTCAAGACACAGGGATTGGCATTCCAGCCAACCGCCTCGATCGACTGTTCAAGTCTTTTAGTCAAGTAGATGCTTCGACGACTCGGCAGTATGGAGGGACTGGTTTAGGTCTGGCGATTAGTAAGCGACTTTGTGAAACGATGAACGGCATGATTTGGGTCGAGAGCCGAGGCCACGTCGGAGGAACCCCTTCCCCAAAATGGCAAGCCGCTCAGCCTCATCGAATCACAATGGGTTCTACCTTCTACTTCACGATTGTCGCACCCGCTGTTGCTACTGAGTTAGAGGAACCAATGGAAATAGTACCAGAACTATCTGGCAAGCGTTTATTAATCGTGGATGACCAGCCCACTAACCGACAAATTCTGACGCTGCAAGCCCAGAGTTGGGGGATGCAGAGTCTGGCTGCCCAATCGGCTGTGGAAGCGCTCAACTGGCTTGAGAGTGGAGAAACGTTTGATGTCGCTATTTTAGATATGCAAATGCCACAAATGGACGGCCTCACACTCGCCTCAGCCATCCACCAGCATCCTAAGTCCCACCGTTTACCTCTGGTGCTGCTGACTTCAATGGGCAAACCAGAAGCGACTTCTTCAGCGCTCTCCACCCACTTTGCGGCTTGTATAAGCAAACCCATCAAACAATCCCAGCTCTATGAAGTGCTGACTCAGGCACTACAAGCTCAACCGACAAAAGTTCAACAGCGGCCCCCTAGCTCTGTTGAGGATGATATTAAATTGGCTCAAAAACTCCCGCTGCGAATTCTGTTAGCAGAGGATCATCTGGTGAATCACAAGGTGGCACTGCTGCTGTTAGAGCGTTTGGGATACCGGGCTGATGTTGCTGCCAATGGATTAGAAGTCTTGGAAGCCCTGCACCGCCAGCCTTATGATGTAGTGCTGATGGATGTACAAATGCCAGAGATGGATGGACTAGAAGCCAGCCGTCGTATTGGTGAGGAGTGGCCTGCTCATGCTCGTCCCTGGATTATTGCAGTGACGGCGAATGCCATGCAGGGCGATCGCGAGCTTTGTCTGGATGCTGGCATGAATGACTATATCAGTAAACCGATTCGAGTAGAGGCTCTCATCCAAGCGCTGAGTCAGTGTCCACCCAACCAGGAACAGCAGCAGGCCCAAAAGCAGGAATCAGATAGCAACAAGCCAGAAATTGATGTGCCAGCGGTTAACCTTACAGAACTGCAAGCCTTCTGTAGCAGCATCGATGAAGATTCAACCCAGATTTTGAGCTTGCTGGCGACCTGCTACTTTGAGGAATCTCTCAAGTTGCTACAAGCTATGAAATTAGCGATCGCCCAAGCGGATACTCAAAGCCTAAACCGAGCCGCTCATACCCTCAAAGGCAGCAGTGCGAACCTAAGCGCGGCTCCTCTGGCCCAGCTTTGTGCCGCGCTAGAAGTTATGAGTACCTCGGGTGAACTCGATCGAGCCTCAACCCTTTTGGCTCAAATCGAGGTTGAGTACGATCGTGTCAAGAATACTCTCCAACAAGAACTAAAAAAGAGCGAAACTAATCTATGAAAGTCAATTCAATAGGCATCTTTTGGCATCAGGACTTAGGCAACTGTCACACGCGATGCCGCAAGGTGGCTATGCGATCGCATACGCACGATCAAGCCTGATTCCAAATCTGTTAGCATCGGAATTTTTCCTATTTCTCTTCTTTTCATCTGCGTCAATCAGCGTCAATCCCTTGTCATCTGCGGTTAATACATTCTCTTTTTTTAAGCGCAGATGAGGGCAGAATAACACAGATTAACGCAGATTAATTATATCAATTCTGGTGGCAGCGTCCGTGATTGTTGATTGTTGACTCTTGGCTGGATTTTACAATAATGACTAATGAGTAATGACTGCTGGCTGCTGTCGAAGCGGAATCTCGATCGCAAACTCAGTACCTTTCCCCAATTCCGAATTGCATTTTAAAACGCCACCGTGTTTTTCTACCACAATTTGGTAACTAATTGACAGTCCCAATCCTGTACCTTTCCCCACCGACTTAGTGGTGAAAAAAGGGTCAAATATGCGTTTTCTCATAGATTCCGAAATTCCCGTGCCGTTGTCAGAAATCCGAATCACCGCGCTAGGAATAGTGCCATTAAGTTGACCGACAGAAGTAGAGATTTTAATTTGAGGAGCCACCGATTGGTCAGCGAGCAACTTGTGCGAATCTAAAGCATCGATCGCATTCCCAATTACATTCATAAACACCTGATTCAACTGTCCAACATAACACTCAACCAAAGGCAAAGTGCCGTATTCTTTCACTAGCACAATGTTTGCACTGTCCCCATTAGATTTCAGCCTGTGCTGTAAAATTAACAGCGTGCTGTCAATCCCTTCGTGAATATCAACCGCCTTCATTTGACTTTCGTCAAGACGAGAGAAATTCCTTAAAGACAGAACTATTTGACGGATGCGATCTGCTCCCACCTTCATTGACGATAGCAATTTTGGCAAATCTTCTAGCAGAAACTCCACGTCAATATCTTCACTCAATTTGTCTATTTCAGGACTAGAATCGGGATATTGCTGCTGGTAAAGTTCCAGCAAACTCAGTAAGCTAGCAGTATATTCACTAGCGTGATTGAGATTGCCGTAAATAAAATTAACCGGATTGTTAATTTCGTGAGCAATCCCAGCTACCAGTTGCCCCAAACCAGACATTTTTTCAGTTTGAATCAATTGAGCTTGAGTGTGCTGCAAATCTTTTAAACTTTGAGCGATTTGTTCTGCTTGGCGTCTGGTTTGAGCTAGCAAATCGGCTTGTTGGATAGCTACGCCTAACTGATTGGCAATCTGAGCTAAAAAGTTAACTTCTGAACTTTCCCAACAGCGGGGCCCAGAATGTTGATAGGCTGTGAGCAAACCCCAAAGTTGTTGTCCTACAAAAATCGGCGCGATCGCATAAGCCTTCACTTGAAATTGCTCTAAAATACCGACAACACACTCCGAGTGGGAAGCTTGATATATATCGTCAACGGCTAGAGTTTCATTATTGGCATACCTGCCACCTCGGTTTTCCTGCAAATAAGTATCTTGCCAAACCGTACTGATACCTTCCCCGATCAATTTTATCCAGCCATCTTTCACAAACTCTGCCACATATTGGCCACCCCAATCAGGATTAAAGCGATAAACAGCAATTCTATCGACTTGCATAAACTGACAAACTTCTTGGGTTGCAGTCTTAAAAATTGCGTTAATATCGAGAGATTCTCGAATCTTTGCCACCACTTCAAACAGTATCCGCTGTTGCTCGGCTGCCGCCTGCAAATCGACCGTTTGCTGGCGCGTTTTAGCGAGCAAATCTGCTTGTTCTAATGCTACGCTCAACTGAGATCCTACTTGCGTAGCAAACTGGATTTCCGAAGTTTTCCAATTGCGCGAACTGTCGCACTGGTGCAGGCACAGCAAGCCCCAAAGCTCGCTGCCATTCATCAGCGGCATAATCACTTGAGATCTAACTTGAAATTGAGCTAAAATAGCAGCGTGGCAGTCTGAGAGTCCCGCACTTTCGATATCTGGCAACACTTGAATGTGTCCCTGGCTGTATTTATTTGCATAGTTCTCTCCAAAACACTGATCGCGAATTTTCACATCCATTGCTGAAGGAAAATCTGGCAAAACATCTTCGGTAATAAATTGGCCTTCATTAAAATTTGAGTCCGTATCGAAGCGATAAACGCCCACTCTATCGGCCTTTAAAATCCGGCGCAATTCTGTAGTTGTCGTGCTAAAAATTGTATTTAAATCTAGAGATTGTCGAATCTTAGCAACTACCTCAAACAGTATTCGCTCCTGCTCTGCTGCTCGCTGCAACTCAACTGCTTGCTGCTGAGTTTGAGCGAGTAAATCTGCTTGTTCTAAGGCGATGCTGAGCTGAGCGGAAATTTGGGTAGCAAACTTAATTTCGGAAGATTCCCAGTTGCGGGGAGCCGAACATTGGTGTACGCACAGCAACCCCCAAAGATCCTTGCCTTTCATAATCGGTGCAACTAAAGTAGCTTTGACCTGAAATTGCTGCAATACTTGCTCATAACAATCTTGCAGTCCGGCCTGTCTGATGTCGGACATTGCGTGAACTCGCCCCTGAGAGTAGAGATTGGCGTAGTTTTCTCCAAAGCAGCGATCGTGCACTTTGACTGCCATGGCTGACACAAAATCTGGCAAAACATCTTCGGCAACGAATTCGCCGTCGTTAAATTCCGACGCGGGATCGAAGCGGTAAACCGCAACTCGATCGGCATTTAAAGCCCGCCGCACTTCCTGGGACATCGTGCTAAAAATCTTGTTCAAGTCGAGGGATTGCCGCATTTTTGCCACCACTTCAAACAGCACTCGCTGCTGTTGGGTCAACTGCTGCAGTTGAGCGGTGCGCTTTTGAACTTGATTTTCTAAATTTGTGTTAAGTTCCTCTATTTGTTGATCGAGTTGGGAGTGGTTAATAGCATTAGAAAAGTGGCTGCCAAAAATTTGGAACAACTCAATTTCTTCAGCCTTCCATTCGCGAATTTGGGCATTTTTTGACTCTTTCCACGCTTCAAAAGATATCCGAGATTGGGCGAGCCGCCCGTCGCTATCAAACTGTCTGGCCCAGAGAGTTTCGGTGTCAAATTCTTCTCGAAAAATGGTCAAGTAACCGAATATTTGCTGGCGGGTTCTGAGCGGTACGATTAAAATGCTCCGAATTTTGGTCGATCGAAATGCAGGTTGCAGGCTTCTCAAATGGCTAATTTGGTACAAGTCGGGAATTGCCCAAACCTGTTGCTCGCCGGATTTAAAATATTCGTGCCAAACGCTGTATTGCTCCACCTGCGGGTATTTTGCCGAAATTCCCATCTTCGGCCCTGAGCCGCAAGTGTAGACTGTGAGTTCCCGATTCGAGTTATCCGAATCGGAAACTAGATTCGTAACCTTGGTGCTGTCGAAAATGAATGGTGTGGCGAAAATGCACAGCCTGCCGCCGGCGGCGTCTAGTGCTGCTACCGATTCTACCAAAGCTGTTTGGAGTTCAATCGCTGGCTGGGAGTTAAGGGCTGCGGCGACGCGGTTGACTGCAGCTTCCCGTTGAGCTTTCGCCCTCGCTTGGGCGAGGAGGGTTGATTGGGCTATGGCGACGCCGAGCTGATCTGCCACCATCTGAACGCCTTGCAGTTCGTGTTCTGCGACACTCCGGGACTCGGAGTGGTGAGATACCAACAACCCCCAGAATTCTTCGCCGTGAAAAATTGGTACTACCAAGCAAGCCTTGACGCCGAGTGCAGTCAAGTATTCAGCATGGCAGGGGTCAACCGCGCGAAAGCGCACTTCGTCGGGCAGCAGTTGACCGGAAACCGCGTCGCGGTGGGGACTGTGGCCTAGCAGCCCGGAATCTATATCGACGATCGATCGCACCTGTACTTGCGCGAACAGTTCGCGGGCGTGAGGGGGAATATCGTCGGCTGGAAAATGCAGTCCCAATAGGGAGGGCAAGCGGTTGCCGTTAATTGATTCGGCAATCACTTCACCGCTGCCGTCGCTATGAAACTTGTATATTTTTACTCTGTCTGTTCCCAAGAACGATTGAACTTCCGCTGCTGTTGCGCTCAGAATTTCTGGCAGTTCTAGAGAGTGGCGAATGCGGTTTGCGATGCGATCGAGTAAATTTGCTCGATCGAACATCACCTTGACATTTTCGATCTTTAATGAGTCCATTATTAATCTTTTGCTTTCCTAGCAATAACAGTAAGCCGCCCAAAAGTTTTGTGCCTGTTAAAAAATTCGGCAAGCACAGCCATTTAATAAAATATAAATATCCTGATGGCGATCGTCGATTAGTTTTTCACCTGTAGCGATCGGCCTTAAAATTGCAACTTTCCATTGTGTGGAATTAAAACTTTTGTACTTTAAATATAAACTTTGTAGAGCCTGCCTTGCAAGCTCTCTACCCCAACGGATTAAAATTGTCAAGTTTCAAGACTTGCAGAGTCATTCACAGCCACCGATGAAGGTCGCACCGAAATATTTCAGTCCTGGATGCAAAAGCTCGCTGAGGAAAGAGCTGACGGAAAGAAACACCATGGAATTCAAAAGGTTAACTCAGAAACCGGATTTCTACGTCTAGGATTTTATCTGCTGCTAGCGGGCTCGGAGAACAGTCGATCGACAATCCGCAGCTTTTTCCAGATATGGGTTCAAAAAAAAGCTCCTGCCGTTAAGCAGGAGCCTTTTTCAACTAGACCATCAAATCAGAAATAAATTCGATCGATTAGTCCAAATTAGGCATAGACAGCACTGGTTCATTTTCGCGATCGATACCCTTCTCAAAGCCAGCGACAGCCGCGCGAGCGCGACCAGCGTGCCACAAGTGGCCGACCAAGAAGAAGAAACCCATCACAAAGTGGAAACAGGACAGCCAAGAACGAGGAGAAGTGAAGTTAAACGAGTTAACTTCAGTCGCCACACCGCCCACAGAGTTCAAAGAACCCAGAGGAGCGTGAGTCATGTATTCAGCCGCGCGGCGAGCTTGCCAAGGCTGAATGTCATTCTTGATTTTGTTCAAGTCCAAACCGTTAGTACCGCGCAAGGGTTCCAACCAAGGGCCTTGGAAATCCCAGAAACGCATCGTTTCACCGCCGAAAATGATTTCGCCAGTAGGAGAGCGCATCAGGTATTTACCCAGACCGGTGGGGCCTTGTGCAGAACCGACGTTAGCACCCAAGCGTTGGTCGCGGATCAGGAAGGTCAAAGCTTGCGCTTGAGAAGCTTCCGGGCCCGTCGGGCCGTAGAATTCGCTGGGGTAAGCAGTGTTGTTGAACCAGACAAAGCAGCAAGCAATGAATCCCATCAGGGACAAAGCGCCCAAGCTGTAAGACAGGTAAGCTTCGCCAGACCAGATTAAGGCGCGGCGAGCCCAGCCGAAAGGCTTGGTCAAAATGTGCCAAACACCGCCAGCGATACAAATCAGGCCCACCCAGATGTGACCGCCGATGATATCTTCCATGTTGTTGACGCTGACAATCCAGCCTTCGCCACCAAAAGGAGAGCGAGTCAAGTAGCCAAAAATCACAGCCGGATTCAGAGTGGGGTTAGTAATGACCCGCACGTCGCCGCCGCCCGGAGCCCAAGTGTCATAGACACCGCCGAAGAACATGGCTTTAGCTACGAGCAGCAGAGCGCCGCATCCCAACAGAATCAGGTGGTAGCCAATGATATTGGTCATCTGGTTCTTGTCTTTCCAGTCGTAGCCGAAGAACGAAGAGTATTCTTCGAGAATTTCCGGGCCGCGAACGGCGTGATAAATGCCGCCCAAACCGAGAACAGCAGATGAAATCAAGTGAAGAACGCCGACTACGAAGAACGGGAAGATATCCGTAACTTCACCACCGGGGCCGACGCCCCAACCCAAAGTAGCGACGTGGGGCATCAAAATTAAGCCCTGTTCGTACATGGGCTTTTCTGGGATAAAGTGAGCGACTTCAAACAAAGTCATTGCTCCGGCCCAGAAAACGATCAAACCAGAGTGAGCGACGTGTGCGCCCAGCAGTTTGCCAGAGAGATTGATTAAACGAGCGTTGCCAGACCACCAAGCGAACCCGGAGGATTCTTGGTCGCGACCGCTTGCGTAGGAATTAGAGAGCGTTACCACGCGGTAGAACCTCCAACGATTTTAGATTTTGGATTTTGGGTTTTTTTGTTTCCCTAGTAGGGCACGGGAGTACCGCACCTGCCCCAGGGAATAGGGATGTGGATTTCATATTAGTTTAAAAAACTTAAATTAATCTGAAATCCAAATCCTGATTTTTTTAAAGTGCGTTACCGCGAGGCAGAACTTCTTCAGGGAAGATGTAGTTTTCATGAGGTTGGTCCGTAGGAGCCATCCAAGCACGAATGCCTTCGTTAAGCAGAATGTTCTTAGTGTAGAACGTTTCAAACTCAGGATCTTC